>JAFAQQ010000099.1 GCA_019246335.1 Actinomycetota bacterium | reverse complement strand
GACTTGCCCACGTTGGGGTAGCCGACGACGGCGACGCGCGGGAGCTCGGCGCCCGTCATCGCCGCTGCGCTTCGCGCACCAGTCCCACGACCTGCGCTATCACGTCCTCCGCCGGGCGATCGGTGGAGTCGAGCTCGATGGCGTCCGGCGCCGGCCGGAGCGGCGAATGCGCCCGCTCGCTGTCCTGGGCGTCGCGGATCGCCTGGTCGTGGAGCACCGTGCGCCAATCCGCCCCCAGCTCCTGCGCGCGCCTGTGCGCGCGGGCCTCGGGGCTGGCGGTGAGGAAGATCTTGAGCTCGGCCTCCGGCGCCACCACCGTGCCGATGTCGCGGCCCTCGGCCACCCAGTCACCGTCGGCGACCAGCTCGCGCTGCCTGACGAGGAGCGCCTCGCGTACCTCCCCCATGCTCGCGATCTTCGAAGCGAGCTCCGAGACCTCCGGCCCGCGGATCAGCTCGGTCACATCCCGCCCATCGAGCTTCACGCGGTCGCCGACATCGACCCGCGCGGCCCGCGCCCGCTCGGCCGGCGCGCCGCCGTCCTCGATCAGCGCCAGCGCCACGGCCCTGTAGAGCGCCCCCGAGTCGAGGTAGCGGTAGCCGAGGGCCCGGGCGACTCCCCGCCCCACCGTGCTCTTGCCGGCGCCCGCCGGTCCGTCGATGGCCACGACCACGGCCGACAGGCTAGGGCTAGCGCGATGGCTAGGGCTGGCGCCGCCCCTCGGCCCGTTCGTGCTTCGGGTGCCGGCGCGGCCCCCCGTGGCGCGGGTCGTTCGGGATCCGGGCGGCGAGCACCTCCTGCCACCGCGAGTAGCGACGGCTGCGGGGCGGCAGGTTCGAGAGCTGGGTGTCGTTCCAGAACGGCATCGCGAAGCGGTCGTCGGCGACGATCCCCTGGTAGTCGCCGATGAACTGCCCCGAAACGGAGATCGGGGGGTTGACGCGCGGGTCCCACATCTGGTGGTCGAAGCGCACGTCCTTGAAGGTGCGGCCGCCGTCGTTCGAGCGCGACAGGGTCTCTCCGACGAAGAAGTTCTGCGGGTCGCGGCGCTTGTCGAAGTAGAAGATGTCGAGCTGGCCCTTCGGCGTCACGGCCAGCCACGGCTGGAACTGGTCGTTGTGGGTGCGGTCGCGGTTGACGCGGACGGGACCGGTGTAGGAGGCTCCGCCGTCGGTGGACTTGAAGAGGATGACGTCCGAGTTCACCTTCGCGTCGCCGGCGGCCTCGGTGTCCGCGCGGTGCTCCTGCGCCTGGCGCTTGAGGTCGTCGATCGAGTAGCCGGCCGCGACCGGCGCGCCGTCGCCCTTCGCGGAGTCGACCGCCACGTAGACGGTCCCCTTGCGGTCGACCCCGGTCGTCGGTATCGAAAGGTTGCGGTAAGCCTGCCCTGGGAACGGGTTGTCGACACCGGTGATGGTGGCGATCGGCTTCGCCGCGCTGAACGTGGTGCCGTGGTCGGTCGACTTCACCTGCATGAGCGCGTCGAGCTCGCTGTCGTACCAGGTCACGTAGAGCTCGCCGTTCGGCCCGATCGCCTCGTGGCAGCCGATGCCGGCGATCACCCCCTTCTGGCTCAGGACGATCGGCGTGTTGTCGCCCGGCGTGGCGCCTCCCCACGTGTGTCCGCCATCCTTCGACCGCATCAGCACGATCTGCTGGTTCGGGGAGCTCGTCCCGTCGAGGCTCCAGCAGACGTACATCCACCCGACCCTTCCGTCGCGCGGGCGGTTGGGGCCGCCGCTCACGTCTGTGTGGTTGTCGACCGCCATCCAGTTCTTGTCGTCGAGCATGGTCTGCGCGGTGAGCGGGTTGCCGCGGTTGTCGTGGACGGTGATCGGGTTCGACCACGGCTTCCCGGGGCGCTTGATCGCGACGGTCTGGTTGAACCCGGTGAACGCGAACGTGCCTCCGGGCGCGTCCAGGGTGTTGACGTAGGCGTCGCCCTCGTCGTCGAAGGCGACCGACGGATCCGACACCGTGCGGTAGCGGGTCTGGTCGTGCGGATCGCAGTAGCCCGGCTGGGTGCAGTAGCCGGGGAGCTGACCGAGGTCGCGCCACCGCCGACCCCCGTCGAACGACTCGTACGTTCCCACCTTGAAGAGGTACTCCGCGTTGTTCTCGTACATCTTCGAGGCGGCGATCAGGTGCCGGTGGTTCAGCGGGTCCATCGCGATCGACGGCTCGGAGTGCGACGTGTAGCGGTCATGCGACGCGCGGTAGTTGACCGGTCCGTTGCCGATCCTGCGGTTGAGCTGCTTCAGCGTGGGGTGCGCCGGGTGGCCGTAGAACGCGGCAGACCCCTCGTACGTCTGGCCCGCCGGCGCCAGGAAGTTGACGACGACGACCCAGTAGGCCCCGCTCGCCGCCTCGACGTTCACGGACTCGGGCGTCCCGGCGCCGTTCGCGCTCGAGCCCGCGGGCTCGCCGCGGGTCCCGTCGGGGTTGCGGCCGTAGATCGCGAGGTCGAGGTCGTACTGCCCGAAGCTGCCGATGCCGATCCGCACCCCGCCCAGGTAGTCCCGGTACAAGTGACTCGGGGCCCTCACGTCGAGCCTGTAGAAGTCGCACCCGGAGCCCGGGTCCGGGCGGCCGCCCTGGTCGAAGCAGCCATCCGCGCTGCCCCCGAGGTCGGTGCCGATCGACACCTGCCCGTGCCACTGCACCGAGCCCTGGCGGCGCTTGTCGGGACGCAGCGTGGCGCCGGCCGGAGCGGCGGCATGCGCAGGCCCTGCGGCGCCCAGCGCGATCGCCGCGGCGCCGAGTGCGATCGCGGCGGCGGCGCGGCGAGCCGTCCCACCCGGCTGGATCGCGCATCTCATCCGATCAGCTCGACCAGGGCGTCCTCGAAATCCGGATACGACACCGCCGCGGCCTCCACCCCCTCCACCTCGACGCCGTTCCGGGAGGCCAGGCCGGCGACCGCGCCCAGCATCGCCATGCGGTGGTCTCCGCGGGCATCCAGCGAGCCCCCCTCGAGCCCGCCGGCGCCGCGCACGGCGAAGCCGTCTTCGGTGGCGTCGATGTCCGCGCCGAGGCCGCGCAGCCCCTCCACCACCCCGGCGATCCGGTCGGACTCCTTCAAGCGGAGCTCCTCCGCGCCGCGCACGACCGTCTGCCCCTCGGCGAAGCAGCCCAGGAGCGCGACCAGCGGCAGCTCGTCGATCGCGAGCGGCACCTCGCCCGGCTCGACGGTGGTGGCCTCGAGCGGCGCGGCCGCGATGTCGAGCTCGCCGATGGGCTCGTCGGTCGCCGACCCCGCGGCGGGTTCCTCCAGCTCGCCGACGATCACGGCGCCCATTCGCTGCGCGATGCGGAAGAACCCGGTGCGCGTCCAGTTGAGCGCGATCCCCTCGAGGACCACGCGCGATCCGGGGATCACGCAGGCGGCGGCGGCGAGGAACGCCCCGGACGAGGGGTCGCCCGGCACCAGGATGTCGTCCAGCTCGAGCTCGTCCACCGGAGAGACCCGGAGGCGCAGCCCGTCGCGCTCGAACGGCACACGGGCGCGCACGAGCATGCGCTCGGTGTGGTCGCGGCTCTGCTCGGGCTCCGTCACGGCGGTGGCCCCCTCGGCGAGGAGGCCGGCGATCAGGACGCAGGACTTCACCTGCGCGCTCGCCACCGGCAGGCGGTAGTCGATCCCGGTGAGCTCGGCGCCGTGCACGACGAGCGGCGGCAGGCGACCGTCGCGGGCGTCGACCGCCGCCCCCATGCGCCGGAGGGGCTCGACGACACGGTCCACCGGGCGGCGCCTGATCGACTCGTCACCGTCGAGCCGCCACACGCCGCCGGGCTGACCGGCGAGCCAGCCCGGCAGGATCCGCAGGAGCGTGCCCGCGTTGCCCACGTCGAGGAACCCGCCGGTCGTCGGCGCCGCCGTCCTCAGCCCGACGCCTCGCACGAGGACGGTGCCGTCCTCCTCCTCCACCCCGGCGCCAAGCGAGCGGATCGCGTCGAGCGTGGACATCGTGTCCGCGGCCCGGAGGTAGTTGCCGATGTGCACCGGCTCGTCGCTCATCGCGCCGAAGAGCGCGGCGCGATGGGAGATCGACTTGTCGGGTGGCGGCGTCGCCCGGCCACGGAGCGGCCCGGCCGGCTCGAACGCGCGCCTCATGCGGCGCGCTCTACCGAGAACCCGAGCTCCCCGATCAGCGCCGCGGCACGCTCCGCCGGCTCGTCGCCGGCGATCCAGAGCGTGATCGATCCGGACTGGAAGTCCGGCGCCGGCGCGAGCGCCATGTCGGCGATGTTCACCCCGCCGCGGCCGAGCGCAAGCGCCACCTGCGCGACGATACCGGGCCGGTTCGGGACCCATACGCGCAGCTCGTGGACCGGACCGCCGGCCATGCTGGGGTCGAGCAGGCGGCGCCGGACGTCGGCGGCGCGGCGGTGCCAGCTCTCGATCGCGTCCGCCGAGCCGCGGCGCTCGAGCAGCGACCCGACCTCTTCGAGCGCCCGGATGACCTCGGCGATCTCCCCGGCGAGCGTCTCGCGGTTGGAGGCGAAGATGTCGGGCCAGATCGCGGGGTTGGCGCCGGCGACCCGCGTGGCGTCGCGCAGGCTCGGGCCGATCCGCGGCCCGGCGCGGTCGAGCTCGGCGCGCTCGGCGGCCGTCAGCACGAGCACGTTCGCCAGCACGTGAGGCAGATGACTCGTCACGGCGACCATCCGGTCGTGCTCCTCGGCTTCGATGGCCGTCGGATGGGCGCCGAAGGAGACGAGGACCGAGTGCAGGCGGTCGTAGAGGACGCCGGAGGAGCGCGCCGTCGGGGTGAGGTACCAGGTGGCCTCGCGGAAGAGGTCCGGGCGCGCGTGCGAGATGCCCGACGCCTCCGAGCCGGCGATCGGGTGCCCTCCGATGAAGCGCTCGTCGTCGACACCCTCGACCACGGCGCGCTTGGTCGACCCCACATCGGTGACCGCCGCGCCGGAGGGCGCGGCGGCCAGGGCGGCGGCCACGAGCTCCGCCAGGGCGCCCACCGGCGCGCAGACGAAGCACACCTCGGCGTCGGACACCGCGTCCGCGACCGAGTCCGCCGCGCGGTCGATCGCACCCCGCTCCGCCGCGGCGGCAAGGGTGTCCTCCTCGATGTCCCAGCCCGACACCTCGTGCCCGGCCTCGCGCGCGGCGAGCCCGATCGAGCCGCCGATCAGCCCGACCCCGAGGACCGCGACCCTCATGTACCCCGGTCGCTCAGGTGCGGCTCGCCTCGCCGGAGCGGCGCGCCCGCACGGCCTCCGCGATCCGGTCGAGCGTGTCGACCGACGTGTCCCATCCCATGCACTCGTCGGTGATCGACTGGCCGTAGGTGAGCGGCTCCCCGGGCACGAACGACTGGCGCCCGGACGCGATGAACGACTCGAGCATCACGCCGACGATCGCGTCGTTCCCCGCCGCGATCTGCTCGGCGATCGCCTCCACGACCTCGGGCTGGCGGGTGTGATCCTTGCCGCTGTTGTCGTGGGAGGCGTCGATCACGACGCGCTCCGGGAGCCCCGCCGCGCGCAGCGCCTCGAGCGTGCCGGCAACCGCGGCGGCGTGGTAGTTCGGCCCGCGGCGCCCTCCGCGCAGGATCACATGGCAGTCCTCGTTCCCGCTCGTGTGCATCGTGGCCGCGTGGCCGGCGTCGTCCACGCCCGCGAACGCGTGCGGCGCGGCGGCCGCGCGGACGGCGTCGACGGCGATGCTCACGTTCCCGTCCGTCCCGTTCTTGAAGCCGACCGGCATGGAGAGGCCGGAGGCGAGCTGACGGTGGATCTGGCTCTCGGTCGTCCGCGCCCCGATCGCCCCCCAGGACACCAGGTCGGAGATGTACTGCGGCGTGATCGGATCGAGGAACTCGCATGCCACCGGGACACCCCGCTCGAGGATGTCGAGCACGAGCTTGCGGGCCTTGCGCAGGCCCGCGTTCACGTTCCCGGACTCGTCGAGGTCGGGGTCGTTGATCATGCCCTTCCATCCGGTCGTGGTGCGGGGCTTCTCGAAGTACACGCGCATGACGCAGCAGAGCTCGTCGGCGAGCTCGGGGGACTTCGCGCTCAGCCGCTCGGCGTAGTCGGTCGCGGCGTCGACGTCGTGGATGCTGCAGGGCCCGACGACGACGATCAGGCGGTCGTCCTCGCGATTGAGGATCCGCCTGACGGCCTCGCGGCTGCGGAGTATCACCTCGACCTGCTCGTCGGCCACCGGGAGCTCGGCTAGGACGGCCCGCGGCGGGGTGAGCGTCTCCCCGCGCACGATGCGGAGGTTCCGTATCGGCGCGAGTCGCTGCGGGGGGCTGGTTGGCACGGCTGAACCTTTCGAAATAGCGGTGGAAAATCCTATTCGGGGCGCTGCGGCGCCCCGTGACGGGGCCATGTCGGCGTCCGGCGGGCCCGGACTGCGGTCGGCGGCCTCGAGCGGCCGCGGGCCGGACGCCTAGCTAAATCGCCAGGTCCAGCAATAGGCACGCGCGTAGGCGCCGGCGGGGGCGCTTCCGGGGATCGTCTGCGTGCCTGCATCGCTCATCGCGATCGTCTACTTGTAGCACGTATCGGGCGCGGCCCGTTCGGGCTTGAGGAGCGCGGGCGGCTTTCTCGGCTACGCGCCCGCCGGCACCTGCGCGATGACCTCGTCGAGCGCGCTCAGGAAGCGCTCGTTCTCCTGCCGCGTGCCGTACGTCACCCGAAGGTGCCCGTCCTCGCCGAGGTCCGCGCCGCCG
>JAFAQQ010000102.1 GCA_019246335.1 Actinomycetota bacterium | reverse complement strand
CGCCGCGGCGCGGCGCGACCTCGGAAGCCGCCTGGCCGGGTTCTACCATGGCGCGCGTGTTCCTGGACAGCTCCCGCCGGAGGCGGCGACGCTGGCCTCTCATCGGCCTGCTCGCGGTCGTCCTCGGAGGGGGTGCCGCCGCCGCGTACCTGGGCTTCTTCCAAAAGCCGGGGAACGTCTCGCACCCGGGCGCCGAGTTCACGGCGGGCGTCACCCCCCCGAAGCCGAAAGCCGCCGTCGACACCTTCAAATGGCCGATCTACGGCTACACGAAGCAGCGCACCCGGTACCTGAACGCCAGCGTGCGCCCGCCCTACAAGGAGCTCTGGGAGTTCTCGGCCGGCCAGCTCATCGAGGTCCAGCCGATACTCGTCGATGGCGTCCTCTACTTCTCACCGAACGACGGCAGCGTGTTCGCGCTGCGGGCGAAGGACGGCCAGCGGCTCTGGTACCAGAAGGTGGGCGACCTCAACGCCTCCGCCCCCGCGTACGACCACGGACGGATCTTCGTGGTCACGATGTCCGGGAACGTGACGGCCCTCCGCGCGAAGGATGGCCAGCGGCTGTGGGGCCGCGGCCTGTCGGCGCCCTCGGAGTCGTCGCCGATCGTCGTGGACGGGCTCGTGTGCTTCGGCTCCCAGGATGGGACGGTCTACGGCCTCCGGGTCAGCGACGGGAGCACCGCATGGACGTACCACGCCGGGGGGTCCGTCAAGGGTGGGCTGGCATACGACAACGGCAACCTCTACTTTGGCGACTACAGCGGCGACGTGACGGCGATCAGGGCCAGTGACGGCTCGCGCGTCTGGAGCACCGGCACCAACGGCCGGGCGTTTCAGCAGTCGGGCCAGTTCTACTCGACCCCGGCGGTCGCGAACGGGCGCGTCTACCTCGGCAACACCGACGGCTTCGTCTACTCGTTCACGGAACGCGACGGGCAGCTCGCCTGGCGCCACGGCACCGGGGCGTACGTGTACTCCTCGCCGGCGGTCGGCCCGGGACCGAACGGCACTCCCACCGTGTTCATCGGCGGCTACGACCGCACGTTCTACGCGTTCGACGCCCAATCCGGGAACGTCCTCTGGGCGTATCCGGCGCCCGGCAGGATCTCGGGCGCGCCGACCCTCATCGGGAACATCGTGTACTTCGCGGACCTCGACACGAAAACGACCACCGGGGTCGACGTCGGCACCGGCCACCAGGTGTTCTCTTTCAACGCAGGGATCTTCAACCCGGTGATCTCGGACGGCAGGCGGATCTACCTCACCGGCTTCGGCCGGGAGTTCGCCTTCGAGCCCCAGAGCGGCTCGTCGCAGGAGCTCAAGCCGCCGACGAAGCTCGCGTTCCAGAACAACCTCTGAGATCATCGCGGCCCGTGCGAGGAGCCCTGGATCGCGCCGGCGGCCCCTTCCTGCTGCTGCTCGTCCCGGCGCTCGTGCTCTGCGCGGTCTACTGGGGCTACGTCGGGGTGAACCTGAACGCGTTCGCGCGGGTCACCTACACCAACGCCGACACGGCGGCGGCGCCGATCATCTCCGGCACGCTCGACGGCCTCGGCCGCGACCACGCCGCCCTCGGCAACCTGGCCTGGTTCACCGTCCTCTGGTTCGGCCTGGCCATCCGCGGCCTGCCCGTCCATCGAGAGCTCTGGGTCATCGTGCCGTATGTGGTGATGCTCGCCACCGTGGGCCTCGTCTTCTGGGGCTTGCTACGTGTCGCGGGTCGCCGCGCCGCGCTCGTGGCGCTCGTGCCGATGCTCTGCCTCAGCCCGGTCGCGCTCTACTGGTCCACGAACCTCGTCTCGCACTCCCCGACGTGGTTCGCCATGGCCGCACTCGGCGTCTACGCGACGACGCTCGTGCCGGGGCGCCGCCGCGCGAGCCGCGCGCGCAGCGTCGGCGTCGCGGCCCTCGTTGCGGTCGTGGCCGGCACGAATGCGGCCTCCGACTACCTCCTGCTCGTCTGCGGGATCGCGCCGCTAGCCATCGCCGGAGCCGCCGCCTGGCTGGCGAACCCAGGCTTCGAGGGGCGTCGCATCGCGATCCGCGCATTCGCCGTCTCCGCTGCGGCCGCCGCGGTAGCCCTCATGACGACGATCGTGATGCACGCGCTCCAGGTGCACTCGGGCAACAAGACGAACGGCCCGAGCATCCTGAACCCCTCGAAGGTGGAGGGGAACCTGAAGGTGCTATGGCGGATCTTCCTTGCGCTCGGCGACGTCCAGGCGACCAGGCCCGGCTATCAGCCACCGAGCCCGCTCCGCGTGCTCTGCGCGGTCGCCGCGCTCGCGGCCGTCGCCGTGGCCGCCGCGGTGGTGCTGCGCACGGTCGCCGCGGTCCGCGACCGGGCCCGCTACACGCCCGCGCGCATACCGTGGGTCGCGTACTGGACGAGCGGAACGCTGCTGCTCCTGGCCGCGTACCTCGTCAACGGATACGCGACGTTGGAGCCCGAGTTCGAGGCGCTCCGATACTTCGTGGGCGCGATCTACTGCGGCGCGGCGCTGGCGCCACTCGCGCTCACGTTCGCCCGGCCGCCGCTGGTGGCCGCCGCCGTGCTGGGCGTGACCGTCCTCGCGCTCACCACGACAATCCACATCACACGTATCGGGATCTCCCGGGCCTGCTGCGCCGAGCTGGAGACGGGAGCGCCGAGCCCCGCCCTTGCGGATCGCATGGCGCGAATCCTGCGACCGGCCGGGATCAAGCGGGGCTACGCCGGCTACTGGTACTCGCTCGGGCTCTCGTGGTTCGCGAAGGATCGGTTCGACGCGTACCCGGTCGATCGCTGCGGGGCCCACCTCAAGCACCTCTGCGCGTCTTTCTACAATCACCTCTCCTCGTGGTACGAGCCGCGCGGAGCTCGCAAGAGCTTCTTCCTCTCGTCGGGCACGAGGCTCCCGCGATCCGCAAAGAGCTTCGGCCATCCGGCCCGGACGTACCACTTCGGCGGCGACCTGAAGTTGTATGTCTACGACTACGACATCGCGACCAGGATCGGCCCGCGCTGACCGCATAGCCGCGTCCGTTCGGACGCGCCCAGACGTGTGGGCGATGCTCGGGCTCGTCGCGGCCGGCGTCGCGCTGCGGTTCTCGACGCTCGACCTGCAGAGCTTCTGGGCGGACGAGGCGGCGACGGTGGGCAGGGTGCTCAGGCCGAGCTTGTGGAGCACCCTCGGCCAGGTCGGGTCAAGCGAGGCGACGCCGCCCCTGTACTACGTGCTCGCGTGGGGCTGGACGCGGCTGCTCGGCCACTCCGAGGCCGGGATCCGCTCGCTCTCGGCGCTCTTCGGCACGGCGACGGTCCCGGTTGCGTGGTGGTCCGCGCGGCTCTTGATATCGAGGGCCGCCGGCGTTGCGGCGGCGGCGCTGGTCGCCGTCAGCCCGACGATGGTCTGGTACTCGCAGGAGGCGCGCGCATACGCGCTCCTGATCCTCTTGAGCGCAGCGGGCCTCGCCTTCTTCGCGCAGGCGGTGCGCACCCGGGAGCCCAGGGCAGTCGGGTGGTGGGCGGTCGCATCCGCGTTGGCGGTGCTCGCGCACTACTTCGCGGTCTTCACGATCGCCCCGGAGGCCGTCGTCCTCGCGGTCGTGCTCACCGAGCGCCGGCGACAGGTGGCGGTCGCGGCCGGCGCCGTGCTCGCCGTATGCGCCGCCCTGGTGCCGCTCGCCGTGCACCAGGTGAACCAGGGCCACGACGTCTGGATCTCCACGATCCCGTTCAGGACCCGCCTCGACCTGCTCGTTAAGCAGTTCGTGTTCGGCTACAACGGATCCTCGTCGACGGCGATGTCCGTGATCGTCCTAGGGTCGCTGGCGGGGGTCGCGGCCCTGGCGGCGATGGGGCTCCGGCGCGCACCCGACTGGCGCTGGTGGCTGCCGCTCATGGTCGGCGCCGTCACGATCGGCGTGCCGATCGCGGTGAAGGTGTTCGGCCACGACTTCTTCTTTCCCCGCAACGTGATCGCCGCCTGGGTCCCGCTCGCGGTGGCCGCGAGCGTCGCGGTCGCGGTCCCGCGCGCCGGCGCGTTCGCCCTCGCGGCGCTCTGCGCCGCATTCCTGGCGATGACGATCGCGATCGACGCGACTCCCCGGCTCCAGCGGTTCGACTGGCGCAGCGCGGCGAAGGCGATCGGCCCCGCCCGGGTGCCTCGCCTCGTGGTCGGCCCGGACACCGGAGCGAACCCGCTCGCGTACTACCTCCCCCACGCGCGCGAGGTTCGTCGCGGGGCCGTGGCTGTAGCCGAGGTCGACCTTGCGTGGTTCGCGGCGGCCCCCGGGCGCAGGCCGCCGGTTCTGCCGCGCCCGTTCCGGGCGGCCGGAAGCCGCGCCCGCGCCGGTCTTCTGATCCGTCGCTACGCGGCCCCCGGCGGCCGCCCCGTCCGGCTCGACTGGCGGCGCGACGTGCGCTTCGCCGTCCCAGGGGCGCGAGCGATCCTGGAGCTGCCGCGGTGACCAGCGTCGCCGTGCGGCCCCCGCGGCCGGCGGCGAGCCCGGCGTTCGCCGGGACAGCGCTCGAGGGCCGGTGGGAGCTCGTCGCGATCCTCGCGATCGCCGCCGCCGCCGCCGCGATCAGGTTCGCGACCCTCGGCGAGCAGAGCCTCTGGGCCGACGAGGCGACGACCTTCGTCAGCGTTCTCCGCGCCGACCTCGGCCACACGCTGGGCCAGGTGGGCGCGAGTGAGAGCAACCCGTACCTCTACTACGCGCTGGCGTGGGTCTGGACCCGGATCTTCGGCGCCACGGACGTCGGCCTCCGCTCGCTGTCGGCGGTGATCGGGACCGCCACGGTGCCCGTCGCGTGGTGGGCGGGCCGAACGCTGGTGTCGCGCGCGGCCGGGACGGCCGCCGCCGCGCTGGTCGCCACAAGCCCGTTCATGGTCTGGTACTCGCAGGAGGCTCGGCCTTACGCACTGCTCGCCCTGACGAGCGCCGTCGCGCTCGGATTCTTCGGGCAGGCCGTCGTGCGCCGTTCGCCGCGACCGGTCGTGTGGTGGGCCGTCGCCTCCGGCGCCGCGCTGACCACGCATTACTTCGCCATCGTGACGGTTGCAGCGGAGGCGGTGGCGCTGCTCCTGCTGCTCCCCGAGCTCCGCCGCGCCGTCACGCGCGCGGTCGCCGGCCTCGCCGCCCTGTGCGCCCTCCTGCTGCCGCTCGCGCTCCATCAGGCGGGCGGCGGACACGCGGAGTGGATCCCGCTCATACCGCTCGGCACGCGGATCGGATACCTGGTCCAGCAGTATCTGGTCGGCTACTACCACGGCTCGCCGGCCGCGGCTCTCGGAGCGATCGCCGCCGTGCCGGCCGTCGCGGTCGCGGCGGTGGCGGCCTGGACGGGACTGCGCGCCCGGCAGGTTGGGTGGCTCGCATGCGCCGCGATCGGCCTCGCGACGATCGCGGTCCCGCTGGCGGGTGCGTTGCTCGGCATCGACTTCTTCTTCCCCCGCAACGCGATCGCCAGCTGGGTGCCGCTGGCGATCGCCGCCGGCGCCGCGGCGAGCGTCCGGCGCGTGGGACCGGTGGTGATCGCCGCCGCCGTGGCGGCCTCGCTGACCGTGACGATCGCGATCGACGCAGACACATCCGTCCAGCGCACGGACTGGCGCGATGCCGCCCGCGCGCTGGGTCCCGCCACGCGCACGCGCGCCGTGATCGGCGCGAACACGGGCAGCCACCCGCTGGAGCACTACCTGCCGCGGTCGCGACGCGTTCTGGGTGGAGCCGTCACGGTGAGCGAGATCGACGTGCTCGGCTACTCCAGGGATCTGCGCCCGCGCAGACGCCCGCCGCCACCCGGCTTTCGTCTCTTCGCGCGCGGCGCGACGCCGGGGTTCGTGTTCGAGCGCTACCTGGCTGCCGGGCCGCGTATCGTTTCCATCCGGGCCCTCTCCCGCCTCCGGATTGGAGTGGGCCACGCCCCCATCATGGTCCAGCCCCCGCGATGAGTGCGATAGCCGCACGCATAGCCCCCGCCGGCATGCGCATCCGGCCACGGCTCGCGCTGTCCGAGCGGATGCGCCGAGTGTGCGGCGCCCTCGGCCTGCTCGGCCTGCTCGCCACCGGGCTCGTGATCGCCGTGGGCGCCGCGGGCGGTCGGACCTTCGAGGTGCCGGCGATACGAGCGGTCCCGCCCGACTGGATCAGAGGGCCGTTCGGCTCACTCGACTTCACGATCACCGGCGCTCAGTTCCTGCTCGTGCTGCTCGCTATGTGCGGCGCGTATGGCCTCGTGCTCATCGCGGGGCAGGCGGTGCCGGCCCGCCTGGCGGTCGGCTCGATCGTCCTCCTCCACCTGATCTTCATCGTCGCGCCGCCGCTCCTGTCCAAGGATATCTTCAGCTACCTGGAGTACGCGCGGCTCGGTGTGATCCACCACGTGAACCCGTACGGGATCCACGTGCGGGCGTTCGTGCACGACCCGGTCTACCGGTATCTCGGCTGGAAGAGCGTGGCCAGCGCCTACGGACCTCTCTTCACGATCGCCAGCTACCCGCTCGCGCACATGAGCTCCGCCACCGGTCTCTGGATCATCAAGGTGCTCACCGGCCTGGCAAGCCTCGGGTGCGTCGCCCTCGTCTGGGATAGCACCCGCCGCCTCGGGCGCAACCCGGTACCCGCGGTCCTGTTCTACGGGCTGAACCCCGTGCTCCTGGTGTTCGCGGTGGGCGGCGGCCACAACGACATCCTGATGGTCCTGCTGGGTCTCGCGGGCGTGGCCTACATGCTCCGTGGGCGGGAGGGAGCCGGCACGTTCGCGGTGGTCTGCGGGGGCGCGATCAAGGCCTCCATCGGAGTGATGATCCCGTTCATGGTGCTCGCGTCGCGCGACCGCCGCCGCGCCATCGTCGGAACGGTCGTCGCGCTCGCCCTGATGGGCGCGATCGCCGTCATCGGCTTCGGCAGCCACGCACTGGGGGTCTTCCGGGTGCTGAGCCACCAGCAGCGCCTCGTGTCGTCTGACGCGATCCCGGCACAGATCGGCCGGGCGGTGACGCTCGGGGGGGTGACGTCGGACGTGCGGCTGGTCTCACGCCTGCTGCTGCTCGGCTCGATCTGCTGGCTCCTGTGGCTCGTCTGGCGCCGTGGCTACGACTGGATCGCGGCTTGCGGCTGGGCGCTGCTCGGCCTGGTCGTCGGAAGCTCGTGGCTCCTCGGCTGGTACGTGATCTGGCCACTGCCCTTCGCCGCCATAGCGAACGACAAGCGGCTGCGCGTCGCGGCGCTCGCGTTCACGCTCTACTTCGTCGCGATGCGCTGGCCGATCATCGCCCTCGGCGAAGGCTGACCCCTCCGCCGCGCAGCTCCCGCCTCGCGTTCGCTTGCCTCGGGGCCCTCGTGGTGGCGCTCGTCGCCACCTGGCCGCTCGTCCTGCACCTCGGTACGAGGCTCCCCTCGCTGCCGTCGGACTCGACCGGCCGTGTCGATCCGCTCTTCGAGGCCTGGACGGTCGCCTGGGACGGCCACGCGGCGCTCCACCAGCCCCTTCACCTCTTCCAGGCGAACATCTTCTGGCCGGCGCGAGACAGCCTCGCCTTCTCCGACTCCCTGATCGGGTACACGCCGGCTGGGCTCGTCGGCGCGGGGGCCGGCGCCGCCGCCGTCCGCTACGACCTGCTCGTGATGCTGAGCTATGCGCTCGCCTTCGGCGGCGCGTACGCGCTCGCGCGCGAGCTTGGCGCGGCGACGCTCGGAGGCTGGGTAGCCGGGCTCGCGTACGCGCTGAGCCCCTGGCGGCTCGGTCAGGCGGATCACCTGCACGTACTGTCGATCGGAGGTATCCCGCTGACCGCGTGGCTCTTGCTCCGCGGGTACCGGCGGCGGAGCGCGCGGACCTTGCTCGCGGGATGGCTCGTCGCCTGCTGGCAGGTCAGCCTGGGCTTCGGCATCGGCCTCGAGTTCCTCTACGCGCTGGCGGCGCTCGCGGTCGGCTGGCTCGCCATCCGGCTGCGCCGGAGAGACGGGCTCTCCGCGCTGCCGCGCCCGGCCGTCGCCGCCACCGGCGCCGGCACGCTCGCGCTCCTGGGCATCTCCCTCGCGCTCGCGGCGCCGTACCTGCGCGTGCTCGACCGCAACCCCGAGGCGCTGCGCACGCTGGCCGAGGTCCACCGGTACTCGCCCCCGGTCGCGAGCCTCGCCGCGGCCGCCCCGGACAACCTGATCTGGGGCGGTACGTCGCGCATCCTGTCGGACACGCCGGAGCGGTTCGAGAAGATGCTGTTCCCGGGGCTGACGATCCTGGTGCTGGCCGTGGCCGGCATCCGGTCGCCCTCGCTGGCCCGCCCGGTCCGCGTCGGTATCGCGCTCGGCGTCCTCGTCTCGGTGGTGTTCGCGATGGGACTTACCCTGGGAGGCGACTGGTCGCCCTACCGGCTCCTCTGGGAGATCGCGCCCGGGTGGAAGGGCATCCGAACGCCCGCCAGGATCTTCGCCCTCACCACGCTTGGCCTCGCGGTGCTCGCCGCCGCCGGCGCCGACCGGGTCTGGGCCCGGCTGGGGCCCCGGACGGCGTCGCGCCGGCTCGTCGCCATCGCCCTGCCGGCGCTCATCGTCGTGGAGGGCCTCGGGCCCGTGCCGACGACCGCGGCGCCCAAGCCCCCGGTCCGCCTGCGCGAGGTCCCCGCGCCGCTCCTCGCGCTGCCGTCGAGCGCCGTTTCCGACAGCCTGTGGGAGTTCTGGTCGACCGACGGGTTTCCGCGGATGGTGAACGGCCATAGCGGCGTCAAGCTCCGTGAGCAGCGCACGTTGAGGAGGGCCGCAAACCGCTTTCCGGACGCGGGATCGGTAACCGCGTTGAGCGCGGCCGGCGTGCGCTCGGTCGTGATCGATCCGCGGCTCGCGCAAAGGGCCCGCTGGCGCAGGATCGCTGGGCGGCCGCCCGCCGTCCCGGGACTCGCCCGCCGGCAGCTCGGGCCGCTCACCGTCTACGCGCTGCCGCGCGCACGATGACGCCTGCCGTGCGCCGCACGGGCCGGACGGCCGCCGTGGGCCCGCGCCGGCCGGCTACTTCACCCCGGGCGGGGGCTTCGGGCCCTTGCCGCACTTCGGCCCGCTGGCCGTGGGCTTGGGCCTGAGCGGCCCGTGCACGGTCCGCAGGATGCGCACCGGCCTCGAGCCGTGGGAGTCCACCAGCAGGTAGACCTTGTAGTCGGCCCGCTTGGAGGGCGGGCGGGGATAGTGCGGGAAGCACACCACGTCGAAGCGGTCGTGGGCCTCGACCGATCCGAACTCGTCAGGGAAGGGGCGCCCGTACACCGAGCGCCCGCCGTGCTGAGCGACCCACGTCTGCCAGATGGCGAGGTCCCGCTTCACCCACCGGTTGGCCTCGATCGTGGAGGGGACGTTGACGATCGCCGCGATCGCGACGCCCGCGATCGCCAGCCCCAGGATGATGTTCCCGCGCCGGCCGCTTACCCCTGAGGGGGTTTCACTGCTGCGATCCATGAGAAGAGCTCAATGGTCGCACCGTGCGTCAAGATCTGCCCGTAGTTCGAGATTCCGGTCGACGGGTGATCGGTCGCCGGGCTCCCGTCCCAGAAGTTCAGGTAGAGCCCGCGCGTCTTCGCGTTTCGCAGCGCGCGCTCGGCGTTGCGGTAGGCCCACGCGTAGTACTTCGGCTCGTTCATGTAGCTGCCGAGCTGCATCATGTAGCGCAGCAGGATCGTGTCGAACTGCGGTGCCTTGTTCAGGTCCTTACCCCACCAGCGCATGGCCCACTTTCCGAGGTAGCGCGCGCGGGCGCAGGCGCGGCTGTCGTGGGCGCGCTCGCAGATTGCGAGGTGCGCCCCGATGAACGCCCCGTTCGCGTAGGTCAGCGTGCCGTAGATGTCCCCGTTCCAGATGTGGCCGTTCGCCCAGTCGATGTACTTGCGGGCCCGGTCGAGATAGACGCGAGCGCCGGTCTCCTGGTAGATCTCGGCGGAGAGCGCGGCGGCTGCGCCCAGCGCCTCGTCCGACTTGTTGAGGAGGTCCGTGTCCCACCACATGCCGTCGCCGCTCCAACCGCGCGCGTCGACGAAGTCGGATGCACGCTCGGCGTCCTGCAGGTAGCGGCTGTTCCCCGTCGCGCGGTAGGCGTCGAGGAAGCCGTGGCCCCACCAGCTGTTGTCGTCAAACCAGACCCTGGCGCCGACCCCGTGGTCACCCGGGTAGGGCGACCACCCTCCGTGCGGCAGCAGGTTGCCGTTCCAGTAGCGCTCCGCGTGGTCGGCGAACTCCCGGACGGCCTCACGATTCTGCTTCGACGGCTCCGCGATCTCCACGCCGTCGATCGCCTCGAACAGGCCGGCGAGGCTCCAGACGGTGGCCTGCGGGTAGGTGTCCTGGTCGTCGAGGCGGTCGTTGTACCACTGCTCGTGCGGGTTCCACCAGTTGAGGCGGGCGTTGAGGATGCCCTTCTTCGCGACGCTCAGGAAGTGCGCCCGTTCGTGCTGGTAGGTGGCCTGCGAGGGCACGACCACGTGCGGGAACCCATGCCTGCGCGCCATGGCCGGAGCTGCGGCGGCGAGGGCCGCGACGAGCGCTGCCAGGAGAGTTGCGACGAGCCGGCGGGGCAAGACGATCAGGCTAGGAATCGGCGCCCCGCCGGCCAA
>JAFAQQ010000088.1 GCA_019246335.1 Actinomycetota bacterium | reverse complement strand
GTGGTTGTGGTGGCCGTGCGTCAGCGCGATCCCCTCGATCCCCCCGTCTCGCGCAGCTTCGACGAGCGCATCGAGGTGCGACGGATCGTCGGGGCCTGGGTCGACGACCCAGCGCGCCACGATGTAGGTGTTGGTCCCGTCCAGCGTCAGCGGCGATGGATTTGCGGCGCGCACCCGGACGACGCCCTCCGGTGCGCGGTCCTCGGCGGCCACCGCCGGATCATGGCAGGGGTTAGTGTCTGACCCGTGGCAACCGAGCCGCCGGCAATGACAGCCCTCGAGCAGGCGGCGGCTGTGCACGCCGGAGAGATTTCGGCCCGCGAGCTCGTCGAAGCCTCGCTTTCCGAGATCGAGCGGCTCAATCCGGAGATCAACGCCTTCGTCACGCTCATCAGCGAGCGGGCGCTTGCCGAGGCGGACGGGGTCAAGCCGGGAGATGACCGGCCGCTCGCGGGGGTCCCGATCGGGATCAAGGACCTCGGCACCGTGACCGAGGGCATTCGCACGACGTTCGGAAGCGAGGCGACCGGCGACTGGGTGCCGCAGCTCGACAGCGAGCCCGTGCGCCGCCTGCGAGCCGCGGGCGCGATCGTCCTCGGGAAGACGAACACGCCCGAGTTCGGGATCCTCCCGGTCACCGAGCCGCGCCGTTTTGGCGCAACGCGCAACCCCTATGACCCGTCTCGCACGTCGGGCGGCTCGTCGGGCGGGAGCGCCGCCGCCGTCGCGGCCGGGATGGTCGCCCTGGCCAGCGGAAGCGACGGCGGCGGATCGATTCGCATCCCGGCGTCGTGCTGCGGACTGGTCGGCCTCAAGCCGAGTCGCGGCCGGGTCTCGATCGCCCCGATGCCCGAGCCGTTCGCCCTGCTGTCCGTCGAGGGCGCGCTCGCGCGCACAGTCATGGACGCGGCGCTGGCGCTCGACATCCAGTCCGGCTACGGCTGGGGGGACGTCACGCCGATCCCGCGTCCGAGCGCCCCCCTCCACGAGGCGCCGAAGCGCGAGCCGGGCAGGCTGCGGGTCGGAGTGAGCACCCGGTCTCCGCGCGGGACCTCCGTCGCCCCCGAGTGCGTCGCGGCCGCGACCGACGCCGCCGAGCTGCTCGAATCGCTCGGCCACGAGGTCGAGGAGGCCGAGCCCGACTGGCGCGGCGACGACTTCAAGGTCCCTTTCATCACGGTGTGGAGCGCACAGGTCGCGCTTGGCGTCGAACGACTGGACGCGATCCTCGGGGAGCCGGCCGACGAGTCGAAGCTCGAGCCCCTTACACGCTCGATGATCGGGCACGTGCGGGAGTACTCCCCCACCGACGCCCTGTCGGCGCTTGCATCCCTCCGCACGAAGGCGCGCGCCATCGTGAGCTGGTGGCGCGACCACGACGTCCTGCTCACACCGACGACCGCCACGCCCGCGGTCGAGGTCGGCGCGCTCGACCCCGATCCGGGGCAGCCGCCCGAGGACACCCTCCGCAAGGCCACCGACTTCGTCCCGTTCACCCCGCCCTTCAACGTCACCGGGCAGCCGGCGATCTCCCTGCCGCTGCATCAGACCGACTCCGGCTTGCCGGTGGGCGTCCAGCTCGTCGGCCCGCCCGCGGGCGAGGAGCTGCTGCTCTCGCTGGCCGGGCAGATCGAGCGCGCCGCCCCCTGGGACGGCCGCAGGCCCGCCCTCGCGGCCGCGCAGGCTTAGCGGCGTGCTCGGGTCCTACCGCTAGGTCTCGCCGACCCTCATCTGGGCCTCGACCGGCGGCGGGCCCGGGTCCTGCCCGAGCAGCTGGCGCATGCGGCGCGCCGAGCTGGGCGCATCGGCGCCGCGGTTGTTGTTGAACAGGACGTGGACCTCGTCCGCCTGGGCGGCCATCGCGCGCGCCCGGCCGGTGATCTCCTCGAGCTCGTCGTCGGAGTACTCCCAGCCGAACCGCTCGGCCACGCTCCGGCCGGTCATGTACCCGTCGGCGTTCCGCCCGTGCGCGCGAACGTAGGCGAGGTCGTCGCGGGTCACGGCGTCGACGGGCGGCATGATCGGGACGTGCTCCGCCCGCGGGGCGTCGACCGCTACGAATGCAGCGCCGAGCTCGGACAGCTCGGAGAAGGTCCGCTCCGCGCGCTCGTCCTCGACCCAGCCGCGGTGGCGCAGCTCGACCGCGACCCGCCGCGGCCGGAAGCCGTCGATCAGCGGCTGCAGCTCGCCCAGACTGCTGTCGTGCGGGGAGAAGCCGGGCGTGAGCTGCAGCAGAAGCGCGCCGAGCTTGCCCTCGCCCTCGAGCGGCGCGACCGCCTCGATCGTCCGGTGGATCATGTCGCGCTCGAGGTCCGGCGTGAGGCGCACCCGGCCGCGGGAGGTCGTCTCCGCGCGGTCACGCAAGTCGGGCGGAAGCGACTCGAGCGGTGCGGCATGACGGGAGAGCAGGCGGTGGAGCTTTATGTCGAAGACGAAGCCCGGCGGAGTCGCGCGGGCCCAGC
Organism: Actinomycetota bacterium; assembly: GCA_019246335.1. Classification (GTDB taxonomy): domain Bacteria; phylum Actinomycetota; class Thermoleophilia; order Solirubrobacterales; family Thermoleophilaceae; genus AC-37. Next base: position 8,860 of record JAFAQQ010000088.1, on the reverse strand, counting down.
GGGCGACGGTGCCGGACTCCGGGATCGCGTAGAAGCTCGAGTTGAGCTCGACGACCTCGAACCGCTGCGCGTACCAGGGAAGCCGGTCGCGCGCGGCCATGCCGGGCGGATACCAATCCTCCACGAACCCGGGATCGGCCCAGCTGGAGGTTCCGACGAGCACCCGTCCGGCCACGAGAGACGACGGTATCCAGGTTGAACGGGCTGCATGCCGGGTACCCCGCTGGGACCCGCAACCACGAGATCGAACGAGGAGGCCCGATGAAGGCCCTTGCGTGGCACGGCAAGCGCGACGTGCGCATCGATGACGTCCCGGACCCCGCGATCCAGGATCCGACGGACGCGATCGTGCGCGTCACCTCGAGCGGCATCTGCGGCTCCGACCTCCACCTGTACGAGGTGCTCGGGCCGTTCCTCGATCCTGGCGACATCCTCGGTCACGAGCCGATGGGAGTCGTCGAGGAGGTCGGGAGCGAGGTCCGCGACCTGAAGCCCGGCGACCGCGTCGTGATGCCCTTCACGATCTGCTGCGGCCGCTGCTACATGTGCGGGGAGGGCCTGTACTCCCAATGCGAGACGACCCAGGTCCGCGACCAGGGCATGGGCGCGGCCCTGTTCGGCTATACGAAGCTGTACGGCCAGGTGCCCGGGGGGCAGGCCGAGCTCCTCAGGGTCCCCCACGCCGACTTCATCCCAATCAAGGTGCCGGAAGGGCCCCCCGACGAGCGCTTCGTCTACCTCTCGGACGTCCTGCCCACCTCGTGGCAGGCGGTCGAGTACGCCGCCGTGCCGCAGAGCGGCAGCGTGACCGTCCTCGGCCTCGGCCCGATCGGGGAGATGAGCGCTCGGATCGCGCTGCACCGCGGCCACCGCGTGATCGGCGTGGACCTCGTACCGGACCGACTGGATCGCTCGCGGCAGCGAGGCGTGGAGGTCCTCGACCTGACCGAGCACGAAGACGACGTCGCGGAGACCATTCGGTCGATGACCGACGGCCGGGGCACCGACTCAGTGATCGACGCGGTCGGCATGGAGGCGCACGGCTCGCCGGGGGCGAAGCTCGCGCACCAGATGACGAGCCTCCTGCCCGACGGGATCGCCGAGCGGCTGATGCAGCGCGGCGGGATGGACCGTCTCAACGCCCTGTACCTCGCCATCGACATCGTTCGCCGCGGGGGCACGATCTCGCTCAGCGGCGTATACGGAGGCATGGCGGATCCGCTGCCGCTGATGACGATGTTCGACAAGCAAGTGCAGCTGCGGATGGGCCAGGCGAACGTGAAGCGCTGGATCGACGACATCATGCCGCTGCTCCTCGAAGGGGACCCGCTCGGCGTGGAGGGGTTCGCCACGCACAAGCTGCCGCTGGAGCAGGGCCCCGAGGCGTACGAGATGTTCCAGAAGAAGGAGGACGGGGCGATCAAGGTCCTGCTCGAGCCGTAGCCCGTCCAAGCCGCGCGCTGGAGGACATCCAGGAGGGCGACGCACGAAGACCCGGGTCACCCGCGCCGGCCGAAGCTGTGCGCCGCGGGCAGCACGGCGCGCAGGTCGCCGGCGACCTCCTCCGTGCTCCAAGCACGACGCGGCTCGATGTGACGGACCTCGCCGATCGGCAGGTCGGGGCGATGGAGCGCGCGCACATCGGTGACGACGACGTTCGTCACGCCCTCGCGCCGCTCGAGCTTGCCGCGTGCCTCTACGACCGGCTCCGCGCGGACTGCGAGGCGACAGCGCTCGTACACCGGCGGCGGGACGATCAGGTTGATCGGACCGTGCTCGTCCTCGAGCAACATGAAGGTGACGCCGTGGGCGGTGGCCGGTCGCTGGCGCGCGACGACCAGGCCGGCGACGCGGACCCTTGAGTCGCTCGGCGTCCGCTCCAGATCCGCGCTCGACAGGATCTCCTCCGGCAGATCGGGGCGCATGAGCTCCATCGGGTGCTCGCGCAGAGTGACCCTGGTCGATCCGTAGTCGGCGAGCAGGCGCTCCCAGCGACTGAGCTCGCGCAGCGCCGGCGCCTCGCCGGCCTCGAGCGGCAGGGCGAGCTGAGTGCCGTCAGCCACGGCAACGCCCGGAGCGGCGACGCCGAGGGTCCACAGGGCCTCGCGCCGCCCGCCCGCGGCCAGAGCGTCGCAAGCGCCTGCCCAAGCCAGCTTCTCGAGCGAATCGCGCTGCGCGGAGCAGCGCCCGGCGAGATCGGCGAGCGAGCGGAACGGGCCGCCCCCCTCCCTCTCCTCCACCAACCGCCGGACCTCCTCCTCGCGGATCCCGGAGATGTACCCCAGACCCATCCGAACCGCGTATTCGCAGCTGCCGCGGGAGCCGACGATTGACTGTTCCGGGCCACCGACCATTTCCAGGGAGGTGGAGCCGGAACAGTCATCGGAGGCAGGACCCGCGGGCCGAGGCATCACAAGCTCGACCCTGCACTCCGCCGCAGACCCGAGCACGCACGGAGGAAGGACGGCGATCCCCCGCCGCTGCGCCTCGTGGACGAGCGAGTCCGGCGGATAGAACCCCATCGGCTGCTCGTTCAAGAGCGCGCACAACAGCTCCGGTCCGTAGTGCACGCGCAGCCACGTCGACTGGTAGGCGAGGAGCCCGAAGGCCGCAGAGTGGGCCTTCGGGAACCCGAATCCCGAGAAGCCGACGATCTGCGAGTAGACGCGCTCGGCCACCTCGCGCGAGGCGCCGCCCCCCATCGCACCCTCCACGAACTTCTCCTCGTAGGAGCGCATCGCGGCCTCCGACCGCGCGCGGCTCATCGCCCGCCGAAGGCCCTCCGCCTCCCCCGGCGAGAACCCGGCGAACGCCATCGCCACCTCGATCACCTGGTCCTGGAAGACGATCGCGCCGAGCGTGTCGCTCAGCACGGGCTCGAGCGACGGATGGTCGTATGGGACCCGGTACGCCGGATCCTCCCGCAGCGCCTTGCGGCGTTCGATGTAGGGGTGCACCGCGCCGCCCTGGATCGGGCCGGGCCGCACGAGCGCCACCTGGACGGTCAGATCGTCGAGGTTCTCCGGCCGGGTGCGTTTCAGCATCTGCATCTGCGCCCGGCTCTCGATCTGGAAGACCCCCATCGTCTCCGCCTCTTGGATCTCCGAGTAGACGCGCTCGTCCCCGTAGTCGATCCGCGAGAGGTCGATCCACTCCGCGCGCGCCCGTGCGATCTCGTCCACGCAACGCGCGACCGCCGAGAGCATCCCGAGGCCGAGCAGGTCGATCTTCAAGAAGCCCGCGTCGGCGCACGACTCCTTGTCCCACTGGACCATCTGGCGGCCGGTCATCGCCGCGGGCTGGATCGGGCAGATCTCGTTCAGGGGCTGGGTGGAGATCACCATCCCGCCGGGGTGCTGCATGGGGTGACGCGCGAGGCCCCAGGCGTCGCCCACCAGCCTGACGAGCGCCTGCCACCGCGCGGAGCCGGCCCTCCGCGCCCCGATCGCATCGCCCAGGTAGCGGTCGACGTCGCTTGCCCCGAACGGGTCCGCCGAGCGCGCGGCGCGCTCGACCTCGCCGGGCGGCAGCCCGAGCGCCTTGCCGAAGTCGCGGATCGCCGATCGCACCTGGTAGGTGGCGAACGCGGCCACGAGCGCCGACTTGTCGCGCCCGTAGCGTTCGTGGACACGCGGGATCAGGACCTCGCGGATGTCCCGCGGGAAGTCGAGGTCGATGTCCGGGAGGGCGGTGAGCTCCTCGTTGAGGAAGCGGCCGAGGAAGAGGTCGCACTCGACCGGATCGATGTGCGAGAGGCCGGTGAGGTAGCAGACGATCGAGGAGACGCTCGAGCCCCGCCCGCGGCCGGGAGGCAGCAGGGAGCGCGCTGACGCCGGGCCGCGGACCTCGGCGGCCACCTCGCGCGCGAGCTCGAGCAGGTCCCGGTGCAGCAGGAAGAAGCCCGCGAGGCCGAGCGAGCGGATGATCGCGAGCTCCTCCTCGAGGCGCCGCCCGGCGCGCCGAAGCGTCCCCCGTCCCGCGTACCGATCCGCCAGCAGCGAGCGGCAGAGCTCGGCCAGCCGGCGGTCGGCCGAGCCGTCCTCCGAGCCGGGATAGCGGTAGCCGAGGTCGGAGGTCAGGTCGAAGTGCAGGCGCTCGGCGAGCCGCGCGGACTCATCCACCGCATCGGGGTGATCGGCGAAGCGCGCGGCCATCGCGTCCGGTGAAGCGAGCACGTGGGAGGTGTTTCCGCGCCGCAGAGGCTCGGACTCGTCGAGCGTCGCACCGGTCCGGACCGCGACGAAGACGTCCTGGAGGGGCGCCCGCTCGCGCGAATGGGCGTGGACGTCGCCCGTCGCGACGCACGGGACGCCAAGACGCTCCGCCAGCTGCGCCAGATGGCGGTTGCGGCGGCGGTCGCGGCGGGCGAACGGGCGCTGGAGCTCGATCCTGAACCGGTCGCGGCCGAACGCGCCGACCAGACGCCGCGCGACGGCCGCCGCCTCGGCGTGCCGCCCGCGATCGACGCGACCGCCCACCGCGCCGTCGTGGGCGCACCCGGATAGGCAGACGAGCCCCTCCGCCTGGCGCTCGACCTCGGCGAGGGGGACGCTCGGCTGGGTGGGCTCGGTCGGGCGCTCACGCGTTCCTTCGTGCGCTTTGGTGATCAGCCGGCACAGGTTCGAGTAGCCGGTCCGGTCCTCGCACAGCGCCGTGATGTGGGAGCCGTCTTCCAGCGTCAGCTCGGAGCCGACGATCGTCCGCACGCCGAGCGGCTTGGTGGCCTGGGCGAGCTCCATCGCGCCGTGCAGGCCGTCGTGGTCGGTGATCGCGATCGCCCGGTAGCCGTGCTCGGCAGCCGCACCGGCCAGCTCCACCGGATGGGAGGCGCCGTCGAGGAACGAGAACGACGAGTGGCAGTGGAGCTCCACGTAGGACGACACGCGTGATCAGCGATCCCTAGCCACGCTGCTCGAACCACCCGCCCGTCACCAGGTCCCGGTAGACGACGGCGTTGCGGCCGTCACAGAGAACGACCTCGAAATAGCGTCGGCGCAGCGGTCGTGCGGTCCACCAGCGGTCCTCCACGACCCAGTCCTCGAGGACGCCCTCCACCGGGCGCCCGGCAACTGCTGCGGGCAAGCCGTCGGGGTGACGGCGAACCGCGACCGGTCGCGGGTCTGCGAGCCGGTGGACGCTCACCGATCCACGCGCTGGACTGGAAACGGAGTCAGGACAGCGCGCCGCTCCGGCAGCCGCGAGTCGGGATCGACCTCCAGCACGCGAAGGGCCCCGGACGAACCCGCGGCCTGCCTGACCTGCTCCACCGCCTCTGCGATCCGGCGGCGGCGCAGCGCGGGGGCGTCGTCCACCAGCTGGGGCTGGTCTTGGGCGGGCGGTCCGAAGGCCTCCACCTCGAGACCGAGTGACTCGGCCGGCGCCGGGAGCTCCGAGAGCCTCGTGACGAGCGCGGCTCGAATGCGCGCCGGGTCGGCGGTGGGCCGGCGCAGCGTGGAGCGGGTCCGCCAGGTTCCGCCCTCGACAAACCGCGCGGACAGCGTGACGGCGCGGAGCGCCCTGCCCCTGCGCTCACGGCGGGCCAGCACGCGCGCGACGACCAGCTCGAGCGCGCGCTCCAGCTGGGGGCCCGATACCGCCTCCGGGAGGTCGATCCGCTCCACCACGGGCTCGGGGGGGCGGCGCGGCTCGAGCGGCGTGTCGCGGCCGTTCGCGAGTTCGAGCGCGAGGAGGCCGGGGTGCCCGAATCGCTCGGCGACGGCGGGCGCCGGGAGAGCGCCGAGCTCGCCCAGCGTGCGGATGCCGAGGCGATCGAGAACGTCCGGCAGCCCCGCGAGCTCCGGCCGCGAACGCAGGAGCGCCACCGGCAGCGGCGCGAGGAACCCTCGGACCGCGCCGGGCGGAATCGTGACCGCGCCTCGCTCGACCACGGCCAAGCCTGCGGGCGGCGTTCGACGTGTCCGTGCGCATGTGGCGGCCGCGAAGGCGCTGAAACGGCTCGGAGCACAGCCCAGCCGCAACGCCCTCCCGACCGCCCGCCTGAGAGCCCTCAAAACGCCGTCGAGCCGCCCGCCGTGGAGCCTCTCCATCCCTCCGGCCTCGAAATAGGTGACGCCGGCCCGGTCGGACTCGCACGCGGCGCCGATGGCCTCGATCCGGTCGAGCACTGAGCTCCAGGTGGCGCGCACGCCGTCGGGATCGGGTGGGACGAGCCGCAGCTCGGGGCATCGTGCCAGCGCCTCCCCGAGCCCCATCCCCGCCGCAACCCCGAACGCCTCCGCCCCCGGCGAGACCTCCCTCACCGACTGGCTGCGACCGGGCTCGGGGGCAAGCGCCACCGGGCCGGCCACGAGCTCCTGGCGCGCCTGCTCCAACTCGGATCCGCCGCCCCGCCGCAGAGCGCACAGCAACTCGAATCTCGGGTAGAGGGCGCAAACCACCATTTACGAACATATGTTCGCACAAGGTGGAGACATCCCGGGTTGGCGCCCAGGTCAGGGCTCTGACTGAACCTAAAGCGGCCTAGTCCATCGGTCGATAAAGCCTCAAGCCGGAGCCCCTCCACCGGCAACCACCCGGCTCCACGACCCGAAAAGGACCCAAGTTGCTGCCCCACCTGAACAAGAGGCTCCGCGATGCCCGTGGCTTCACCCTCGTGGAGCTGCTCGTCGTGATCATGATCATCGCGATCCTCGCGGCGATCGCGATCCCCGCCTACATCGATCACGAGAAGAAGGGCCAGGACTCCTCGGCCGAGTCGAACGCCCGCAACCTCGTGTCCAAGGTCGAGCTCTGCTACGCGACCTACGAGGACTACACCCAGTGCCAGACTCAGTCGGCGTTCGGCAACGACCTCGGCCTCGACTGGGGGACGAACCCCGGACAGGTCAGCGTCGTCAACGCGACCAAGACCACCTACGAGGTGACCGCGGTCTCGCAGGCGTCGAGCGACGGCTCGAACCACACCTACTCGATCACGCACAGCTCGTCCGGCACGAACAACAAGACGTGCACGGCGGGCAACAGCAACGACAACGGTTCCTGCCGCAACGGAACCTGGTAGGCGCGGGCGGGTCGCGCCGGCCGGCGCCCGCTCAGCTCACCGTCCGAAGCTCCTTCGGAGCGGTGCTGATCACCTCGGCGCCGCGCTCGGTGACGACCACGAGGTCCTCGATCCTCACGCCGAAACGGTCGGGCACGTAGACGCCGGGCTCCACGGTCACGACGTTCCCGGGCTCGAGCTCACCCTCGCCGGCCTTGGACAGCGTCGGCAGCTCGTGGACCTCGAGCCCGACGCCGTGACCGAGGCCGTGCCCGAACCGCTCTCCGTGGCCGGCGGCCTCGATCCGCTCGCGCGCGAACGCGTCGACGGCCCTGCACTCGGCGCCGGGGCGCACCCGGTCGAGCGTCGCCACCTGGGTGTCGAGGACCAGGTCGTAGACGGCCGCGGCGTCGTCCGGCAGGCGCCCCGTTGCGAGCGTCCGCGTGCAGTCCGAGCAGTAGCCGTCGACGACGCAGCCGAAGTCGAGCACCACGAGCTCCCCCTCCCCGATCGTCCGGTCGCCCGGCCGGGCGTGGGGCAGCGCCCCGTTGGCGGCGCCCGCGACGATCGACGGAAACGAGGGCTCGGAGCCCAGGGAGCGCATGTCCGCCTCGAGGCCCAGGGCCACCTCGCGCTCGGCGCGCCCCACGAGGCCACGGTCCACGATCCCGTTCAGCGCCTCATCTGCAAGCCGAGCGGCCTCACGGATCCGCGCGAGCTCGTCCGCATCCTTGACCGCGCGAAGCCGCTCGACCAGCCGGCCCGCCGGGACGAGCTCCGTACCGTCCGCGACGAACCCGCTCAGGCGCTGGTGCGCTCGCACCGTCAGGTGGTGGTCCTCGAACCCAACCCGGCCGGCCGGCACGCGCTTTGCGGCGTCCTCGAGGAGGTCCTGCCGGCCCTGCAGGCGATCGAAGCCGGGGTCCACCTCGCACTCTGCCTGGGCCACGTAGCGGAAGTCGGTCACGAACACGCGAACCCCGGCGCCCACCACGCAGGCGCCGCTCGTCCCCGTGTAGCCAGTCAGGTAGCGGACGTTCGCGAGATTCGTGACGACGATCGCCGCGAGGCCCTCCTCGTCCACGAGCGCCTCGAGGCGGTCGGCCCGGCTCACGCCGCCCCGCCCTGGAGCGTCGAGCGCAAGAGCTCGAGCCCGTCCCGGTATCCATCGATCCCCCGGCCCTGGACGGACCCCACGCAGAGGTCTCGGATCACCGATAGCCGCCTCCACTCCTCGCGCTGATCGACCGCCGAGAGGTGGACCTCGACCGCCGGCAGCCCGGCGATCTCGAGCGCGTCGCGGATCGCGTACGAGTAGTGCGTCCACGCGCCGGGGTTCAGCAGCAGGCCGTCGGCGCGCTCGCTCGCCTCGTGCAGCCATTCGCAGAACTCGCCCTCGTGGTTGGTCTGGGAAAAAGTGGCCTCGAGCCCGAGCTCGCGGGCGAAGCGACCGACCCGCAGCTCGAGATCGGTCAGCGTCAGCGACGGGTAGTGCCGGGGGTCGCGCCGGCCGAGCTGATCGAGGTTCACGCCATGCAACACGGCGACGCGGTTCCTCACCCCGCGCACGCCTCCTCGAGGGCGGCGCGCAGGTCCGCCTCGGAGACGTCGTGGCCGGGGGACACGTCCCCGGGCGCAGTCACGAGCACGAACGGGACGCCCCGCCCCCGCCGCTTCTTGTCGCGATCCACGTACCGCAGGACGGAGTCGGGCTCGACGCCGTGACACCCGAGCGGGAGCCCGCGGGCGCGCAGCAGCCGGGCCACCTCGAGCCGGAGGTCGTCGAGGCCCGAAAGGCGCAGCGCGCAGAGCAATCCGATGCCCACCGCTTCGCCGTGCCGGTAGCGCGTATAGCCGGTC
>JAFAQQ010000143.1 GCA_019246335.1 Actinomycetota bacterium | reverse complement strand
CACCGGCTTGTGGACTCCGTCGGAGATCGCGACCGCCCGCGCCTCGAGCTGGTCGTGGACGCCGGTGGCGGGCCCCTTCTCGTTGTCCTGGTAGATCCCGTCCCAGTGGCCGTTCGTATTGGCGTCGCAATACGGCTCAGGGGCTCCGGATGGCGGGCTAGTGGTGAGGTCGACGTTCGGGTCCCACTGCTTGTTGCCGTTCTGGTCGTTGAACGGCTCCTGCAGGGCGAACCGTCCGGCGTCGGGGAACGTAGCCGCCAGGCAGGTGGAGAACGCGCCGGCGAAGTCGCTGTTCGCCTGATTGCCCTCCGAGCTGCCCTGAGCCGGCGGGGTCGTGCTCTCCACGCCCGCGCCGGCCAGGAACCCCGCCGCGGCGGCGGTCTGCGCGGCGGCGAGGGACGCGCCAGCCGTCAGCGTGCACGCGCCCGCGACGAGCGCGCGGCGCAGCGTCCCCCACCTGATCGACCCTGCAGCGATGCGCGGCATTGTTGCGCAGCGGCGCCCGCCGGCGCGGCAATCGGCGGTCAGCCGCCGGCCACGTCGCGCCGCACGAACACGATCGCGCCCACGACGAGCGAGGCGACGAACCAGATGGCGCACACCCACAGCGCGTGCCCGATCGGCGCCCAGTCGGTCGGCACGCGGAGGAACCCGTGCCAGGCGAAGAACTGGTTCGTGAGCAGGTACGGCTTGATCCCGCCGAGGCCGGGGAGGATCGCGACCAGCTGGAGCACGAACGAGAGCATCAGCGTGCCGACGACCGCCGCTGCGCTGTTACGGGCGAGTGTCGAGAACAGAAGTCCGATGGCGGCGATCCCGAGCATCGGCACGAAGTAGACGAGGAAGCTCCCGCCGATGAGGACGAGGGCGCGCCCCGGATGGACGGTGGTCCCGGAGAGGCTGACGAGCGAGTGGAAGCCCGCCATGATCCCGCCGCCCACCAGCGCGACCACGGCCATGGCGAGCAGCGCCACGAACGCGTACGTGCAGGCGGCGAGGGCCTTGCCGGCGAAGATCGGAGCGCGGTCGAGCGAGCGAGTGAGGATCGTCTTGAGGGTGCCGTTGTGGTCCTCGGACGCCACGATGTCGCCCGCCACCAGCGCCGTGATGAGCGGGAACAGCCAGTACGCGCCGAAGGTGAGCAGGACGAGCGGCACCGCCAGTCCCGACTGGAGGACATAGCGGCCGAACGGCACGTCCTCCGGTCCGTGGTTGCGGGCGGCGACCGTCGTGACGAAGATGATTGGCACGGCGGTGGCGAACAGCAGGCCGATGTAGGTCCGCTTCTGCGAGAGAAGCTTCCGCAGCTCCCAGCGGTAGACGGTGAGCGCGCCGCCCATCAGCTCGCCGCCCCGACCGCGCGCGCCGGCTCGGGCTCCGCGGCGCGCTCGCTCTCGGTCACGTCGAAGAACAGCTCCTCGAGCGTCGCGACGTGCGGCACCAGCGCGAGTATCCCGACCGATGCCTCCCCGAGTGCGATCGACAGCGAGGCGACCGCGTCCTCCGGCCCGCTGAACCGGACCGCGCCGTCGTCGGGCCGCACGCCCGAGAGCCCGGCGTGCGCCTGGCAGACCCGCAGCGCCCGAGCCTGGTCGGTCGTGCGCAGCGCGTAGAAGCCGCCGGCTGCGTCGCGGAGCTCCGCCAGCGCGCCCTCGAACACCACCCGCCCGCGCCGGAGGATCGCGACGCGGTCGCAGAGCGCCTCCACCTCGGCCAGGATGTGCGATGAGAGGACGATGGTCATCCCCTGCTCGGCGAGCCTGCGCACGAGGTCGCGCATGTCGCGGATGCCGGCCGGGTCGAGGCCGGTCGTCGGCTCGTCGAGGAGCAGCAGCCGAGGGTCGCGCAGGAGCGCGCCGGCTATCCCCAGGCGCTGCCGCATCCCGTGCGAGTAGCCCTTGACCTTGTCGCCCGCGCGCTCGGTGAGCTCGACGGTCTCGAGCACCGAGTCGATCCGGTCGCGAGCGCCGCCGGCGTCGTACGCGGCGAGCAGCTCCAGGTTCTTTCGCGCCGAGAGGTAGGGATAGAAACGCGGCTCCTCGACGAACCCCGCCACGCCGTCGAGCGCCCGGGCTCCGTCGACGAGCGGATCGCGGCCGAACAGCCGGACCGCTCCCTCGTCGGGGCGGATCAGTCCGAGAAGCATCCGCAGCGACGTGGTCTTGCCCGCCCCGTTCGGCCCGAGGTAGCCGTACACGTTGCCGGTCTCGACCGTGAGGTCGACGTGGTCGACGGCGACGATCTCGCCGTAGCGCTTGACGAGGCCGCGAGCCTCGACGGGCGCGGGCATCAGAGCCCTCGCGCGGCCTCCTCCGCCACGGCCTTGCCCACCGTCCCGACCACGACGTAGTGCACGCCGCCGCGATCGAAGCTCACGGCGGTGCCGAGCGCCGTGGCCAGCTCGGTGACGTCGGCGCTCCCGATCTTCACGTGGGGCAGGTTTACGCCCTGCCCGCGATCGCCGGGGGTCGCGCTTGGGGCCGCCTTCGTCTTGCCGGGCTTGCTCTCGATCACCACGAGCCCGCCGAGGAGCGGCCGGCCGTACACGATCGCCGCTCCGCTCGAGCCGTGGGCGCCACCGAGCAGGTGCGCATCGGAGCGGGAGAGACCGGCGAGCTGGGCTGGAGCGCTCAGCTTGAAGGGGACGGCCTTGCCGATGGCGGCGAGGTTGGGCGCCTGCTGGCCGTGGCGCTTGCCGGCGGCCTCCTTCGCCTGCTTGCCGGCTGCCCGGCCACGGTCGTGGCCGGTCGCGTTGATGCGGTGGATACGCGAATGGGCGGGCGGGGAGACGGTGAAGGTCGAGGCGGCCACCGGGCCGTACGAGACGTCCGTCGCCTGCAGCTCGAGCACGGGCGCCGAGACGCCGCGCGCGTACACGGCGAGTCGAAGCGGCACGCCGCGGACGGCGTCCCAGGCGGCGCCCACGCCGCCGAGCAGCCCGGAGTTGTGGAGCGGGGTTACGCGAACGCTGTACGCCGAGTGCCCTCCCACGACCTCACGCCCGGGCCCGGTGACGGAGGCGAACCGCCCCAGCCGGCCGATGCCCTTCTGGACATCGGCCACCGACGGCTTGCGCTCGGCGCGCTTCTGCTTGACGTTGTGGTCGGCCGGCAGCGTGCCCGTGTAGACGGTGTTCGAGGACGGATCCGTGAACAGGAAGCGCTTCCCGTCCGAGACCACCTGCGTGTCGCCCTGGTCCGACTGGAGCTCGATCCGCAGCCGGCCACCCTCGGCTACCCAGAGGCGCCCGCTGGCGCCCTTGAGGAGCGGAGTGACGCGGTCGCCGAGCATCGACGTGTCGACGAGCCTGCTCGTGAAGGTGATTCGCGCGCTGATGCCGACCGGCGCGGGGGCGCTGATGGCGTCGTGCACCGCCTGAGGCAACGGCTTCGGGGGAGGCGGCGACCCGCTGGTGCTGACGGCGCCCGCGATCGCGACCCCGACCACGAGGACAGCCAGGACGGCCGCGGATGCCGCCAGGAGCCGGGTGGTTGAGAGCCGTCGCAGTCTTCCCATCGCGTTCCTCAGCACCTCAAGGTAGCGCGCCCGCCTAAGTGCGGGCTTTAGCTTCGGCGCATTCGAGCTCGAAGGGGCGTCGCGGCGCTTCGCAACGGATTAGGGTGGTGTTCGCGATGACCGCCGATCTCACGCGCCGCGAGAGTGGGATCACGAGGCGCACGGCGCTGCGCGCCGCGGCCGGTGCGGCGATCGGGGCGATGGCGCCGTGGGGACCCGGCTCGCTCGAAGCGCTCATGGCCGCCGCCGCTCCGATCAGGAAGCCGAGCTCGCTGCCGGATCCGGGGCGCCCGGCCGGGGAGCCGACGGCCGCATTCCCCTTCGACCACCTGGTGGTGGTGATGATGGAGAACCACTCCTTCGACAACTACTTCGGGATGCTGCCGAGGCGCGGTCAGGGCAAGGCGGACGGCTTCAGGTTCGACCGGCACGGGCACCCGGCGAACCGCCAGCCGCTGGACGGGGGCTACGTGCTGCCGGTGCGGGCGACCAGCAACTGCCAGCCGCTCAACGTGACCCAGTCGTGGAACGGCACGCACATGCAGATCGACCACGGCCGGATGGACGGCTTCGCCAGGACCGCCCCCGGCGCGATGCTCTACTGGGACGAGGGGGACATCCCCTTCTACTACTCGCTGGCCAAGACCTTCACCCTCGGCAACCGCTGGTTCTGCTCGGCGCCCTGCCAGACCTTCCCGAACCGGCGCTTCCTGCTCGCCGCGACCGCGTACGGGCTGATCTCGACCGATACGGGCAGCGTGCTGGACCCGCCTCCGGCGAACGGCACGATCTTCGATCGCCTTGCGGCCCACGGGATCGCGTGGAGGAACTACTTCACCGATCTGCCCAGCACGGGCGTGATCGCCGCGATCCCGAAGAAGTACCCGCAGAGCCTGGCCAACATCAACCAGTTCTATTCCGACTGCGCCGCCGGCGCCCTCCCGCCGATCAGCTTCGTCGACCCGGAGTTCGGGGTGGCGAGCGACATCGGCGGCCCGATCGCGAGCGCGGGGATTCCCGGAGTCACCCAGGGCGCCAACAAGGGATCGACGCAGGGCGAGGATGAGGAGAACCCGCAGAACATCACGCTCGGCGAGAACTTCGTGTCGCGGGTGGTGGAAGCCGTGCTGGCCTCGCCGGCGTGGAAGCGGACGCTGCTCGTCTGGACGTACGACGAGCACGGCGGCTACCTCGATCACGTGCCCCCGCCCGCGGCCATCAAGCCCGACAGCATCCCCCCGAAGCTCGGCCCCAACGACATCAAGGGCGGCTACGACATCTACGGGCCGCGGGTGCCGGCGGTCGTCGTCTCGCCGTACTCGAAGCCGCGCGCGACGACGAAGGTCGTGCATGACCACACGTCGATCCTCGCGACGATCGAGGCCAAGTGGAACCTTCCGGCCTGCACCTACCGCGATGCGAACGCCACCACTCTCATGGACTTCCTCGACACGACCCGCATGGCGTTCGCCGAGCCGCCGAAGCTCGCCGCGCCTCACGACATCCCCTCGACCGAGGCGAGCTGCTCGACCGCCGACCCGAAGCTCACCGTCCACCGGGCGCGTTCGAGGCGGCACACCACGAGCAAGACGCACGGGCGAGGGCGGCAGCCGGCCCGAGACGAGGGCTGAGCGGGCGGACCGGGGGCCTGCGCGGGGCAGCGCCCGCTAGCGACCCGGGCCCTGCAGCAGCACCGATGCCCTCGGCTGGTCGAGCCGCGCATTTCGCAGCTGGTCGATCGTGACGCGCCGGGGTCGCGGCGCCAGGTAGCGCAGGAAGTAGAAGCGGCCGCTGCGGGTGCGCGAGACGCGCCTGAACCCGGCGGGCATCGGTCCGAAGCGCGGACCGGGAGCGCTCGAGCGGCCGAGGAGGTCGATCTCGGAGACGGCGCTCGAGCCGGCCGGCAGCTCGCGCACCCGGCGCAGGTAGTACGTGAGCGCGTGCCGGCCCTCCTTGGGCACGACGAGGGCCCGCGCGTGCGGCGCCGGGCCGATGACACGCGAGACTCCGCGCCAGTCCGCCCGCTGCATGCGCGGCTCCGTGTCGGTCACAACGTCGAGCGCCAGGAACATCCCGCAGACCGCGCAGAGGACGACCGGCCCGACCAAGCGGACCTCCGCCGCGACGGCGAGCGCCACGGCCAGGGCGATCCACGCGCCGATCAGGTTGCGCGCGTAGAAGTAGTCCTCGCCGACGAGCCTCAGCGCCAGCGGGATCGCGAGTGCCGCGATCCCGATCCCGAGGGCGAGCGCGAATCCCCGGCGGGCCCCGGCGTGCAGGCGCAGGCCGCCGCGCAGGGCCACCAGCGCCGCTGCGATCACGACCGCGTGCGTGATCGGCAGCAGGTGGCTAGGCGGCGTCGCGGCACGGCCGATGGTGAATTCCTTCCACGCCTGTCCCAAGCGGTGTCCGAGCGCCAGGTAGCGGATCCACAGGTCGTGCCCGTAGCCCGCCTGGTGGATGGCGAGCGGAAGCAGAGCTACGCCGACCGCCCCGACGCCCGCCGTGCGCACGAGTACCGCGCGCCGGCGCTCGCGCAGGAGCCACAGCAGGACCGCGGCCTCGGGGATCGCAACGAAGGCGCCGAAGTAGTGCGTCCCGATCGCGAGCGCCGCCACCACGGCCCACCAGGTGAGCATGCGGTCGCTGCGGGTGCGGATGGCCGCCGCCATGAAGCCGAGGGAAGCGGTGCAGAGCAGCACTAGCAGCGCGTAGCCGCGCGCCTCCTGCGAGTACCAGACCATCTCGGGGCTGAACGCGACGAGCGCAGCGGTCGCCAGCGCGACCGACCGGGAGACGAGCGTCCGGGCCGCCCACCAGGCCACCGGGATCGTCGCCGTCCCGAGCACCGCGGACAGGGAGCGGATGCCCACCTCGCTGTGACCGAAGACGCGGGTCCACACCCAGGCGATCACGTAGTAGAGCGGCGGTGACGCCTCGCTGCTCGGGATGTGTCCGAGCGTCGTCCAAAGCCCCGGCGCGAGCACGACGCCGACGGTCACGGCCTCGTCGTCCCAGAAGCTCTGGAGGCCGAGCGTGCCGAAGCGCAATCCGGCGCCCAGCGCGCAGATCGCCACCAGGCACCAGAGCTCGGCGCCGCCGACTGAAGACGCTCGCTCCGCGGGCGACCGCGTGCGGTGCTGCGGCGCGGCGCCCTCAACCCGCCGCCGTCTCAGGTTGATCGTGCCGGTCTCCACCGCCGCGGCACGTTAGAGAACGGTCGCCCAACCGTGGCAGGATTGCTGCGGTGCCGGAGCAGCTGAGCCCAGAGGAGCCGATCGTGGATGAGCTTGCATTCCCGCGCGAGGAGCTCAGGCAGCGCACGGTGCACGGGGTGATCGTCAACGCGCTCTTCATGGGGGGCGCCGAGGCGATCGTGCTGGCGCAGGGGCTGATCGTCACGGTCCTGCTGGGGCCGAAGAACATCGGCCTCTACGGGATCGTCACGACCACGGCCATGACGATCGTCGCGCTGCGCCGCGTGGGGATCGACGAGGCGTTCGTCCAGCAGCGCGAGCAGGACCAGGAGGAGGAGTTCCAGCGGGCATTCACGCTCGAGCTCCTGGTGGGCCTGGCCTTCTCGCTGATCCTCCTGCTCGGCGCGCCGCTCGTCGCGCTCGCCTACGGCGACTGGCGCCTCCTGCCGCTCATGGCGGCGGTCTCGTATCTCCCGACGGCCTTCGCGCTTCAGGCCCCCACATGGGTCTTCTTCCGACGAATGGACTTCCTGCGGGTCCGGGTCCTCCAGTCGATGGTCCCGGCCATCAGCTTCTGCGTCACCGTTCCGCTTGCGGCCTCCGGCGTGGGCGTGTGGAGCCTCGTGATTGGCCCGTTCGTGGGGAGCGTGGCCGCGGTCGCCGCAGGCGTTGCGCTGTGCCCGTACCGTCTACGGCTTCGATTCGACCGCGGGGCCCAGCGGCGCTACCTGCGCTTCTCGTGGCCGGTCTTCGTGTCGTCCGCCGCCCTGCTCGTCGTCCAGCAGGGTCAGATACTCGCTTTCAAGCTCCACGGTGGTCTGGCCGCCGCTGGCTACATCACGCTCGCCTTCACCCTGACGCGCTACGCGGATCGGGCCGACCAGATCGTGACGACGACGATCTACCCGGCGATCTGCGTGGTCCGGGACCGCATCGGCACGCTACTCGAGATCTTCGTCAAGTCGAACAGGGTCGGGCTCATGTGGGTGCTTCCGTTCTGCATCGGGGTGGTGCTGTTCGCGCCGGACCTCGTCCGCTTCGTGCTGGGCGAGGCCAAGTGGCACCCCGCCGTGCTGCTGCTCCAGGGACTCGCCGCGGCGGCCGCGATCCAGCAGCTCGGCTACAACTGGTTCAGCTTCTACCGGGCGCGCGGCGACTCAACCCGGCAGGCCGTCGAGGCGGCGGTGATGGTGGTGACCTTCGCCGGCCTCGCCGTGCCCGCGCTCTTCATCTGGGGCTCGGTTGGGTTCGTCGCCGGCAGGATTGCGAGCGCCGCCGCCGTGCTCGCGGTCCGCCGTCACTACGTGATCCGGCTGCTGCCGCGTGCCCGCCTGCTCGTGCTGGGCGCTCGCGGCGCCGGGCCGGTGGCGCTCGCGGCGGCGGTCGTCCTCGCGATGAGGGCGCTGGCTTGGCAGGGCTCGCGCACCCTGGTCGAGGCGATCCTCGAGGTCGTGCTGTTCGTGGCCGTCACGGCGCTCGTCACATGGGTCGCGGAACGGCGGCTCATTGCGGAGCTGGTCGACCAGGTGCGCGCTTCGCGCCGCGGCGAGCCCGGCCTGCTCAGCGGGGCGAGCCCGTGAGCGTCCCGGGGCGGGCAGCGGCTACGGCGCCCGCGCGGCACGCGCGACGGGCGCGATCACTTCCTCTTCCTGACGATGATCGTGATCTTCGCGGTGCCGGTCAGATGGTTGCTGTCGGTCACCGTGAGGGTGACCGTGTGCTTGCCCGTGTGCTTGAACGTGTGCGACACGGTCCTGCCGCTCGCTGACTTCCCGTCGCCGAACTGCCACCTGTAGGAGACGATCGAGCCGCTCGGCGACCTCGAACGCGAAGCGTCGAAGGAGAGCTTGCGGTGCGGCCGGACGTGCACGTGACTCGCCTTGATCCGCGCCACCGGCATGTACGCCGACAGGCCGAAGGCGCACCCGTTGTCGAGGTTGCTCCACTCACCTTGGGTGAAGTAGCGGTGCCCGGCGATCACCTGGTTGTAGTTGCGGCCGGGGGTGGGCGAGTAGGTGGTGTTGCACAGGTCGCCGTCCTCCCCCTCGCCGCCCTGCTGGTTGTCCGAGTACCAGGCGTCCCCGAGCGGGTCGGTGATCAT
>JAFAQQ010000033.1 GCA_019246335.1 Actinomycetota bacterium | reverse complement strand
GTCCTCTCTAGGTCGCATCACCAGGCGGTCAGGCCGCAGCCGCCACCTGTCGTCTCAGCTTCTCCAACCGTCCGCGAACGGTCGCGTCCATAACCACGTTCCCGACCCGGACCGCCAATCCGCCCAGCACGTCGGGATCCACCACCGACGTCGGCTCGATGCGCCGTCCGGTCTGCTCCTCGATCCGCTTGCCGATCTGCTTGACGAGCCCTTTGTCGAGCTCGACCGCGCTCGTGATCGTCACGGCCAGGAGGCGGTTCTGCTCGGCCCACATCTCGTCGAAGACCCTCCGGATCCGGAACATGACCGGCATCCGGTGCCGCTCCGCGAGCAGCTCGAGGAAGCGGACCGTTCGCTCGTCCGCCTGGGTCACGACGTCGGCTATCGCCTGCTTCTTCTCCTCCGACGAGAAGTAGGGCGAGAAGAAGAAGACCTGGAGGTCGCGGTTCTCCATCAGCTCATCGGCGAACTGGTCGAGCTCGTCGTGGATCCGGTCGAGCACGTCGTTGTCCCTGGCGACCTCGAACAGCGAGCGCGCGTAGACCTCGGCGATCTCCTGCATTACCCCTCGCCGCCTCCCCCCCGCTCACCGCCGCCGTTCGCGCCGTCGCCGGCCAGCGCCGAGAAGTCGAACTCCTCGAGCGCCTCCTCGACCAGCCGCCGGTGGTCATCGTCGTCGAGCGACTTGCGGGTGACCTTCTCCGTGGCGGCCACGGTCAGGTTCGCCACCTCGCGCCGGATCTCGTCGATCGCGCGCCGGGTCTCCTGCTCGATCTCACGCCGGGTGTCCGCCATCATGTCCTCGCGCAGCTTCGAGGCCTCCGCCTTGGCCTCGTCCTCGAGCCGGTCGCCGGCGCGGCGAGCGCGCGTCACGATGTCCTCGGCTTGATCGCGCGCCTCGCGCAGGCGCTCGCGGTACTCCTCGAGCAGGCGGTCCGCCTCCTGTCGCGTGCGCTCGGCGGAGTCGATCGACTCCTCGATCGCCTTGCGGCGGCGGTCCAGCGCGTCGGCGATCCGCGGGAAAGCGAACCTGCGCAGGATGATCAGCGTCACGAAAAACGCGATCAGCGTCCAGATCATCAGCCCGACGTTGGGCGTGACCAGGAAGTTCCCGCCCCCGCTGCTGCTTCCGCCGCCGCCGGAGCTGGACGAGCCGCCCCCGCCGGAAGACGCGGCGAGGACGACGAGCGCGTTGTGCGCGACCGGCGGCATCAACCGCCCGAGAGGAAGTACGCGATCAGGCCGAAGATGAACGCGTAGAAGACGATCGCCTCGGTGAGCGCGAAGCCCAGCCACTGGATGCTCGTGATCTCGTCGCGCATCTCCGGCTGGCGCGTGACGGACTCGATCACCTTGCCGAAGATGTAGCCGACTCCCACGCCCGGGCCGATCGTTCCGAGACCCGCGCCGACGCCGAGCGCGATCGCCTTGATCGCCTTCGCCGTCTGCTGAGCGCCGCCGCCGGAGCTGCCGCCGCCGCCGCCGCCGCTGGCCTGGGCGATGATGGTTGGTATCAGGGACACGTGTCCTCCTTTGTCAGTGTGCCTCCGCGGTCGCGCCGCCGAGGTAGATCGAAGTGAGCGTGGCGAAGATGAACGCCTGCAGGCCGGCGACGATGCCGACCTCGAAGAGGAAGAAGAGGATCGCGACCACCACCGTGAGCGGTCCGATGTAGGCGGCGCCGAGGAGCACCACCATCCCGCCGGCCATGAACAGGATCAGCAGGTGCCCGGCGAGCAGGTTCGCGAAAAGCCGTACGGACAGGGAGATGATGCGGACGAAGTGGGAGATCGCCTCGATCAGGAAGATCGGCCCGCGCGCCATGCCGGTCACGCCCGCCGGGATCCAGCCCGCAAAGTACTGCCTCAATCCCTTTGCCCTGACCCCCTCGACGTGGTAGCTGAACCAGACGACGAGCGTGAGGATCAGCGTGACGGAGATGTTCGCCGTGGCCGCGTAGATCGCGAGCGCCGGTATGTGCGCGCCGAGGATGTTGACCTTGTACTCGGTGTTCGTCGGCAGCGGTACGTACCCGATGAAGTTCGAGTAGAGGATGAAAAGGAAGGTGGCCCCGATGAACGGGAACCACTTCGCGGCCATGCCCGCGTCCATGTTCCCGCGCGTGATGTTGTTGTAGGCGAGGTCGTACGCCGCCTCGACGGCGGTCTGGACCCGGTTCGGGCGATCGCGCATGCGCCGCGCGATGTAGACCATCGTCCAGGTGGTCAGGGCCGCCGCGATGAACAGGTAGAGCACGGCCTTGTTGACGCTCAGGTCGAGCGAGCCGACCTTCAGGTGGATCCACGGGTCGAGCTTGAACTCGTTCTGCGGCTGGTACTCGCTGTTCTTCGGCTGCTTGCCGACGGCCGCCCCGATCAGCACCATCAGCCCGATTAGGATCACGCCCCCGAGGGCGACCTTGCGGCCGGTGCTCAGGTTGGCCAGCCAGCGCCTCATCCGCGCTCCCTGTCGAGGGGCCGCAGGATGAGGCCGGTCGTCAGCGCGATCGTGAACGCCGCGAGGAACAGGACTGCCGCCGCCAGCCCCGCGTCGTTCTCGATCAGCCCCACGCCGAGGATCGCCCCGGCCGCGAGCCAGCCCCGGCCGATCATGCTCCCGGCGAGCAGCCCGACAACGGTCCTCGGGTCGCCGGACCCGGCGGCGCGCCGCGCCACGAGGTCCCGGACCAGCCGCTGAGCGACGTAGATCGCGGTTCCGGCGCCCCATCCGAGCATCGGCCACGAGGCCGCCAGGAAGATGGGCAGGGCGATGGCGAGCAGCGCGAGGTCGAGGTTGCGCGCCACGCGCAGGCCCATCGACGCCTCAGATGTCCTTAAAGCGTGTGTAGACAAGCCGGAAGCCCAGGCCGAAGCCGACGAAGACGCCCACGACCGCCAGCGCAAGCGGCGCGCCGACGAGGACGCCGATCCCAGCTCCGGCAGCGGCGCAGAGCAGCGCCGTCGTCACCAGCATGAACCCGGCAACAGCGGCGTCGCGGGTCGAGTGCATGCGGGTCGTGATCGCTCGGCATCAGGGATCGCCAGCCGGGGCGTGCGCCTCGAACGGTGGCTGGCAGTCCCCCCGGCAGGGCGGCGAAGCCTACCTGAGCGCCCATTTTGGGGCCAACATCGTGGCACCTGGCGCGAGCGGGCGGGCGGTCGGTGCGGCCCGCGTCGCGCCGTTCGACAGGATGGGGCGATGGCCAAGCCCCCGCTGACGCTCGCGGCGTTCCTCGTCCTCGCGATCCACGTGCCGAAGAACCTTGGTTACCTCGCGCTGGCCGCGCTGGTCGCCGGCGAGACCATGGGCGTCCCGTTGCCCGGCGAAACCGCCCTGATCGTGGGCGGCGTCCTGGCCAGCAAGGGGCACCTCCAGATCGAGCGCGTGATCGCCGTCGCCGCGGCCGCCGCGATCGTCGGGGACAACGTCGGCTTCTGGATCGGGCGCCGGGGCGGACGCTGGCTGCTCGAGCTGCCCGGCCCGCTCGAGCATCACCGGGCTCGCGTGCTGGCCCGGGGCGAGGAGGTCTTCCGGCGGCACGGCGGCAAGACCGTCTTCTTCGGCCGCTGGTTCTCGGGCCTTCGGATCGCGTCGGCCTGGCTCGCGGGCGTGAACCGCATGTCGTGGCCGAGGTTCCTCGCCTACAACGCCGCCGGCGGCATCGGGTGGGCGACCAGCGTCGGCCTCCTCGCCTACTGGGTGGGCGATTCGGCCAAGGACCTGCTCGGCGTGTTCGGCGTCGCCGGGCTCGTGGCGCTCGCGGTGGCGATCGTCGCGGTGGTGCTCTGGCGGCGGCGGCGAGCCACGCGGACGGCGTCCGGCGATTCGCCACGCGACGGCTGAGGTCCGTCGTTGCGCCCTCTCCTAGCCGGCGCCGAGCCGGGCCTCGCTAGCCTGCCCGCCGTGCCGCTGGCCCTCCCGCACCTGCCGCTCGCGGCGCATCACCCGATCTCCTACTTCCAGGCGGTCGCGCTCGGGCTCCTCCAGGGGGGCGCCGAGCCGTTCCCGATCTCGAGCCTCGGCCACGGCGTGATCCTGCCCCGGCTCGCCGGCTGGAACATCCACCAGAACGACAAGTTCTTCCTGACGTTCCTGGTCGCAACGCACCTGGCGACCGCGATCGTGCTGTTCGCCTTCTTCTGGCGGGACTGGATGCGCATCTTTCGCGGGATGGGCCGGTCGCTGCGCGACCGCGAGATCGGGCCCGAGGACACCGACGCCCGCCTCGGGTGGCTGCTCGTGGTGGGGACGATCCCCGCGGGGATCCTCGGCCTGCTGCTCGAGCAGCCGCTCCGCAAGCTCTTCGCCTCCTCGGCCTCGGCCGCAGCGGTCCTGATCGGCAACGGGGTGCTGCTCCTGGTGTTCGAGCGGCTTCGCAGGCAGGCGCCGGCACCGGGCGACCATCTGGGCGACGCGGACGCGAGGATCGCTCGCCTCTCGTGGCGCCAGGCCGTCGGGGTCGGCACCGCGCAGGCCGCCGCGCTCGTCCCGGGGATCTCGCGATCCGGGATCACCATGGGCGGAGGGCTCCTCTTCGGCCTATCCAACGAGGACGCCGCGCGTTACGCGTTCCTGCTCGCCACGCCGATCATCGGGGCCGCGGCGGCGCTGAAGATCCCGGACCTCTTCGCGCACGACGCGGTCGGGGTGCGCGGGCCGGCGCTCGTCGGCGGTCTCTGCGCGGCGGTCACCACCTTCCTCGCCGTGAAGTTCCTGCTGCGGTTCTTCGAGACGAACCGCCTGACTGCGTTCGGCGCCTACTGCGTCGCGGCGGGCGTCGTCTGCACCCTGGTCTTCGCGCTCTGATCAGGCGGGCTCGACCACGCCCGGGTCCCGGCGGGGGCCCGACTGGAACCAGGCGAAGACGAGGAAGGCAAGGCCCACCAGGAGCGCGGCAATACCGTGCTTGGTGTGGTGGTGGGCCGCCTCCTTGCTCGTGGCGGAGACGTGGCCGGGGAAGAACGACGGCAGGCCGTGCGCCGTGTTGACGAAGTAGACGACCGCGACGGCGATGAGTGCGAGTCCGAGCAGGACGGCCGGCACGATGAGGGCGCGGTTCTTCGGCACGCGCTCAGGGTAGCCGCGACGCGCGACGTCGGCTCGCGCTCGCCGGCTCGCCGTAACAGCCCCGACCGTGCGGCTTGTCACTATCGACGGGTGGCAGAACGACGGCGGAAGGGGCGCGACGTCACCGGCAGCCTCCGGCCCTTGCCCCGGGGCGCATGATCTGGGCTCAGCGCGAGCTTTCGCTCGAAGCGCGGCCGCGCGGGTTCCACCTGGTGACCGAGGAGGTGGTCCGGGCGGTCCCCGAGCTCGAGCGGATCGCGATCGGTGTGGCGCACGTCTTCATCCGTCACACCTCGGCGTCGCTGACGTTGAACGAGAACGCGAGTCCTGCCGTCAGGCGGGACTTCCGTGCCTGGTTCGACCGCGCCGTTCCCGAGGACGCGCCGTACTGGGAGCACACGCTCGAGGGCCCCGACGACATGCCGGCGCACCTGAAGGCTTCCCTGCTCGGCGCGTTCGTGACCCTGCCGGTCACGCAGGGCCGCCTCGCGCTCGGGACCTGGCAGGGGATCTATCTGTGCGAGCACCGCGACCACGGGGGCCCGCGCTCGCTGGTCGTCACGGCGTGGGGAGACGAGCGCCGCTGAGCGACCGTCTGGCAGCTGTGCGAACATCTGTTCGATGCGCTGGGACGAGCTGACGGTCGAGGAGCAGGCGCGCCGGACCCTGCCCGGGTTCCGCGATCCGGCGACGGTACGCACGTTCGAGGCGCCTGAGGCGATGGACGTCCGCTTCCACGAGGTGCAGGCCCGGTCGGCGATCAACAAGGTCCCGGACCGCTCGCGGATGCCGTTTCGCTGGACGATCAACCCCTACCGCGGCTGCCACCACGCGTGCACGTACTGCTTCGCCCGTCCCACCCACACGTACCTCGACATGAACGCTCGGCGCGACTTCGAGCGCGAGATCGTCGTCAAGGTGAACGCCCCCGAGCTCGTCCGGCGCGAGCTCGCCCGACCGTCGTGGAAGGGCGAGCACGTCGCCATGGGCACGAACACCGACCCCTATCAGTGGGTCGAGGGCCGCTACAGGCTCATGCCGGGGATCTGGGAGGCGATGCGCGACTTCGCCAATCCCTGCTCGATCCTCACGAAGTCGCCGCTCCTCCTCCGCGACAGGCAGCTCCTCGAGCAGGTCAACGCGCGCGCGGCCGTCACCGCGAGCTTCTCGGTGCCGACGCTCGACGAGAAGACCTGGCGGGCCACCGAGCCGCACACCCCCCACCCGCGGGCGCGGCTCGAGGCGGTCGCCGAGCTGAACCGGATCGGCATCCCCACCGGCATCCTGATCGCCCCCCTGATGCCCGGCGTGAACGACTCGCCCGAGCAGGTCGAGCGAATCGTCCAGATCGCCACCGACGCCGGCGCGGTCTCGATCGGCGGGATCGCGCTGCACCTGCGCGGTGAGGTGCGAGACATCTTCTTCGACTGGCTGCGCGAGTCCCGGCCGGACCTTATTCCGATGTACGAGCGGCTGTACGCGCGCGGCGCCTACGCCCCGAAGGAGGTGCAGGAGCGGATGCGCCGCATGGCGAGCGCGCCGGGGTCGCCACCGCGCCGGTTCCTGAAGGACCGCGACCAGCCGGCGCGCCGGGGTCGGCGCGGATCGTCCAGGCCGCGCGAGGAGGCGCGGGGAGCGCGGCCGGTGACGAGCCAGGGCTCGCTGTTCTGAGCACCGGGATCCCGGCGACCGGTCATCCGACCCGCGCCGGGAGCGCGTATATCGCCACCGCCGTGAAGTGAGCGATCGCTGCCGCCACGACGAGCGCGTGGAAGACCTCGTGGTAGCCGAACACGCCCGGCACCGGGTTCGGGCGCCGCAGGGCGTAGATGACCGCGCCGGCGGTGTAGAGGACCCCGCCGCCGAGTACGAGCGAGACCCCTACAGGGCCGATCGCGCGGGCGAGCTGGGGCATCGCGGCGACCGCCACCCACCCGATCGTTATGTACACGGCGGCCGTCACCGGCTTCGGCGCCGTGACCCAGACCAGGTTCAGCCCGATGCCCGCGAGCGCGCCGGCCCAGACGGCGATCAGGATCGCCGTTGCGATGCCGCCGTGCAGCACCAGCAGGGCGAACGGCGTGTAGGTGCCCGCGATGAGCACGAAGATCATCGAATGGTCGAGCCGGCGCATCCACATGCGCGCACGCTCGGTCCAGGTGCGCCGGTGGTACAGCGCGCTCGTGCCGAGCAGGCCGGCGACGGACGCCGCGTAGACCGACATCGCCAGCCGGGTCAGCCCGTCGCGCGCGAGCACGACCAGCGTCATCCCTCCAGCCAGCGCCACGAAGAAGGCGTACTGGTGCATGACTCCGCGCAGCCGCGGCTTGACGGCCTCGATCGCCACCTGGTTCAGCGGCTGGGGCCCGGCACTCGGCACCCGCCGAGGGTACTGCTGCGCCGGCTTCCCGCCCATTCTGGACCGCCTGGCGCCCATACAATCGCACGCCCGCGTGAGGATCTGGATCGACATGACCGCGCCGGCGCACGTGCTGGTGTTCCGGCCGATCATCGAGCGGCTCAGGCAGCGGGGGCACGAGGTCGAGCTGACGGCCCGCGAGTATTCGCAGACGGTCGAGCTGCTGCGGATGCACTCGATCGACGCGCACGTCTTCGGCCGTCACGGAGGGGCGAGCCGGACGCAGAAGGCGGCGGCGCTCGCCAGCCGCACGATCGCCATGCGAGGTTTCGGCGCGCGGCGTGGATTCGACCTCGCGCTCGCCCACGGGTCGAATGACCTCGCGATCGCGGCCGCCATGCTGCGCATCCCCGCCGCCAACACCTTTGACTACGAGTTCGCGGTGGTGCAGCACAACATCGGGTGCCGCCTGGCCCGCCGGGTGCTCGTGCCCGACCGGATCCCCGCCGACCGGTTGCGCCGGTACGGCGTGGGGCCGGCCAAGCTCGTCCAGTACGCCGGCCTGAAGGAGGAGTACTACCTCGCCGACTTCGAGCCGGACCCGGGCGCCCTAGAGCGTCTGGGGGTAGACCGTGAGCGCTCGATCGTCGTCTTCCGCCCGCCTCCTGACGTCTCTCTCTACCACCGCAAGTCAAATCCGCTCTTCCCGCAGGTGCTCGAGCGGCTGGGGCGGGACGAGTCCGTGCACGCGGTCGTCATCCCGCGAACCGATGCCCAGCGGCGGTACGTTCGCAGCCTCGACTACCCGTCCGTGATCGTCCCCGACGGCGCGGTCGACGCGCAGAGCCTGATCGCGTTGGGCGACCTGGTGATCTCGGCCGGGGGGACGATGAACCGCGAGGCTGTCGCACTCGGCACTCCGGTCTACACGACGTACGGAGGACGCCTCGGCGGGGTCGACGAAGCGCTCATCCGGGAGGGGCGCCTGCGGCCTCTGACCGACCCGCGCGCGATCGAGGTTCGAAAGCGAAGCTCACGGGGCAACGTCCACAGGAGGGAACCTGACGTCCTAGTCGACCTGTTCCTCGGTACGCCGAGATGATGCACCGCGCGACCAGCCGTGAGACGCAACCATCCTCGGAGATGGACCAAGCCCGCGAGCCCTCGGCGGCTGCGGAGGCTCTGAATCCGCCGGGGCCGTCGCTCGCCGAGCGCTACGCCCAGATCGCGCACGAGTACGAGCCGCGCTCGATCGACACCCTCCTCCGGGCGCTGGACGTCGCGATCGCAGGCGGCGCGGTGGCCACGGCGAGCCCGGTGCTGGCCGCAGTCGCCGCCGCCGTCCGCATCACGTCAGGCGCTCCGGTGCTCTATCGAGGCCGCCGCGTGGGCCGCGCGGGACGGGTCTTCACGATGTACAAGTTCCGTACGCTCGCGCCGGACGCCGAATCGAGGCTCGGCCCCTATCTCGGCGACGTGCTCTCGAGGCGGACGGAGGACGAGGTGACCCCGATCGGCCGGCTGCTCCGAGCCACGTACGTCGACGAGCTGCCGCAGCTGTGGAACGTGCTGCGGGGCGACATGAGCCTCGTTGGACCGCGCCCGATCCGTCCGACGTTCTTCGAGGAGCTGTGCGAGCAGATCCCCCAGTACTGGCAACGGCTAGTCGTCCGGCCGGGGATGACCGGGTTCGCGCAGATGCGGCTGAGCCGGGACCAGGCGTGGTCGGAGAAGCTCGCACACGACTTCGAGTACATCGCCGACCGGTCCGTCCACCTCTACGCCCGTGTCCTGATGGAGACGGGCTGGCGGGTGGTCAAGGGCGTCTTCGGCGGGCGCGGCCGGCCTCCGCTCGGGGCCCCGCCGCCTCCGAGCCCGTCACGGAGCCCCGGCTCGGCCACGGTCTAGATGTGCGGGATCTGCGGCCAGGCCTCGGCCGCCGGCTCGGCCGGGCCCGACGCCGCGGTCCTGCGCGCCATGAGCGGGACGCTCGTCCATAGGGGGCCGGACAGCGAGGGGCTCACCGTCGACGGACCGGTCGGCCTCGCCGCCCGCCGGCTGTCGATCATCGACCTGGCCCACGGAGACCAGCCCATCTCGAACGAGGACGGCACGGTCCACGTCGTGCAGAACGGCGAGATCTACAACCACGC
>JAFAQQ010000021.1 GCA_019246335.1 Actinomycetota bacterium | reverse complement strand
TGATCGACCAGCGCACCGAGGACCACGTCGTCGAGTTCTACGCCGAGAACGGCCTCGCCGACTACGTGCGGCACATCAACAAGAACCGCACGCCGACGCACAAGACGCAGATCACGTTCGAGCGCGAGACCGAGGACGGCGCCGTCGAGGTCGCGATGCAGTGGAACGACAGCTACCAGGCATCGGTGCACTCGTTCGCGAACAACATCAACACGCACGAGGGCGGCTCGCACCTGTCCGGCTTCCGCTCGGCGCTCACGCGCACGCTGAACGTCTACGCACGCGACAAGGGCCTGCTCAAGGAGAAGGAGGACAACCTCCAGGGCGAGGACGTCCGCGAGGGGCTCACCGCGATCATCTCGGTGAAGCTGCAGGAGCCGCAGTTCGAGGGCCAGACGAAGACGAAGCTCGGCAACCCGCCGGTGGAGGGTTTCGTGCAGGCGGCCGTCAACCGGGCCCTGGCCGAGTTCCTCGAGGAGAACCCCTCGGATGCGCGGGCGGTCATCAACAAGGCTGTGCAGGCTGCACGCGCGCGCGAGGCCGCACGCAAGGCGCGTGACCTCACGCGCAAGTCCGCCCTCGAGAACTCCAACCTGCCCGGAAAGCTCGCCGATTGCACGGTACGGGATCCCGCGCTGGCCGAGCTGTTCGTGGTCGAGGGCGACTCGGCGGGCGGGTCGGCCAAGCAGGGCCGCGACCGCAACACCCAGGCCGTCCTGCCGCTGCGGGGCAAGATCATCAACGCGGAGAAGAACCGCATCGACAAGGTGCTGTCGAACCAGGAGATCCGCGCGCTGATCACCGCGATCGGCACCGGGATCCGCGAGGAGTTCGACATCGAGAAGGCGCGCTACCACAAGGTCATCGTCGCCTGCGACGCCGACATCGACGGCGCGCACATCCGCACGCTGGTCCTCACCTTCCTCTACCGGGAGATGCAGCCGCTCATCGAGGCCGGCTACGTCTACCTCGCCAAGCCCCCGCTGTACAAGGTCAGGACCGGCGGCAAGGACGTCTACATCGAGAAGGAGTCCGAGCTCGAGGAGCTGCTCCTCCGCGACAAGCTCGAGAAGATCACCGTGCTCGACCGCGAGGCCAAGCCGTTCAAGCTCACGCACGCCCGCTGGCAGCGCTTCAACATCAAGCTCAAGCAGTACGAGGGCTGGAGCTCGTCGCTCAGCGCCGAGTACGGCCACGAGGCCATCAAGTTCCTCGAGGAGTCGCAGATACTCGACTCGGGCGCGACCGGCGCCGACGCCGTCATCGAGCTCTTGAGGAAGGCGGAGCCGGAGGGCGAGCCCTACGAGACCGCGCTGCTCGACCAGGACCCGGTCGAGCTGGTCGTCCGCGTCGTCGAGCGTTCCACGGGGTCGGCGTCGACGCACCGCCTGCGCCGCGAGATGCTGGAGTCGCAGGATTACCGAAGCTTCGTGAGGGTCCACGGCGAGCTGCGCGACCTCGCCGGCACCCCGCCCTTCACCGTCTCCCTCGGCAAGGCGAGTCAGGAGGCCAGGTCGTTCGAGGCCCTCCGCCGCGGGGTCCTCGAGGTCGCCGGGGAGGGTGTGAAGGCCGACCGGTTCAAGGGCCTCGGGGAGATGAACCCAGACCAGCTGTTCGACACGACGATGGACCCCGAGAGGCGCCTCCTCCAGCGCGTGACGATTGACGACGCAAGCGGCGCCGACCAGATCTTCTCGATGCTGATGGGCGACAAGGTGGAACCGCGACGCGAGTTCATTGAAACGCATGCAAGAGAAGTCACCAACCTCGATGTGTAACTGGTGGCTGCAAACCTTCGAATTCCTTCGTCCTCGGGTCTCGGCTTGGCCCACCAAGCCTTCGACCCTGCGTCCTCGGACTTCTTGGTTTTCGCGACCAGTTACGGCGTGGTCGAGGGGTCGTTTCTAGATGAGTGTTGAGCAGCTGACGGGGGGACGGTTCGAGGACCGTGACCTAGAGAAGGAGATGCGGTCGTCATACCTCGATTACGCCATGAGCGTGATCGTGGGGCGGGCGCTGCCCGACGTCCGCGATGGACTCAAGCCCGTCCACCGGCGCGTCCTCTACTCGATGCACCGCGGCGGGCTGCAGCCGGGCCGTCCCTACCGGAAGTGCGCTCGTGTGGTGGGCGAGGTCATGGGGTCCTTCCACCCGCACGGCGACAGCGCGATCTACGACACGCTCGTCCGCCTCGCCCAGGACTTCGCCATGCGCTACCCGCTGGTCGACGGTCAGGGGAACTTCGGGTCCATCGACAACGACCCGCCCGCCGCGATGCGGTACACGGAGTCGCGCCTGGACCGGATCGCGACCGAGATGCTGCGCGACATCGACGCCGACACCGTCGAGTTCGGGCCGAACTACGACAACACGGAGCGCGAGCCGCTGGTCCTTCCCGCGCGCTTCCCGAACCTTCTCGTCAACGGGTCGGCGGGGATCGCGGTCGGGATGGCGACCAACATCCCGCCGCACAACCTGCGTGAGGCGATCGACGCGGTCGTGGCCTACATCGACGACCCCGAGATTGGCACCGCGGGCCTGATGCAGCACGTCAAGGGGCCGGACTTCCCGACCGGCGGGATCATCGTCGGCCGGCAGGGCATCAAGGAGGCCTACGAGTCCGGGCGCGGACGGATCGTCGTACGCGCGCGAGCGCACATCGAGCCTCTGCGCCAGGGCAAGGAGGCGATCATCGTCACCGAGATGCCCTACCAGGTCGCCAAGGGCGACGGGCGCAACGAGGGCGCGGGGCTGATCAAGAAGATCGCCGAGGTCGTGAACGACAAGAAGGTCCCCGAGATCTCGGACCTCCGCGACGAGTCCGACCAGTCCGGCGTACGCGTCGTGATCGAGCTGAAGCGCGAGGCGATCCCCAAGGTCGTGCTCAACAAGCTCTACAAGCACACGCCGATGCAGACGACGTTCGGCGCGAACATGGTCGCGCTGGTCGACGGCGTCCCGCGCACCCTCGGGCTCGCGCCGATCATCCGCAACTACGTCGACCACCAGCGCGACGTGGTGGTGCGGCGCACGAAGTTCGAGCTGAGGCGCGCGGAGGCGCGGGCGCACATCCTCGAGGGCCTCCTCGTCGCGCTCTCCGACCTCGACGCCGTCATCGAGCTCATCCGCTCCTCGCGCGATCCCGACACCGCGCGCGACGGGCTCATCTCGAGGTTCGACCTCTCGCGCGAGCAGGCGCAGGCGATCCTCGACCTCCGGCTGCAGCGCCTCACCGCACTCGAGGCCAACAAGATCAAGCAGGAGCACGCCGACCTCGTCGAGAGGATCAGGGAGCTTCGGGAGATCCTCGGCGACGAGTCGCGGGTGATGGGCCTGATCCGCGAGGAGCTGCTGGAGGTTCGCGACACCTACGGCGACGAGCGCCGAACGGAGATCACCGCGTCGGAGGACGACCTCGACGTCGAGGACCTGATCGCCGACCAGCAGATGGTCGTGGCGATCACGCGCTCGGGCTACATCAAGTCACTCCCGCTCGCCACCTACCGCTCGCAGAAGCGCGGCGGGCTCGGCGTCACGGGCATGGACATGAAGGACGACGACTACATCGAGCACCTCTTCGTGTGCTCGACGCACGACTACCTCCTCTTCTTCACCAACCGTGGGAAGGTCTACCGGCAGAAGGTCTACGAGCTTCCCGAGGCCTCCCGCACGGCGAAGGGCCGAGCGCTCGTCAACATCCTGCCGCTGCGCGAGGGGGAGGAGGTGCGTGCGGTCCTCTCCACCCGCGACTTCTCCGAAGGCAAGTACGCGGTGTTCGCCACGCGCAAGGGCCAGGTGAAGAAGACCGAGTTCTCGGCCTACAACACCCCGATCAAGGCGGACGGGATCATCGCGATCAACATCCGCGACGACGACGAGCTCGTGGCCGTGCGGCTCACGAGCGGTCAGGACGACATCATCATGGTCTCCCGATCGGGTCAGGCCGCGCGGTTCAGCGAGGACGAAGTCAGGCCGATGGGCCGCGACACGGGCGGGGTGCGCGGGATGAACGTCGCCCGCGGCGACAACCGGGTCCTGGCGATGGACGTGGCGCGTGACGACACGGAGCTGCTCGTGGTGACCGAGAACGGCTACGGCAAGCGCACCCCGATCGCCGACTATCCGGTGAAGGGCCGCGGAACGATGGGCGTCAAGACGATCCAGCTCACCGAGAAGAAGGGGGCGCTGGCCGGCGCGCTGATCGTGCGCGAGCACCACGAGCTGGTGTTCATCTCGCAGAACGGGATGGTCCAGCGCACCGCGGTCAGCGGCATCTCCAGCTACGGTCGTGCCTCCCAGGGGGTGAAGCTGATGAACCTCCGCGACGACGCCGTGAGCGCCGTGGCGCTGGTGATGGAGACTCAGACGGACACCGGGGCGGACGTCGCGGAATCCTCCGAGCAGGTGGTGCCCGATGCCACCGGCAACGGCGCTGGGCCGTCTGCTTAGATTGGCGCCACCAGGGAAAGGAGGTGGTCCGACTGAGTCACATGATTTTCGGGACCCTGGAGGTGTCCGGCCGCTAGGTCGGAGCTGGACCCGCCTAGGGGAGTCCACCCCGGGCACCGTCGGAGCGCGGAGGCCGGACCTGGTCCCACCGGTCGCGAGTCAGGGAGCGCCGCGGGGCGCGCTGGGTCGCTCAGGGCCGCCACCGATCCATCCAGTCGAGCTTGAGGGGCGTCCTCCGGGGCGCCCCTCTGCGTACCGCGTCGAATCGCTTCCGCGCGGGGCTTCAGGAGGAGCCTGCCGCGACCCCCGCCGCCGCGCTACCAGCCGCCGTGGCGCCGTCGTCGCGACGTAGCCGGTTGTCGGCCTCGACCACGACGCGGCACGGCCGTTCCCGCAGGAGGTAGAGCGCCGTCGGGCCGAGCACCCGCTCCGAAGGCGGGGCGTGCACGGTGTCGAGGTAGATCACCTCGGATCCGCGCCGGCGTGCCTCGTCGACCAAAGCGGCGCCGGGATTGCGCGTACGGATCACGCTCGTCCGGACCTTGAGCTTGCGCTCGCGGCCGCGGATGCGCGCCGTGTCGAGCACCGACCGCGCGCGGTTCTCCTCGTCCTCCATGCCGGAGTCGAGCGAGAGCTGGGGCGGAACCTCGATCACGTACAGCGCATCGACCGTCGCATCCTCGCCCGCCAGCCTGGCGGCGGCCGACATCGCGCTGCCGTTCACGTCGGTGCCGAACAGCGGAACCAGAGCCGAGCCGTAGGCGAGCTCGCGGAAGTCCGCCGGCGCCTCCGGCCGCTCGATCCGGCACTGAGTCCGCGGATCGACGCCGATGTGGCGGCGGTAGAGGAGATAGCCGCCGAGGCCGAGCACCATCCACGGGATCCCTACGAGCCTGGCCTCGGGCTTGAGGATCACAACGGACAGCCATGCGGCGAAGGTCCCGATCCCTCCGAGGACCGCGGACACCGGAAGCCAGCCGCCGCGGAAGCGCACGTTCCACGGCACCCGGTACGGCCGTCGGCGCTCCGGATCCTTGTATCTGAGTGCGATCACCGCGATGTGCGCGGTGGTGAACGAGAGCATCGCGCCGAACGAGTAGAGGTTGCCCAGGAAGTCGGTCTTGCCGGGGATCAGGAGGATCACGGCAAGGACCGAGAAGACAGCGATCGTGAACCACGGCGTCCGGTACCGCCGGTGCACCCGGGCGAAGACCGCCGGCAGCTGGCGGTGCTCGGCGAGCGACCAGGAGAGGCGCGAGATCCCGATCAGGCCGGCGTTCGTGGCGATGATCAGGATCGTGGCCGCGAGGACGCCGACGTAGTAGCGAAGGGCCGTCTGGAGGCCGTGCCCGAGGGGTAGGGCGGACACGATCCCCAGCACGGGATCCGCCTGGTATCGCGTGCCGAGGAGCGTCGTGTAGTGGTGCCCAACGTGGTGGACTGGCAGCGCGATCAGCGAGATGATCGAGATGCCGGCGAAGATCGCGAGGACTGCGATCAGCACGTAGTTGACGGTGCGCGGCACGTCGTCGTCAGGATCGCGGGCCTCCTCCGCCATGTTCGAGACGGTCTCGATCCCCGTGTAGGCGACCATCGAGATCGAGAGCGCGAAGATGAGCTGGTGCCAGGTCGGCGCCGTTCCGAGGTGGACCTGGTTCACGAGCACCGACGGATCGAAGATCAGCGCCGCGCCGAGCACGATCAGCGCGATCTGCGTGAAGAGGTCGGTGACCGCGAGGAAGATGTTCAGCGTGGCCGACTCCCGCAGCCCGCGGATGTTGAGGGCCGCCAGCACCGCCACGACGATCAGCCCGCCGATGATGTCCCCCGGGTTGTGGCGGAGCGATGGGAAGAACGCGCCGAGGTAGTGCGGCACGAAGAACGCGCTGATCGCGATCGTGATGATGTAGTCGAGCGACAGGGCCCAGCCGGCGAAGAACGACGCGACCTCGTTGAACGCGTGCCGGGCGAACGAGGAGGAGCCACCGGCTTCGGGGAACATCGAGGCCCCCTCGGCGTAGGTCTTCGCGGTCAGGGCGAAGAGCCCGCCGGCGAAGATGAAGACCACCGGAGTGAGACCAAGCGCATACGCGGCGACGAGGCCGAGCGCGTAGTAGATCGACGAGCCGACGTTCCCGTAGGCCGTGGCGAAGAGGCCCGGCACGCCCACGGTCCGGCGGAGGCCGCGCTCTACGACGCGAGCCATCTCACCCCTCTTCGGGCACTAGGCGGCCAGCAGGTACTGCTGCCACGTCTCCGGGACCCTGGGGACGGCCACGTAGACGAAGATGGACGGGCTGGGAGCCCGTGGCGCGTGGCGGGGGTGCATCCCGGCCATCCGCGGCAGGCGGTCGCCCTTGCGGCGGTTGCACGGCGCGCAGCAGGTCACGATGTTGTCCCAGCCGGAGGTCCCGCCCTTCGAGCGGGGTATCACGTGGTCGACGGTGAGCGACCCGCGCGCGGAGCCGCAGTACTGGCATGTCCACTTGTCGCGCGCGAACACCGCGCGCCGCGTGATCTTCCGGCTGTGGGCGTCGCGCGGGATCCGGACGTAGGAGACGAGCCGGATCACCGTGGGCCGGTCGAGCGTCAGGGTCTCGGAGCGGAGCGCCCGGCCGTGCCGCTCGATCACCTCGGCGCGATCCTTCAGCACGAGCACGACCGCCCGGCGAACGGTGCACACGTTGATCGGCTCGTACGACGCGTTCAGTACC
This sequence comes from Actinomycetota bacterium, assembly GCA_019246335.1. Classification (GTDB taxonomy): domain Bacteria; phylum Actinomycetota; class Thermoleophilia; order Solirubrobacterales; family Thermoleophilaceae; genus AC-37. The sequence continues at coordinate 6,372 of JAFAQQ010000021.1, read as the reverse complement.
AGAACCCGGCCGCCCGCCCCGCGCTGCCCCGACCCTGAGACGGGCAGCGCGACGGGCCCGGCTGGTTCTGCCTCGCCGGTTTCGAGGGTCTCGGGCTCGACTGCGGTGGTGGCCAAGTCCATGCGCCAGTCTACCCACGGCTACAGCACCGGATAGGACCCCAGGACCTTGAGCGTCTGCACCCGCTCCGCCAGGGCGTCGAGCGCCCCCCGGACCCGCGAATCGTCGGCGGCGCCCTCGAGGTCGGCGAAGAACATGTAGTGGCCGAGGCGCACCCGCCGTGGCCTCGACTCGATTTTCGTGAGGTTGATGTCGCGCTCCGCGAGGTCCGCCAGCACCCGCATGAGCGCACCGGGCGATGTGTCGTTGAACCCCCAGAACACGATCGACGTCTTCGCCGGCGGCGCGTCGGGCTCCGTGCCGGCGCGTGCCAGCCAGACGAACCGGGTGTGGTTCTCGCGACGGTCCTCGATGCCCTCGGCGAGGACGTCGCAGCCGTAGAGCTCGGCCGCGAGGCGGGTGCCGATCGCCACCTCCGGCCGATCGTGCTCGGCGACGCTGCGAACCGCCTCCGCCGTCGACGCCGCCGAGACCGCCTCCGCCGCCGGCAGGTTCTCGCGCAGGTACTCGCGGCATTGCGAGATGGCCTGCGGGTGGGAGACGACACGCTCGGCGTCGGCCACCGCCGTCCCGGGCCTGGCGACCAAGCAGTGGCTCACGGGTCGGATGGCCTCTCCCACGATGCGCACGTCAGCGGCCTCCCCGGCCAGGGTGTCCAGCGTCGCGGTGACCGAGCCCTCGAGGGAGTTCTCGATCGGGACCACGCCGCGGTCCACCGTTGTGGCCTGGACCGCCATGACCGTCTCGTACTCGCTCGCGTAGGGCACCTCTTCGATCGTCACGCCGTCCGGAGCGGACGCGCGAAGCGCCTCCTCGGTGAAGGTCCCGGCCGGCCCGAGGAAGCCGACCCGCATCATCGGCGGCGATCGCCCATCTACGCGGCGGACTGCGCCTGGGCGGGGCCGAGCGCGGTCTCCACCGCCTCGCGCTCCTCCGGCGAGAGCTCGATCTCGCCCACGCCGCGCGTGACCTGCTTCACGTAGAGGCGCGCCTGGTCGCGATGCACGATCGCGGAGAGGACCACCCCGGATCGGTGCGCGTCGAGCAGAGCGAGGGAGCTCGACTGGTGCCCGGAGAGCTCGTTGTAGGCGTCGTAGCGGACGAGCGCCCTGTACGCCACGCAGCCGTCGAGGCGGTGCTCTGTCGCGTCCATGCGCAGCGCGATCCGCTCGAGCGTCTCCTCAACCCACTCCCGGAGGTCGGCGAAGCCCGTCTCGAGGCGGGCGGCGTGGTCGACGAGGTCGCGGGGGGCGGTGTCACCGAGAACGGCCCGCTGGGCGGCCCGGAGGCGCCGGAGCCGCACGGCCAGCACGACCGCGAGAACCAGCGCGACGGCCGCCACGCCCGCAGCCGCCAGCGCCACGATCCCCTGGGTTGAGGTCAAGCCGTGCACGCCACCTCAGTGCGTGAAGATAACCCCGTAGGTCGCCCTGTTGTTGGAGAGGTTCGTCTCACCGGGGACCGGCTTGATGTCGACGTGGACGAGCAGGCGCTTGCCGGTCGGGGGCGTCGTGGCGAGCGGGATCGTGGCGATCTTCTGCTGCCCGGCATCCATCGTGGGAATCGTCTGCTCACGCACGATCGGCCTGCCCGAGCCCGTGATCGAGAGCGTGACCTGGACATCCGTCTCCTTGTTGACGCCGCCGTTCTGCACGGTCACGTCGAACGCGAGGCTGGGGCTCACGGTGACGCTGGTCGTGCTGCCACTCGAGAGCGATTGGCCCCCGGGCCGCGCGACGGTGCCGACCAGGGCGGTCCCGTGGACGCCTGGCGCGATCGGGCCCGATCCGCGGCCGCTCCGGAGCCCCTCGATGTGTGATGCGACGACGCTCGGCCGCACCCACTGAAGGTCCGGAAGGAACCGGCTGGTCGGGATGGTGACCTGGTCGAGCAGGCCCTCCTTCTTCAGCGGCTTTCGCATGTTTGGCACGACCTGCTGCGCGTAGATCACGTCGCTCGCCAGGAGCGTCTGCATCTGCTCCGCGATGCGGCTCGTGGCGGCGTCCGAGGCGGTGGTCCCAAGCGCCGGCTGAAGCGAGCTGGCGATCGTCGAGAGCGCGTTGCGGCGCAGCTCCAGCGTCTGCACCAGGTGGTCCTGGGCCGTCGCGAACTCGTCGGGATGGCTCGTGTGGTTGGCCCGTTCCACGAGCTGCGCTGCGTCGCCCTCGTACTGGCTGAGGGCCGTCTGGAGCTGGAGCGGACTCTGCTTGCCGGACCGCGACAGCACGGTGAACAGCGCGTTCGAGTCCTGTCCCGACGCCTGCGTGATCGCCGCGACGTCGCGAACGTAGGTCTTGAACGCGTCGCGGCGGGCGCTGTCTCGGCAGCTCTTGATGCCGAGGAACAGCAGGACGACCACGACGAGACCCACGGCGCCGGCGATCACGCGCCGGACGAGCAGGGTCTGCCGGTCCGTTGACCGCCCCCGCGGCGGCGGCGGGCGCCCGGTCCTGCGGGGTGTCTGTTGCGTCTCGTCGAAGAACGACACGGTGTGACCCGCCCTGTTCCCGCCTGGCAGGCTATGCCAAGTATTACGCTCGGACCGGCCAACCCCGGCTCTGGCCGCGGCCCCGCCGGCAGGGAGCCACCGATCCGGCCCGAAACAGGATCGGTTGTGGAACGCACGATGACGATGGACGAGAGCACGCGACGCCTTCGGGCGAGTGGGGAGGCGCCGGTCGGCCGTGGAGGCGTCGTCCTCGGGCGCTACCGCTTGGAGCGCCGCCTGGGAGCCGGGGGCCACGGCGTGGTCTGGCTTGGGTTCGACGAGCGGCTGGAGCGCGAGGTGGCGGTCAAGGTCGTGCCGCGCGAAGCGGGGGACCCCGCGCAGGCCCGGGCGATCCGCGAGGCGCGCGTCGCCGCCCGCCTGAACCACCCCGGCATCGTGTCCCTGTACGAGCTCGGCGAGGACGATGAGGCCGTCTACCTGGTGTCCGAGCTGGTGCCCGGCCGAACGCTGGCCGAGCTGATCCAGGCGGGCGCGGTGTCGGACCGCGACGTAGCCCGCATCGGCGTCGCGCTGTGCGACGCGCTCTCCCACGCCCACGCGCGGGGGGTGATCCACCGCGACGTCAAGCCGCCCAACGTGATCGTCGTGACGGATCCGGCTGCGGGCGCCGGGTTCGCGAAGCTCGCCGACTTCGGAGTTGCGCATCTCGCGGTCGCGGATCCGCTGACGGGAACAGGGGATGTCGTCGGCACGCTCGCCTACATGGCGCCGGAGCAGGCGGAGGGCGAGCGCGCGACCGAGGCGGCCGACGTCTACGCGCTCGGTCTCACTCTCTACGAGGCCTGGAGCGGCGTGAACCCCGTTCGCGGCGCGACGCCCGCGGCGACGGTCCGAAGTCTCGGGCAGCGGCTTCCGTCGCTCGGGGAGCAAAGGCCGGACCTCCCGCGCGAGGTCCTCGGGTGGGTTGACTCCGCCGTGGGCCCCGAGCCCGCCCGGCGGCCGCGGTTGGCTTCGCTGCGCGCGGCGCTCGCGGACGTCGCTCCTCGCTTGCCCGATACACGAGGGCTCGCCGACGCCGAGACGGCCAGACGGGTCGGCCTCACCACGACGACGAGGAGCCGCCCTCCGGAGCAGACGGCGGAGGAGCGCGAACGCTCTGGCGCGGGGGGAGGCGCGACTGCGGTCGCGAGCAGGGCTGGCGCGGGCCTCGCCGCCGGCGTGCTCGTCCTCGCCGGTCTGACCGCCCTTGGCCCCGCCCCGCGGTTCTCCGCGGTCGCCGCGGCCGCGGCGGCGGGCCTCATCGTGGCGATCCTCCCGCGCGTGGGCTGGCTTGCGTGCGCGGGCGCGTTCCTCGGCTGGCTGGGCTGGGAGCTCCGCGACGGCACTGCGCTCGTCGTCCTGAGCGCGCTTGCCCCTGTCCCGATGCTTCTCCCGTACGCCGGACGTAGCTGGTCGCTCCCCGCGCTCGCGCCGCTCCTCGGCGCCATCGCGCTCGGCCCGGCGTACCTCGCGGTGGCCGGGTCCGCGTCCACGCCGGCTCGCCGGCTCGCGCTCGGAGCAACCGGGTTCCTCTGGACCGCGGTCGCGGAGCTCCTGACCTCGAACACCCTGCTGCTCGGCCCGCCCCCGGACGCGGCCGCACGCTCGGTGTGGGCGGGCTCGCCGAGCACGGCCGGGCGCGAGGCGCTCGCGCCGCTGGCGACCTCGCCGGCGGTGGCCGGGGTGGCGCTCTGGGCCGCGCTCGCGGCCCTGCTCCCCGTCCTGGTGCGCCGCCGCTCAGCGGCACTCGATATCGCAGGAGCGGCCGCCTGGGGGGCGCTATTGATCGCGGGACACGAGATCTTGTCGCGCGCCGCCCACGGGGGCCTTGCCCACGGTGGAGGCCGCGGCCTCGTCTTCGGCTCGCTTCTGGGCGCCCTGGCGGCCCTTGCGGCGAGCAGAACCGGGCTGTTGCGGCGTCTCCCTCCCCCGCCCCGGCGCACCCCCCACGTCCCTACGATGGCCAGGTGAGCGTCCTCCGGAACCTCGAATCCAAGCTGGAAGGCCTCGTCGGCGGGGCGTTCAGCCGCGCCTTCAAATCGCGCGTACAGCCCGTCGAGATCGCCCGGAAGCTCGCGAAGGAGATGCAGGACAACCAGACCGTCTCGATCTCCCGGACGTACGTGCCGAACCACTACACCGTCTTCCTCTCACCCCAGGACCGCGAGCAATTCGAGGGCTACGAGGAGGGTCTGAAGAAGGAGCTCTCGGATTACCTGCTCGAGCACGCGCGCACGGAGGGCCTCGCGCTGGTCACCCGCCCGACCGTGGAGTTCGAGACCGACGACCGCCTGGCGCTCGGAGAGTTCGGCATCCTCACACAGCTCGTCGGCGCCGCCGAGGAAGAGGCGGCGGCGGCCGAGGTAGGTCCGTCGGCCGAGGACTTCGGGCACACGATCGTCTACTCGCCCGACCGGGCAGCGCGTTCGCTCGCGCCGATCGCGGCGTCCGGGCGTGCGCTGCTCGTGGGCGAAGGCAGGCGCACCGTGCTCTCCGGCAGCCGCCTGCTGATCGGCCGTAGCCGCGACTCCGACATCACGCTCGAGGATCCGAACGCGTCGCGCAGGCACGCCGAGCTCCGCAACGAGGATGGTGCCTGGATCATCTCGGACCTCGGGTCCACCAACGGCGTCAAGGTGAACGGCCGGCGCGTGGCCGAGGCCGTCCTGCAGCCCGGCGACGAGGTGACCCTGGGGCTTGCAAAGCTCACCTTCGAACGCGAGTAGCAGATGACCGATCCCAAACCCCTGCACCCCTGGATCCGGCTGCAAATCGTCGCTGGTCGTGCGTCCTCGGGCTCGTCCATGCATTCATGCATGAACTTCGCCCTGCGTCCTTCGCCAGCTCGATTTTCGCCGCCCCAGGGGCACACGGATTCGGAATCAATCATCTAGCCGTGCAGACAGATCCCGTCGCCGTTGCGCTCAAGTTCGGCTTTCTGGCCGTGCTCTACCTCTTCCTCCTATGGGTCGCGTGGAGCGCGCTCCGCGACGTGGCAGGGCGGCGCCGTGGCGGCATGGCCGACGAGCCGGAGACCGCGGGTGCGCGGGACGGCATCGCGCCGACGATCCGCGCCCGGCTCGAGGTCGTGGCCGCCATGGGGCACGAGCCCGGGACGGTGTTCGAGCTCGACGGCGAGGCGACGCTCGGGCGGGCCAGGAGCGCGGACGTGCAGGTAGAGGATCCCTTCGCGTCCTCCGCACACGCGCGCATATTCCCGAGCGGCGATTCGATGTACATCGAGGACCTGGGCTCGACGAACGGCACGTTCCTCAACGAGCAGCAGCTGGAGGGGCCCGAACGCCTGCGAGCGTCCGACGCCATCCGCATCGGCGACACCGAGTACCGGTACCAGGAGTGAACCGGTGGCGATCCGAATAGTCGAACAGGCCAGCCTCAGCGACGTCGGGCGGCAGCGCCAGAGCAACGAGGACTCCTATCTCGACCGGCCGCCGCTCTTCGCCGTGGCCGACGGGATGGGCGGCGCGCGCGCGGGCGAGGTCGCCTCCCGGATCGCCGTGGAGGCCTTCGACGAGCAGGATCGCGGCGGGTCCCCCGAGGAGCAGCTGGCGGGGGTTACCCGCGAGGCCAACCGGCGGATCTACGAGATGGCGCAGGACGACACGGAGCGCGCCGGGATGGGCACGACGCTCACTGCGGCGATGGTCTCCGGCCGCGAGGTCGCGGTGAGCCACGTCGGCGACAGCCGCCTCTACCGGCTGCGCGAAGGCCGGCTCGAGCGCCTCACCGAGGACCACTCGCTG
>JAFAQQ010000009.1 GCA_019246335.1 Actinomycetota bacterium | reverse complement strand
CACGGGCAGGCTCGACCGGTTCCTAAAGCGTCCCTGGCGGGCCCTCCGGCTCGTCCGCCGTCGCGGCGCAGACGTCGTGCACATCCACGACGCCGAGCTTCTCGCGGTCTGCCCGGTCCTGAAGCTGCTAGAGCGGCCGATCGTGATCTACGACGTTCACGAGGACTTCGCGAACCTCATGCACCGCCGCGACTGGATCCCGCGGCCGCTGCGCGCGGCAGTCCGGCGGATGGTGGCGGGGGCGGAGGGGCTCCTCGCACGGTCCGTGGACGCCGTCGTGGCCGCCACCGGATCGCTGGCCGACAGGTTCGCCGGGCGCCCCCGCATCGCGCTGTACAACCTGCCGACGCGAGACTTCCTCGGCAGGGTTGGCGAGGGGGCCGGCCCGCCTTCGACGCGGGCGGTGGACGTCGTCCACCTCGGCGTCCTGAGCGCGGAGCGCCTGTCGTTCCTCGCAGCCGCCCTGCGTGAGCTCTCGGAGCTGCGGCCAAGTGCCTCGATGCTCGTGATCGGCCTCGCTCCGGCGCAGGTGGAGGCCCTGGGGGAGAGGGTGGCCTCGGATCGCCTCGAGCTGCGCGGGCGCGTACCGTACGACGACATCCCGCGCCTCCTGCAGGACTGCAAGGTCGGCGTGAACGTGCACCCGTTTCTCCATCCGCACCTGCAGGTGGCGGTTCCCGTCAAGGTCTTCGAGTACATGGCCGCCGGCTGCGGGGTGGTCACGAGCTGGCTGCCGGAGCTGCACCGCCTGCTTGCGCCGGAGACGGCCTCGCTCATCACGACCCTGCGCGACGAGGAGGCCGGCGCGTATGGCCGGGCGCTCGCCGCGTGCCTCGACGATCCGGCCCGCCTGGACGAGGTGAGCCCCCGCCTGCGGGAGGACGTCCGCGACCGCTACTCATGGGAGTCGCAGGCCGGGAAGCTGGTCGACCTCTACGACGAGCTGCTTGCGGCGAGGTCCGCGGCATGAGCGGGAAGCGGCTTCTCGTAAACGCCGACGGGTACGGATTCACGAGGGGCCTGAACCGGGGCATCGAGGAGGTCCTCGAGAACGGGGTCGTCAGGTCGATCTCGGTGAACGCCAACTTCGACGCCGCATGGGACCTGAAGGACCTCGTGGCCCGCCATCCCGACGTCTCCGTCGGTGTGCACCTCAACCCCGTGGTCGGGCGGCCGATCGCCGATCCCGCGGACGTTCCGACGCTCGTCGACACCGAGGGCTACTTCCACTGGGACGACTTCACCCCGAGGCTCCAGCGCGGCGCGATCGACCTGGCGGAGCTCGCCCGCGAGATGGGTCTCCAGATCGAGCGCATCCAGGGGATGGTCCAGACCGTCACGCACCTGGACGGCCACCAGGACCGCCATGTCTGGCCGAAGTTCTTCGGCGTGTTCCTCGACCTCGCTGATCGGTACGGGATCGAGCGCATGCGGACGCACGCCCGCCTTGTCGGCATGGAGTACGAGCGCCGCCGAACGTGGGCCGCCCGCTACTACGCGACCAACCCCCGGCGAGCGGCGGTGCAGCTGTTCGGCCGCTACCTGATGGGGAAGGCGCGCCGGCGCGGCCTGCGCATGTGCGACCGGCGACTAACGATCGACGCCACGAGCGAGCACGTCCGCAGCCGGATGCTCGAGACGTGGATCCAGGTGGCGCGAGCCTGCCCCTCGGGCACGAACGAGATCGTGTGCCATCCGGGGTACGTCGACGACGATCTGCGCCGGTGGGCGAAGAAGACCCTCGAGCAGCGCGAGGACGAGCGCCGCGCCCTCGGCGATCCGCGCCTGCGGGCGGCGATGGAAGAGAACGGCATCCGCCTCATCACCTTCCACGACATCTGAGCGTCACGCGCGGCGCCGGGAGAGCCGGCCCACCAGCCCGATCGCCGCCCGGCGGACGTGCTTCACCCGTCCGCGCCTCGCCTTCGCCACGAGGCCGCGCAGGCCGGCGTTTCGGTACGCGCGCGCCGTGTCCCGCAGCTGGCGGCGAAGGAACCCGCCGGATGCGTCCCGATAGAAGGCGGCCGCGAAGGTTCCATCCTCGATCTCCCGAGAGAGGTCGCGAAACCGGGCAGACACGGCTTCGACGCGATCGAGGTCCTCGCTCGAACCCCAGCCGTCCTCCTCGAGCCAGAGCGCGCGGGCGTCGGCGAAGACCATCCGCCCGTCGCGGTCTAGCCCCACGACCGCGATCAGGCCCTCCCGGTCGAGCGCGGAATAGGCGACGCTCGAGCTCAGGCTGCCGAGCCCGTAGAGGCACACGGCGTCGCCGCGCGCCCCGTCGACGATCGTGCGCGCCCCCGCGATCCGGTGAGAGTGACACGCGGCCACCACGTCGAACCCGAGGCGGGCGAGCTCATCGAGCAGTCGCTTGTCCGACGGATCCGGGCGGTTCGTACCCTCGACCCCCGCGTGGACGAGCGCGATCCGGCAGGCCGCGCCGGTCCGCTCCATCGCCTCCAGCGCGGCCCTCGCCCGGTCGAGCGTCAGAGGCTCGACTCCCCTTCTGCGGTCGGTGGCGGGCTGCAGCGTCGCGTTCGCGCCGCTCCAGATGCCCACCGCGGCGTCGCCGAGTCGCAGCGCCACCGTTTGGGGATCGTCCGATGTCGTGCCTCCCGCGCCCAGGCATCCGATCCCGCGCGATGCGAGGGCCGCACGCGTCCGCGCCACCCCCTCCTCGCCGAAGTCGTAGATGTGGTTGTTGGCGATGCACGCGGTCCCGGCGCCGAGCTCGGATAGGTAGGCGAGCGCCGCGACCGGGGCGCGCATCGGATCGCCGCCGCCGGGCTTGGGCACCGGCGCCAGGCCATCGGCGTCGACAGGGCACTCGAGGTTCAAGACCAGTGCGTCGACGCCGCCGAGAGAGCGCGCGAGGCGCGCGGCGAACCCCGCGGCGCGGTCCGCCGCATCGGCACCCGGAAGGCCCGCCGGGAGATAGTCGCCGGCGATCGCGACCCGGACCGCCGCGCGCGGATCGTGGCGGTCGCCGAGCAGGGTCACGACACCCTGATCGGGCGGCCGCGCCACGTCTCGATGCGGCCCCGGAACGGCATCCGGACCGCTATCGTCGAGTCCCGGATGCCCTTGTTCTGCGTGCCGGGTCACGGCCGATCCCGGAGCCCGAACGGATGCAGGGCGTAGCCGAGCGGGTCTACGCCGCTCTCCCCGTACCCCTTCAGCACACCGGGGTGAGCGCGTACGGGTACATGTGGCGGCATCGTCGAATGGGCGGGAAGTTCCAGGCCTACCGGCGGGGGTTCGTGGCGCGCGAAGGATTCACGTCGGACCAGTGGGAAGCGTGGCAGACGAACAGGCTTCGCGAGATGATCTCGCTCGCCGCGGAGGCGCCCGCCTACAGGCGCGTGTTCGGGGAGATCGGCCTGGCCAGGCTGGACCTGGATCGCTTCAAGCTCGAGGACCTCGAACGCCTCCCGATCCTCGACAAGGACCAGGTGCGCCAGGACCCGCGGTCGTTCTGCCCCGGGGGCGCTCCGAGCCTCGAGGCGAGGCCGTACCACACGAGCGGCTCCACAGGGACTCCGATCACCGTGTACCACTCCGGGTCGGACCTCCGTCGCTGGTACGCGCTGGTCGACGCGCGCTACCAGACCGTCGTGGGAATCACCTACGGCATGCCGCGCGCGACCTTCAGTGGCCGGCGGGTGGAGGTCGATCCGGACTCGTCAGGCCCGTACTATCGCTTCAACCGGGCCGAGGAACAGGTCTACTTCTCCGCCTACCACCTGGGTCCGTCGACCGTCGAGTCCTACGTCGAGGCGCTCTGGAGGCATCGGCCGAAGTGGCTGACCGGGTACGCGGGCGCGATCCACGAGCTTGCGCGACTCGCGCTCGAGCACGGGCCCGAGTGCCCGCCGCTGGCTGCGGTCGTGACCTCCGCCGAGCCGGTCACCCCCCGGCTGCGAGAGGACGTGAGCCGGGTGTTCGGGTGCGACGTGACCGAGGAGTACGGATTGATCGAGGGCGTCTGCCACGTCCTCGAGTGCGCAGAGGGATCGCTCCACTCCTCGCCGGACGCGGGGATCGTCGAGGTCGTCGGCGAGGACGGACGGCCCTGTGAGCCCGGGGAGGTCGGCGAGATCGTCGCGACCGGCCTCGTCCACCAGTCTCAGATCCTGCTGCGGTACCGCACCGGCGACCTGGGGAGCTGGGCCGACGGCGCCTGCCCGTGCGGGCGGCACATGCCAATCCTGCGCGGGATCGAGGGCCGCGTCGAGGACGTCGTCCTGAAGCCGGACGGCAGCAGGGTAGGCCGCCTGACCAGCGTGGCCCGTGACCTGCCCGGAGTGGTGGCGATGCAGTTCGTTCAGGAGGGGCCAGGGGAGCTGACGGGACGCGTGATCTTCGACGGCGAGCTGCCGGACGACATCCGCTCCGAGATCCTGCGGCGCCTTGGCGACCGGATCGGGAACAGCATGAGCATCGCCGTCGAGCAGGTGGAGCATCTCGAGCGGACGCCGCGCGGCAAGGTCCGCGGGGTGATCAACCGCGTCGACTCTCAAGGCCCGACGGCGAAGGCGGCCTGACCGTGGCCTGGCGGGTCCCGCTTGCCGACGTCGTGGTCTCCGCCGAGGACGTCGACGTGGTGGCGGACACCTACCGGTCGGGCTGGCTGAGCATGGGGCCGCGCACCGAGGAGCTCGAGCAGCGGTTCGCCGACTACACCGGAGCCCCCCACGCGATCGCGACGACCAACGGCACCGCCGCTCTTCACCTGATCTGCGCGGCTTCCGGCCTCGGGCCGGGTGACGAGGTCGTCGTGCCGTCGCTCACCTTCGTCGCGACCGTCAACGCCGTCGCCTACACCGGAGCGCGTCCGGTGTTCGCGGATGCCGCCGGCCTCCTGGAGCCCTGGCTCGCGGCCTCAGCCCTGGAGACGGCGATCACGCCGCGCACCCGGGCGGTGATGACCATGGCCTACGCGGGCCATCCGGGTGAGACCGCGAAGCTCCGGGAGGAGGCCGACCGGCACGGGCTCGTCCTGCTCGAGGACGCGGCCCACGCCACGGGGACGCGGACCGGCGGCCGGCATCTCGGGACCTTCGGCGCGGCCGGAGCGTTCAGCTTCTTCTCGAACAAGAACCTCGGAATCGGCGAGGGCGGAATGGTCGTCACGGACGACGGTGACCTCGCGGCCAGGGTCCGGCTCCTGCGCTCCCACGGAATGACGGCCCTGAGCTGGGACCGCCAGAAGGGTCACGCGTCCGGCTACGACGTCGTCGCGCTCGGGTTCAACTACCGGATCGACGAACCACGAGCGGCGCTCGCGGCGCGCCGCCTCGAGCGGCTCGACGTGGAGAACCGGCGGCGGTCCGAGCTCGACGCCCGCTACCGCGAGGCCCTAGTCGCGATCGACGGCGTCGAGCCTGCACTGGAGCCGGCGGCCGACACCGTCCATGCCCACCACCTCTTCACCGTGGTCCTCGACGCCGGTCTCGACCGGGATGAGCTTCGCCGCTCCCTCTCAGAGGCTGGCGTCCAGACGAGCCTGCACTACCCGCCGGTCCACCGCTTCTCGATCTATGCGGACGGCGGGCCAAGCCTTCCCGTCACCGAGGCGTACGCCGAGCGCGCCGTGACGCTTCCGCTCTTCGCGCACATGACCGAGGAGCAGCAGGATCTCGTGCTCGACTCGCTCGAGCGGGCGCTCGCCTCGCAGGCCGCCGCCGCGCGGCCCGGTTGATGCCCCAGCCGGCGGAGGCCACATCGACATGGGAGCCCGAGTCGACCGCCGAGGTGCTCAGGAGCCGGCCCCTGCGCGTGCTGGCGCGCCCATGGGTTGAGCGACGCTTCGTCCACGCGGCGTACGAACGCCTCCTCGCCGGGCTGGCGGACGAGCGACGGTTCGTCGTGGTGCCCCTGCGGGACCTCGCGGCCGCCCCGACCGACCGCGTGGCGGTCGGCCTCAGGCACGACGTCGACGAGCGCCTCGGATCCGCGCTGGAGCTCGCCGCGCTCGAGCGTCGCTGGGGTCACCGCGCCACCTACTTCGTGCTGCACACCGCGCGCTACTACGCCCGGGTCTCGTGGCGCTGCGCGGAGCGGCGCGAGTCGGTGCTGAGCCGGCTGGCGCGGCTCCAGGGGCTCGGGCACGAGGTCGGCTGGCACAACGACCTGGTCACGCTCCAGTGCGTCCACGGCATCGAGCCGAGGCGATACCTCGAGCAGGAGCTCGAGTGGCTGCGCGGGAGCGGCATCGACGTCGTGGGCGTCGCGCGCCACGGCTCGTACTGGGCGCGCCGCCTCGGATACAGCAACGACTGGTTCTTCAGCGACTTCGACCGGGAGGGGCGCTCCCCCGGCGAACGGACGGCCGTGGTCGTCGGCGATCGGCGATGCGAGCTGTCAAAGGGGCGCCTTGCGGATTTCGGCTTCGAGTACGACGCGTACCGCATGGCGGAGGACGCATACTTCTCGGACGCGCGCTTCGACCCGCGCGGACGCAGGTGGCACCCGGACGAGATCGACCTCGATCGTTTCCGGCCGGGCGAAAAGGTGATCGTGCTGACGCATCCGGAGTCGTGGGACCCGGCGGTCGCTCGCAAGGCGCTGCGGACCTGCTCCTGGGCCGTGTACCGGACGTTCACCGGCGAACGCACCCGGCGCCCCGGTTGACCGGGCGCCTCGCCTCGGCCGGGCCGTTCGCGCCAGCCCTCGGGCTGGTGCTCGTGTGGATCGCGTGGATCCCCTTCGACGGCGGCTTCTACCCGGGCGCCTGGTACCCGGGCGCGATGTTCGCGGTCGCGCTGCTGGCCGTGACGATCCTGGCGGGGGGACGGGCGGCGCCGACATCGACGTACGCACGGATCGCGCTGGGCGCGCTCGCGGCGTTCGTCGCCTGGAACTACGTCTCGATCCTCTGGGCGGGCTCGCGCGCCAGCGCGCTCGCGGCCTCGGACCAGCTGCTGCTGTACCTCGCGGCCGGCTGGCTCGTGCTGCTCCTCCCGTGGCGATCGAGATCCACCGCGGTGCTGCTCGGCGGCTGGTCTGCGGCCGTCCTCGTCATGTGCGCGGCGGCTCTCATCGCGTCGCTCGGCGCGTCAGACCTCAGCCGCTACGTCTTCGAGAACCGGTGGCAGCAGCCGACCGGCTATGCGAACTCCGCGGCGGCATTGCCTTCGATGGCGGTGTGGCCGGCGATCGCGCTCGCGACCTTGCGCCCGGTGCCGCGGCTCGTCCAGGTCGCGGCCGTGGCGGCGGCGACCTTCCTCGTCGACTTCTCGATGCTGCCCGAGAGCCGTGCGCAGCTCGTCGTGCTCGTCCTCGTCCTTCCCGTGTTCGTCCTCCTGTCGTCGGACCGGACGCGCCTGCTCGCGCGCGTCGCCATCGTCGCGGCCGGGGCGGCGATCGCCATCGGCCCGGCGTTCGGCGTGTTCGACGCCGCCGACGCCCATCGACCGATCCTCCCCGCGATCGAGCACGCCGCGCGATGGATGGTCGTCAGCGTCGCGGTCGCCGCAGTTTGCGGATGGGTGGCGGTGGAGATCGAGCGTCGCTGGCGCCCGCGCGCGGAGGTCGTACGGGTCGCCCGCCTCGTGGCCAGGGCGGCGGCGCTGGCCATGGTCGGCGGCGTCCTGGTGGTGGCCGCCGCCAATGCGGGCTCGATCTCGCACTACGTGAGCCAGCGATGGCATACGTTCAAGTCCCCGACCTCCGTCGCGGACACCAGCCACTCGCTCCGGATAGCCAAGGACAGCAGTGACAAGCGCTACGACTACTGGCGCGTGGCCCTCGATGTCTTCCGGTCGTCGCCGGTCGGAGGGGTCGGCGGGGGCAACTACGAGTACGCCTACACCCCGCGGCGCCATCACGCGAAGCACTCGCGCTCGGCGCACGACATCTGGCTGCGCACGCTCTCGGAGACGGGGATCGTAGGCGGCGCGCTGTTGCTCGCTGCGATCGCGGCCGTGCTGGTCGGAGTACTCCGTGCACGGCGCCGGCTGAGCGGCGAGCGCCGGATCCTCATCGCGGCCTGCGTCGCCGCCGGCGCTTACTTCCTCGGCCACGCGTCCTTCGACTGGCTCGAGCTGATGCCCGCACTCGGAGCGCCCGCGGTGGCGCTGCCCTTCGTCGCGCTGGTGCTCGCCGGCGACCCAGCCGAACCACCCCGCGAGACGCGGGCGGTCGTGCGGAGGATGGCCGCTCCCGCGGTGGCCGTGATCGCCCTGCTCGCCCTTCTGATGCCCTTCCTCTCCACCGAGTACGTCAACGCCGCGCTCGCCGGCGCCCGACGCCACCCGGCGCGCGCGGAGAGCGAAGCCAAGCGCGCTGCCTGGCTCAACCCTCTGTCCCCCGATCCCCAGTACGCCGAGGGTGTCGTCGCGATGTCGCGGGGCCGGAACCGGGCAGCGGCCAGCGCGTTCCGGCGGGCGCTCGCGATCGAGCGGAACTGGTACCCGCACCTTCAGCTCGCCCTGCTGGCGGCCCAGGCGCGCCGCTTCGCCGCAGCTCGAGCGCAGATCGCCATGGCCCGCCGCCTAGACCCGCTCGATCCGGTCGTGATCGACGCCACGGAGCTGATTCGGAAGGGTCGCCGCCTCGATCCGATCGCGTTCGATCGGCGGGTACTCAACCAGCCGCTTTACAGGAGCCAGCACTCACAGTAACCTTTCCGCCCATGAGTGGAGGATCTCTCCGGGCAGGGCTGGCCGCGCTGTGCGTAATCGCCGCGCTCCTGGCAGCGCCCGTGGCCGCGCTCGCGAGCCCGACAGACGACATATACGGTGGGACGCTCGGCAACGTGCAGTCCACCACCCAGAGGCACGACCCCAACCGCGGTCTGCCGTTCACCGGTCTGGACGTCGGGATCGTGGTGCTTGCCGGCGCCTTCCTGGTCGGCACGGGGCTCGCGGTCCGCCGGGCATCGCGCACCACCTGACCCGGCGCGCCTGTCTCACCAGGACGGCGGGTGTGCGGGCTCTCGCGGGGCGGGGCGTTAACCGGCGCGTCACGAGACCGGTTTGCGAAGCAACCGGTCCCGGAACTCCACCGGCCAGTGAACGCCGCTGCGCGCGAGACCGAGCAGGAACCCGGCCGCAAGGGCGGCCTCGAGGACGACGATGAGGACCAGCGCCGCGACCGAGCCGTGCGAGCCGACCACCGCGAAGCGGACGGCCGCCGCGACCCCGGCCGCCGCCGCCGCCAGCGCGACCGCCGTCGCCGATGCCCAGACCTGGCTCGGGACCTCGTAGACCCGGCGGGTCGTCACGAACGTGAGCACTCCGATCGCGATGAGCCCGGAGGCGAACGACAGCGCGATCGACTGGACCGGCGTACCCACGTCGAAGCCAAGGAGCACCGCCCCCATCACCACCGCCACCCCCAGGCCGGCGAGCCGGTTGCGGGAGTTGTAGGCGGTGACGGAGGCGGCATCGAGCGACGAGCGCAGCACGAGCGAGCAGATGTAGAACGCGACGGGGAAGACGGTGAGCCGGATGACCGATCCCGCGGGGTCGAACGACGAGCCGAGCCAGACGCGGACGGCGACGTCCGCGAACAGCAGGATCTGCGGCGTGGCGAACAGGGCGAGGTGCACAGCTGCGGCGCTGAGCTGGCCCGCGTACCAGCGTGCTCGCTCGCGGTTGGCGACCCAGAGCCTGGTCATCAGCGGGAGGAAGATGAGGGCGATCGGCTGGAAGCCGATGGCCACGACGTTGAGCACCTGCAGGCCGACGCCGAGGTAGGCCACCTCGCGCAGCGAGACGAAATGCGCGGCTATGACCGGCGTGACCGCCCAGAGCGCCACCGCCGCGACGTCGCCCGGCACCCGCCGCACCCCGTAGTTCAGCAGCGTGCGAGCGGCCACCGGCGCCTCCGAGCGCGGCTCGCGGCCGAGGCCGCGCGTGAGCGGCGCTGCGACAGCGACCAGGCACAGCGCGAACAGCCCGACCGCCATCAGCAGGATGAGGGTCGCCATCGAGCGGTCGGGGATCGCGACCAGGAGCACCACCGGAAGCGCGCCCGCCCCGACGACCCGCAGCGCCGCCGCGATCCCGAAGTCCAGCAGTCCCCGGTAGTACCCGGCGACGAGGTCGGTCGCCAGGGTCGCAACCAGGGTCGCGGCGAGCGGCACGAGCAGGAAGCTTCGGCTGGCGCGGCCGAACAGCAGGCCTGCCGACCCGTGCGGCCAGGCCAGGAGCAGCAGGCACACGAGGGCGGAAGCGATGGCCGTGCAGGCGATCGCCGCGACAAGGATGCTCTCGGGGCGCCGGCGCTCCTCGCCGGCGAGCGCGACGTAGCGCGGTATCGCGGTCTGCATCCCGAGGATCGCGGCGGGGCCCAGGAAGACCACCACCTGCTTGACGAGTGTGTAGGCGGCCACCCCGGGTGCGCCCTTGTGCACGGCGATCAGCCGGTAGAGGAGAAGGCCGCCGACGGCGACCCCGATCTGAGCTCCCACGGTGATCGCGATGTCGCGCCGGATACTCGAGGTCCGGTGCCGCATCCGAGGTCTACGCTACCCGCCGCGTGCCAGGGCGGGGCGCCGTGGGAATGAGCGCCGCCTCCCGCCGGAAGCCAAGGGCGCTCATCGGCTTCGCCGAGGCGGTCGCGGCTCCGGAGACCGCGTTCAGCCTGCTCGACGCAGGCTTCGATGTCGTCGCGTTCGCCCGGTCGCGCCGGACGGCCGCCCTCTCGCGGTGCAAAGCGGTGCGCCTAGTCGACGTACCGTCGCCCGCGCGCGACCGGCTCGGGACCGTCACGGCAGTCACGTCCCTCGTCGACGAGGTCGAGCCGGATGTCCTCCTTCCGCTCGATGACGCGGCCCTCTGGGCATGCGACAGCGGTGGCGATCGCGTGCGCGGCCTGGTTTGCGGACCGGCCGGCGCACAGGTCGAGCTGGCGCTCGACAAGCGCGTCCAGCTCGAGGCGGCCGCGGCGGCGGGCTTCGAGGTCGTGCCGACGCGCGCGCTGCGCTCGATCGACGAGGTCATTCGGGACGAGCCGCCAGACTTCCCCGTCCTGATCAAGGGTGCTCTGGCGCTCTTTGAGCGGGGGGATGGCCTGGGGACCGCGCCCGTGAGCATCTGCGGCGACGCGGGCGAGCTCACGGCCGCCGGAAACCTCTACGAGCAGGACGAGCCGCTCCTCCTGCAGCCGTTCGTGCACGGCCGCGTCGAGGGCCTGTTCGGGCTCGCGCTGGACGGGGAGGTGCAGCGCGCGAGCGCTCACACGCGGCTGCGCGGCGTTGGCGCGAAGGGGTCGACCAGCGCCTGCGCGCCACTGCCGGTCGACCCCGCGCTGTTGGAGGCGGCGGCGCGCATGCTGCGCGCGGCGCGGTGGAACGGGCTCTACATGTTCGAGATGCTCCGCGCCCGCGATGGGCGGGCCCTGTTCCTCGAGCTGAACGGGCGTGCATGGGGGAGCATGGCGCTCGCGCGGCGGATGGGCTTTGAGTATCCGGCCTGGGCCGCGATTCAGAAGATCGAGCCCACGTTCACCCCGCCGGAGCCTCCACCGCGCGACGCGGTCACGTGCCGCCATCTCGGGCGCGAGGTCCTTCACCTGCTCTGGCTGCTGCGCGGCGCGGATTCGGCGGCGCTCTCCGACCTTCAATCCCGCCGCCGCGGCCTGCGCGAGGTCCTTCGGGTCGGCCGCGCGGACCGCTGGTACAACCTGCGGCGCGGGAGCGGCAGGCTGTTCCTGTACGACTCCGTGAACACCGTCCGATCGGGGTTGCGGTCGAGGGTCCGCGCCCGGTGAGCTAGACGACTGGTTCCAGACCTCTGTCGGAATCAAGCATCTAGTGGCAGGGGGCGGAGCCCGAGTCGCCAAACGCGGTCGGCGAGCCGGCGATTCGCTCGAAGTCCCATCCATAGCTGTGGCGACGGAGGGTCAGCCTGAGAACTCCAAACGTCACATGGTCCTCGACGGCGCTGTTCGCGGCCGCCGGAAGGCCCGGCAGCTCGTGGTCCTCGCCCCCCGTTCCGACCACGAACTGGGTGATCCCGGTGGGGCTTGCATTGCCATTGGCGTCCTGCGGAGCGAAGCGTTCGTAGTCGTGCTGGTGCCCGCTCAGGACGACGTCGGCTCGGGCGTCAACCAGGTCCTGCCAGATCGTGCGCATGGCGGGGTTCACGGCCGCCGGGTTTGAGCTGTACAGCGGCTCGTGCCAGAAGGCAAGGATGCAACTCGGTCCTCCGAGGGTCGACTTGCTGTTGGCCGCGAGGTCCGCCCTCACCCACCGCTCCTGGGCCGAGCCGCCCCCGCAGGCCGAGGACCCGAGGTCCCCGGCGGTCACGCCGCAGTTCGCGTTGATCGACAGGATGTGCCACGCGCCGAGGTCGAAGGAGTACCAGCCCGCGCCCTCGGCACCCGGCCTGTGAGCGGCGCCGGCGCCGAAGTAGCGGAAGTAGCCGGCCGCTCCGCCGGCCGGGTCCTGGTACTCGTGGTTTCCGGGCGTGGGGTAGGTGCGCGGCTTGACCCTTCCCCACGTCTGATCGAACGCGTTCGCCCCGCTCGTGTACTCGGCGTAGGTGCCGGCGTTGTACTGGTTGTCACCGAGCGCGAGCACCGCGGCGAGTGGGCCGACGAGCAGGTCGGAGGTCGCGCGCTGCTGGCAGCTCACGGGCGTCGAGGCGTCCCCGCCGGGGCATGCGATGTCGCCGGCGGCGGCGATCGAGGGCTCGGACGCCATCCCCAGCGCGCGCTTGAAGAGCCGGCGGCAGGTGGCCGTGAGCGGTCCGGGGGACCCCGCCGCGAGCACCCCGCGAGCTGACGTGGTGGCGGTGGTGGCGCCGGGCCCTCGGCGGTAGGTGCCGATGCCGCGCTCGTTCGCACCCGACCCCGTGCCGGCGACCACCGAGAAGTGGCCCTTCGCCGTCTGGATGGCCCTCGGCGA
>JAFAQQ010000006.1 GCA_019246335.1 Actinomycetota bacterium | reverse complement strand
CGCCGATAGGAGCTCGATGCCCTGCTCACCCAGGTACGCCCGGAGGTCGCGAACCTGCTCCTTCGTGACCTCCAGCTCGTCGAGGGACCGAACGAGATCGTCAAAGCGGACGAACCCGCGCTCCCTGCCCGCTTCGAGCAGCGGACGAAGCTCTTCGCTGTTGGCCAGCGACCCCTCGCCGGGAGGATCTACGAGTAGGGCGGCCTGTTCCTCCTGATCCATGTCGGTTCCGTCGCTTTCCTACTCCGGAAGCCGCACCGGCCCTCCGGACGATGCCATCGCCTCTCCGCTCTAAATCGTCGATTCCGGATCCGCGCGGCCCCTGAGACCGCGGAGCCGTGGCCTGCGACGTGCGCGAGTCCGGACGAAGGCCACCATACACCCGATTCCGGCATATCGATACCCCTGATTCGGGCCGCTATCTTGAGCAAACGATGGCCGATACAGCCGCCCTTTCCGGCGTCGCGCCGACCGACGTCCAGGCGCGGCCCCCCAGCGCCCATTTGAGCCTCTCGAGTGTCGGGGTCACCGGCGTGCGGCAGGTGCTGCGCATTCGCTCGAACGGCATCGAGCAGCTCTTCTACGCCGACCTCGATTGCTACGTCGATCTCGGGCCTCACCAGAAGGGTGCCCACATGTCGCGCTTCGAGGAAGTCATCGAGGAGGCGATCGAGGAGGTGGTGATCGGCGAGGCGCTGAAGGCGGAGACGCTCGCCGCGCACATCGCCGAGCGGGTCCGCCAGCGCCAGAACGCGACCCGGGCGGAGGCGCGGATCTCCGCGCGCTATCCCGAGCACAAGCCGGCGCCGATCAGCGGCTCGCAGACGCAGCAGATCTACCGGCTGCTCGGATCGGCGGTGGCGTCGGAGCGGGGGACCCGCCGTCTCGTCGGGGTCGAGGCTCAGGGCATGACGGCCTGCCCCTGCGCGCAGGAGCTGCTATCGGAGCGCGCCCGCAGCCGGCTCGCCGAGGAGGGCTTCGACGCCGCCGAGGTGGAGCGGATCGTCCGGAGCGTTCCCATCGCCACCCACAACCAGCGTGGAGTGGGGACGCTGCACGTCGGCTGCCCGGAGCAGTGTGCCGGGGAGATCGACGCGGCGGTCCTGCTCAGGATCGTCGAGTCCTCGATGAGCTCGGAGATCTACGAGCTGATGAAGCGGCCTGACGAGGCGCACGTCGTGGAAAAGGCCCATCGGCGCCCGCGCTTCGTCGAGGACTGCGTGCGCGAGATGGTGAGGCTCGCCGTCGACGAGTTTGCCGACCTCGGCGACGAGATCTTCATCTCGGCGCACCAGCGCAACCTCGAGACGATCCACCACCACGACGTGGTCGCCGAGCGGCACGGCCTCCTCGGGGACCTGGCGCGGGAGCTCGCAGGCGGGGAACGCGGTCCGCACCTCACGCCGCGGGACTGGCTCAGCGCGGCCTGAGCCACCGGCGTTAGACCGCGGACCGGCCCCGCATCACCCGTCCACCGTTCGCGAGGGCCGCTTCAGGCCGGTGGCGGCCGGTCGATCACCTGTACATGGGAGACAGCGGCGACCGGTTGGGGCTCTCTCAGGATGCGGCCATCGTGCTCGCTCTCGCCGATACCGCCGTGCCCTTCGCGTGCTCTCCAGAGGACGAGGCGGAGCGGTGGGTGCGCGTGCTTCGCCTCCACGGATGGGTCGGCGCGACACTGCAATCCCTCGGGGTCGGCGAGGCGCCGCTCGAGACCCCCGCGCAGCCAGCCTCGGTCCGCCTGCTCCGAAGGCGGCCACTGGGAGAGGACGTGGTCGAGCTCGTCAGCGTCCGTGCCGAAGAGTTCGCCCGCGGGCGCGGGTCGACCGCGGTGTGCACCGTCGACGTCCTGTTCGCGCTGTTCGCCGTCTACGGAAAGACCTTCGACCGCGCTCTCTACGTCCGCGGGACGTCGCGCGAGGAGCTGCTCGAGCGGCTACCGGCCGCGGCCGGACTCACCTCCGCCTGACCCCCCCTCTAGCCGGCGCGGGCGCGTGAGTCCACGCGAGCGTCGCGTGAGGCGCGCGCGTCCTCGATCCGGCGCCTGAACCCCAGGAAGTAGTCGGCTCCCGACGCGATCGTGGTGGCGACCGCGATGTAGAGGAGCGCCTGCGCCCACCACACGCCGGCGTCCCGAGCCGCGATAAGGGCCAGGACGGCCACCACCTGCGAGAGCGTCTTCGCCTTGCCAAGCGGGCTTGCCGGAATCACGACTCCCTGCGCCCCCGCCGCGACCCGCAGGCCGCTGACGGCGAATTCGCGCGCGATGATCACCATCGCCGCCCACGGCGCCACCCGGCCCAGGCTCACCAGGGAGATCAGCGCGGCGGCGATGAGCAGCTTGTCGGCGATCGGGTCCATGACCTTGCCGAATGTCGTCACGCTGCGGCGTGAGCGCGCGAGGTACCCGTCGAGGGTGTCGGTGAGCGCCGCGACGGCAAAGACGGCCGCGGCGACCCACGAGCCGTGGGGCGTCGCCTGCAACAGCAC
>JAFAQQ010000090.1 GCA_019246335.1 Actinomycetota bacterium | reverse complement strand
GCCGCGTGCCCGGTCGGGGCGCGCGTGAGGGCGCCGCGCCGCGGGAGGGGAAGGATGGATGCTCGCGAGCTGGCCATCGCGATGGCGACCGCAGGTCGGCCGGCGCCCCGCCCGATGGTAGGAGACGGGGACGCGACCACCGGCCGCCGCACGGCCGGCTGAGCTCGGGCTAGCCTCATCGGCTTGCGCCGCGCGCTTGCCCTAATCGCAGTCGGAGTCTGCACGGCTGCGTCAGCTTTGGCGGCGGCTGCCGACTCGGGTGCCGCCCGTCACCACCTTCGTGCGGCCGAGCTCGCGCACTTCGACTCGCACTTCGCCTGGCGGCTGGTGCGCGAGCAGGTCGCGTTCGGACAGCGGCCGGCCGGCTCGCCCCAGCTTCGCGCGCTTGCCGTGAAGCTCAAGGCGCTCCTGCCGCACGGCAAGTTCGAGGCGGTCCCCAACCAGAAGGGGGTTCGCAACGTGATCGGCACGATCCCCGGCCGCCGCCCGGGGATCGTCGTTGGCGCGCACTACGACACGCTGGCCACGCCGAAGGGCTTCGTGGGCGCGAACAACGGCGCCGCGGGGACGGCGATCGTGGTCGAGATCGCGCGTGCGCTCGCCGCGGCCAACCTCAGCCGCACCGGGAGGGAGGTCCGCTTCGTCCTCTTCGACGGCGAGGAGCCGCCGTCCGGCCTTCCCGAGCAGAGCGGCGACTTCTACGACTCGGGCCTGCGCGGCTCCCGCGCCTACGTCGCTCGGCATCCCGGCCGCACGGCCCGGATGATCCTGCTCGACTACGTCGGCAACAAGGGTTTGCAGCTGCCGCGCGAGGGCAGCTCCACCGAATCGCTCTGGAGCAGGCTGCGCGCCTCGGCGGGGGCGGTCGGGACCTCCAGCTACTTCCCGGACACCACCGAGACGGCGATCATCGACGACCACACGCCGTTCCTTCGCTCGGGCGTCCGCGCGGTCGACCTGATCGATTGGAGCTATCCCGGGCACAGCCTCGAGGACCGGCTTCGGCTGCTCTCGCGAAAGAGCCTCGATGCGGTGGGCCGGACCGTGATCGAGCTCATCCGGCGCATCCGCTGAAGCAGGCCGCTCGGCGGCGCGGGAGCGCGAGCCCGGTCAACGGCGGGGCCGGCCGGCCGATCACCCGGTTGGATGAGCGGGGGCCGCAGGATCCAGAGCTACGGCTGGCTGCCGGACCTTCCCGACCACCGGGACCTGCTGTACGCACCGCCGCCCGTCGCACAGCGCCGCCTGCCACGCGCCGCATCGCTTCAGGACGCGATGCCTCCGGTTTTCGAGCAGGGCGCGCTCGGGAGCTGCACCGGCCAGGCGATCGCCGCCGCGGACCAGTTCGAGGCCGAGAGACAGGGCGAGGGCTTCGGCACGCCCTCGCGGCTCTTCATCTATTACGGGGAGCGTGAGATCGAGGGAAGCGTCGACCGCGACTCCGGGGCGATGATTCGCGACGGCTTCAAGGTGCTCGCCCGCGATGGCGCGCCTCCCGAGACGGACTGGCCGTACGACATCTCGAGGTTCGCCGAGCGCCCTCCCGAGAACGCATACGCCGACGCGCGACTGCACCGGGCGGTCTCGTACCGGCGCCTGCCGCAGACCGCCACCGCGCTGCGGACCTGCCTCGCCGAGGGCTATCCGTTCGTCTTCGGGTTCACCGTCTACGAGTCGTTCGAGTCCGATGGGGTGGCGGCGACCGGGCGGGTCGAGATGCCCGCGCCCTCGGAGGGCGTCCTCGGGGGCCACGCCGTCGTCGCGGTCGGCTACGACGACTCAGAGCAGCGGTTCACGGTCCGCAACTCCTGGGGGCAGGCGTGGGCGGCCGGGGGCTACTTCACGATGCCTTACGCGTACCTGCTCGACGCGAGCCTCGCGTCCGACCTCTGGACGCTGCGGACGCTCTCCTAGCCGCCGGCTAAGGCGTGACCCGGCGTGCCGGAGAGGTGCCGAGCACGGAGCCGTCGCTTGCGCGCGCGCGCACGGCCACGTACCGGTAGGCGCCCCTGACCGCGGCGGGGGTCTCGAACCCCGTTCGCGGAACCGTCGCCACCGCTCGAAGCGCGCCGGGCGTCACTCCGCCCAGGACGTCCCAGGCCGCGACTCCGGTCGCGCCATTCCAGCTCGCCCAAACCTGCACCCTGTCCGGGCGCCGCGCCGCGGCGACCTTCGGCGCATACCACGGACGCGCGCGCCACGGCATCAGGTACGACCGGTAGCTGTTGGCGCCACCCGGGAGGAACGCCGCATCGAAGAGCAGGCGGCCGTCGTGGCCGAACTCGGACATGTAGGGGGCCGAGCCGCCCCACCCCACGAAATAGCCGCCGTCCGGCAGCTCCTGCACGTCCCCCTGGCTGAGCGCCAACACCGGCCGCGGGCGCTCGAGCGCCCGGCCGAGGCTCACCCTGCGCGCCCCGCGGTCGAGCTCGAGCACCAGTCCCCGCGCCGGGCGGCGGCCCGCGTGCGGGACCCCGGAGCCGTTGTCGAACACCGTTATCTCACGCGGGCCGTGATGGCGCACGTCGTGCTGCGCGACGAACGCCGTTCCCGCGCCCATCGCGTAGCTGCTCCGCTTCCCGCCGAGGCGCGCGACGATCCTGCCCGACGCGCGGTCCAGCTCGTACGCCGCGCTCGTGTTGCGGGCCGAGATCAGCAGCCTGCCGCCGGGCTCCTCGTCAACCGAGTTGACGTGGAACGGGTCGTAGGGCGAGCGCTCGAACACCGAGTACTGCGCGTAGGAGTCGGTGGGCGGGATGTGTCCGAGGCTGTGCCATTCGAACTCGACCAGGCCCGTGCGGATGTCGATCTCCTGCACGATCGAGTCGAACACGGGCGCTGCGCGGCCGCCGCCCACCGAGGAGAGGTCGTAGTCCACCGGCTGGAAGGCCGTGATGTACGCCGTGCCGCGCGGCGTGAGCTGGAACTCGTGAAGGTCGGCCTGGTAGCCGTTCGCGCCCCGTACGGTCGCGATCCGCCGGTAGGAGCTGTCGTAGATGGCGTCCTGCCCGTATCCCTTCGAATACAGGACGCGCCCCTCCCACCACGTGAGCACCGGCTTGCCGCGGTAGCTCTGCGAGCGGAAGTCGTAGATGCTCGTTCCCTTCGGGGCCGGGTGGTACCAGACGAGCCGGCCCGAGCCGTCGGCGATCATCGCGCCGTCCTGACCACGTTCCATCTTGGGGGCGGTCATCAAGAACCCAGGGGACACCCCCGCTGTTCGCGTCAGGACCTGGACGCGCGGCGGACGCAGGCCCGGCTCGGTGCGAAAGCGCTGCGAGACCCTCGCCGTCCCGCCCGCGTCCGGCTGCGGCCTCAGCACGAGGCCTGGAACCGGCGTGAGGATCCGGAACCTGACCGCGCCGCCTTGGGCGCCCGCGAGCGGCCTGTCCGCGCGGACGCTCACCGTCTCCCCCGGGGCGAACGGCGCCGACGGAAGGAAGCTCGCACCTCTGCCGTCGGAGTGCGCGAGCAGCCTGCCTCGGTGGAGGCCCGTGCGGGAGCCTCTCACCTGGAGCCCGCTCAGGTCGTCGGTGCCCGCCCCCCGGAAGCTGATCTGGGTCGATGGCGAGGCGACCGGCGTACCAGCCGCCGGGTAGACGGCGAGAGGCGGGCCGCCGCCCGAGGTGGTGGTGAGGGCGACGATCGAGACGGCGACCAGCGCGAGCACCGGCCAGAGGCGCTGCAGCCCGGCCGGGCGCGGCCGGTTTCGTACGCGGGTGGGTGCGTGGTGCGCGGCCACGGCCGCGGCATCCTGCCAGGTCGAGGCGACCTTCTCCGCGCGCGTCCGGCCACGCCGCAGGAAAGCAGGGGTTTCGCGGATGGTCTCTAGAGTGCGACACGCTCCATGAGCACCGACCTCCGACGCGAACGCCGCCGCGTCGCCGGCCGCCCGGGGGCGGCGGCCGTCGCCGGTATTTTGGCTTTGGCAACGGTCGCCGTCGCGATCGCGCTCTGGCCACGGCCGCCGAGCCCGATACCGCCGCCGCCTACCAGGGCGGCCGGTCCCACCCGAACGGGCGACCCGCCCGCGGGCCCCATCCGGCCCGCCGACTCCGAGCGGTATCTGACGCTTGCGAAGCAGGGCATCGCCGACGCCCGGCGCAAGTGGTGGAACCCGCAGCTCGGCTGGTACAACGACAGGCTCTACGACCACGACCAATACCCGCTCGCCACGATCTGGACGCTGTTCGGGCTGTTCGAGGCGATCGAGGGCGTCGCGCTGGCAGAGCCGACTCCGGCGAACCGCGACGCCGTGCAGTCGTTCGCAACGGTCGCGGAGACCTATTACAACCGCTCCATGGGCGGGTACGGCCCCTACCAGGGGTCCCACACCTACGGTGACGAGATCTGGTTCGACGACAACGGGTGGTGGGGGCTTGCCTTCGTGGACGCGTACCGGGTCACGCACGACCGGCGCTACCTGGGCGATGCCGCCCTCGCCCTAAGGTTCCTCGACAAGCAGGGCTGGGACGCGGCGACCCAGCGCATGCGGTGGAGCACGCGGGTGCACGAGAAGGGATCGAACCTGGAGACGCTCGGCGGGGCCGCGGCGTTGGCGGCCGAGCTCTACGAGTACACCGGCAAGACCGCGTTCCGCGACAGCGCTCGTCGGTATATCCGCGCCGCCGACCGCCGCGCGGCCCCGAGCCCGAGCAACGGCCGGCTCTACGGGAGCCCCGACGAGCCGCCGCTGAGCTACATCGAGGGCACGATGATCGGCGCCAAGCTGGCGCTCTGCCACCGCGGCGACTCGCGAAGCTGCGCCGACGCGTGGCGTCTGGCCATCCACTCGTACCGGCATTGGAAGGGCCGGGACCCCTTCTACAAGCCCCCCGCGGACACGATCCTGTTCCGGTACGTGCTGCAGCTTGCGACCGACCGTCGCGCGGCGGCGGCCGCCGCAAGGGCGCACGTCCGCGTCGCTCCGGCGGGGCTCTACGCCTGGGCGCGGAGGGCAGCCGACGACGCGCTTCGCAAGGGTCGCATCGGAATCCTGTTCCTCAAGTTCTGGGATGGCAGCGCGGCGGCCGCCCACCGCGACGGCTACAGGAGCTATCGCTACGGTCAGCTCATGACCCATGGGGCGCCGGTGGCGCTGTTCGCATGGCTGGCCGCGGTCCCGCGCCTGGAGAGCGCGCGCTGATGCGGTCATCACGTCTCCCGCCCGTGGCGACCACGCTCGCCGTCGCGGCCGTTGCGGTCGTCGCCTGCGGGTCCTCGAGCGGGCACGCAGCTAGGCCCGCCGCTCGTACGGCCTCCGCGTCGAGCACGACCACGCGAACCGCAGCCGTCGCGCGCGCGGCCTCGGGCGGATCCGCCTGGAAGACCTATGGCGGGTCCTCCTCACGCGCGGGGATCGTGCCGGGCGCTCCGTCGAACCCGAGCCTCCACAAGCGGTTCGAGCTCCCGGTGGACGGCGAGGTATACGCCGAGCCGCTCATCGCCGGCGGCCGGATCTACGTGGCGACGGAGAACGACACGGTCTACGCGTTCACGACCGGCGGCCAGCTCGTGTGGAAGCGCCACCTCGGATCGCCGGTCCCGGGTGGCGACCTCCCGTGCGGCAACATCGATCCGTCCGGCATCACGGGCACCCCGGTGATCGCCGGCGGCCGGCTCTTCGCTGTCGCCTTTCTCCACTCCGGGCACAAGCACGTGCTCTTCGGGCTGCGCCTCTCGGATGGCACGGTGGCGGTCCACGGGCGGGTCGATCCGCCCAATCGCCTGGCCCAGCAGGAGCGCGGCGCCCTGCTCGCGACACACGGGCGGATCTACGTGCCGTACGGAGGCCTCTACGGCGACTGCGGCACCTATCACGGGTACGTCATCTCGCGGACCGAGAGCGGCGGGAGCAAGATCTCCTACAAGAACCCGGCCACCGAGGCGAGCATCTGGGCGCCCGCGGGGATGAGCACGCAGTCCGGGACGCTGCTCGTGAGCACCGGCAACGGCGGCGCCGGAAGCTTCGGGTACCAGAACAGCGTGATCCGCCTGTCGCGCGACCTTCACCGGCTCGCGTACTGGGCCCCCACCAACTGGGCGAGCCTGTCGGCGGGCGATGTCGACGAGGGCTCGCTCGCGCCGCTCCCGGTCTCCCACGGGCGCGTCTTCCAGATCGGCAAGAACGGGGTCGGTGAGCTTCTGAATCACGACCTCGGCGGCGTCGGCAAGGAGCAGTTCGGCGGGCCCGTCTGCGGAAGCGAGGCCCTCGGCGCCGACGCATTCCGCGCCCCGATCGCGATCGTGCCCTGCGGCGGCTCGCTCTACGCGCTGCACATCGGCGCCAAGGGCTTCCACGTCGCGTGGCAGAACAGCGCGGGAGGCTCCGTCCCGATCATCGCCGGCAACAGCGTCTTCGCCCTCACCAAGGACGGCACGCTCAACCAATTCCGCTTCTCAGACGGTCACCTGCTCAAGTCGACCACGGTCGGATCCGGCTCCACCTCGTTCCCCCCACTCGCCGCCGCCGGGAAGACGCTCGTCGCCCCGAGCGAGGGCAAGGTCGTCGTCTTCTCGCTCTAGTGGCCCCTCCGAGGCGTCCACGCACCTCGAAGCCGTCGCGCTCGGGATCGATCGAGTAGATGGCGCTGCACGGCGGCCGAGAGCCCAAGCACCCGGGCGGGGAGGAGGTCCAGGTCAACCCGCTGTTCGCGGATCCCGCGATGGACGCGGTGCCCAAGCACAGGCTCGGCGACGGGAGCATCGACCCGCGCACCGCCTACCAGGTCGTCCACGACGAGCTGATGCTCGACGGGAACGCCCGCACGAACCTCGCCACCTTCGTGACGACCTGGATGGAGGACGACGCGCGCCGGCTCATGGCCGAGTGCTCGGACAAGAACATGATCGACAAGGACGAGTACCCGCAGACCGCGGAGCTCGAGCGCCGCTGCGTGAACATCCTCGGCAGCCTGTGGCGGTCGCCCGCGCGCGGCGACGCCGTGGGCTGCTCGACGACCGGGTCCAGCGAGGCGTGCATGCTGGGCGGCCTCGCGCTCAAGCGGCGGTGGGAGCGACGCGACGGCGGCTCCCGCGGCCGTCCGAACCTCGTGATGGGCATCAACGTCCAGGTCTGCTGGGAGAAGTTCTGCAACTACTTCGAGGTCGAGGCCCGTTGCGTGCCGATGGAGGGCGACCGCTTCCAGCTGTCGGCGGAGGAGGCCGTCGCGCGGTGCGATGAGAACACGATCGGCGTCGTCGCCATCCTCGGGTCGACGTTCGACGGCAGCTACGAGCCGGTCGCCGAGATCGCGGCCGCGCTGGACGACCTCGAGAAGAGGACCGGCCTGGACGTCCCGATCCACGTCGACGGGGCGTCGGGCGCGATGATCGCGCCGTTCCTCGACCCGGAGCTCGTGTGGGACTTCCGCCTGCCGCGGGTCGCTTCGATCAACACGTCGGGCCACAAGTACGGGCTCGTCTACCCGGGCGTGGGATGGGCCGTCTGGCGCGATGCCGGCGCGCTGCCCGACGAGCTCGTCTTCCGCGTGAACTACCTGGGCGGGGAGATGCCGACGTTCGCGCTCAACTTCTCACGGCCGGGCGCCCAGGTGGCGCTCCAGTACTACAACTTCCTGCGGCTCGGCTTCGACGGCTACCGGCGAGTCCAGCAGGAGTGCCGCGACGTGGCCACGCGGCTGGCCGGCTCGATTGTCAAGCTCGACGCGTTCGACGTGCTGACGAGGGGCGACGAGCTCCCGGTCGTCGCGTTCAAGGTGCGCGACGGGATCGAGAGCTTCAGCGTCTTCGACGCGTCGACGAAGCTGCGCGAGCACGGCTGGGTGGTGCCGGCGTACACCTTCCCGGCGAACCGCGAGGACCTCGCCGTGCTGCGGGTGGTCGTGCGCAACGGGTTCAGCCACGACCTGGCGGATATGTTCGTGGGCGACCTGAAGAGCGCCCTGCCGGCGCTCGAGCGCCAGCACGAGCCGGTGCACGGAGCGTCGGCCACGTCCTTCCACCACTGACTCGCCGGTCGCCGCCCTGCGCGTGAGGGGCGGCCGATCGCCCGCGAATAGCGACCGGCCGTGCGGGGAACCACCCGTACAGGTGGACCTCCTCAGGACAAAATCGATCGAGCAGTCGATAGCCGAGACCGACGAGCCCGGCCATCGCCTCCGGCGCGCGCTCGGGCCGCTGCAGCTCGTGGTCTTCGGCGTCGGGGTGATCATCGGCACCGGCATCTTCGTGCTGACGGGCAAGGCCGCCGGCACGATCGCCGGGCCCGCGGTGAGCCTGTCGTTCGTGGCCGCCGGGATCGCGTGCGCGCTCGCGGCCCTCTGCTACGCCGAGTTCGCGTCCACTGTGCCGGTGGCGGGGTCGGCGTACACGTTCTCCTACGCGTCGCTCGGGGAGCTCATCGCGTGGATCATCGGATGGGACCTGATGCTGGAGCTCGCGCTCGGCGCGGCCACGGTCGCGTCAGGGTGGTCGACGTACTTCAGGACGGTGATGCACGACACCTTCAACCTGAACCTCCCCCAGTGGCTCGACGGAACTCACCACAACCTCGTGGCGGCCGCCATCGTGCTGGTCCTCACGGTCCTCCTGTGCCTCGGGATCCGCCTCTCGAGCACCGTGAACACCGTGATCGTGGCGGTGAAGGTGGCGATCGTGCTGCTCGTGATCTTCGCCGGCCTCGCCTTCGTGAAGAGCGGGAACTACCACCCGTTCGTGCCGCCATCGGGCTCGTCGCCGGCGCCGGGTGGGACATCGGAGACGACGCTGATCCAGGACATCGGCGTGAACACCGGCACCTTCGGCGTCGGCGGGATCTTCACCGCGGCGGCGCTCGTCTTCTTCGCGTTCATCGGCTTCGACGTGGTCGCGACCGCGGCCGAGGAGACGAAGCGCCCGCAGCGCGACCTTCCGATCGGCCTGATCGGATCGCTCGCGATCTGCACGGTGCTCTACGTGGCGGTCTCGCTCGTGGTGACGGGGATGGTCAAATACACGCGGATCTCGGTGGACGCCCCGCTCGCGAAGGCGTTCGACAGCGTGCACGAGACCGGCATCGCCCAGACGGTGTCGTTCGGCGCGCTCGCCGGCCTCACCACCGTGATGCTCATCCTCATGCTGGGCCAGAGCCGCGTCTTCTTCGCGATGAGCCGTGACCGCCTCCTGCCGCCCGTCTTCGCGCAGGTCTCGGAGCGCTTCCGCACGCCGTATCGCACCACGCTCGTCACCGGGGTCGCGGTGGCCGTCCTCGCGGCGACCCTCTCGCTGACCACGCTCGCCGACCTGGTGAACATCGGGACGCTGTTCGCGTTCGTCCTGGTCTCGGCGGGTGTGCTCGTGCTGCGACGCCGGCGGCCGGATCTCGAGCGGGCGTTCCGGACGCCCGCCGTGCCGTACGTACCGGTCCTTTCGATCCTCGCGTCGCTCTGGCTGATGCTGAACCTCCCGGGGACCACCTGGGTGCGGTTCGTGGTCTGGATGGCGGTCGGGTTCGTCGTCTACTTCGGGTACGGGATTCGCCACAGCCGGCTCCGCAACCAGGAGACGCCGCCGGCAACGTCCGGAACCCCGTCGCCGGCGCCCTGAGGCCGCGCCGTGGAAGCCGCCATCGCCGACTCGCGCACCATCCGCACGAACATCCCCGCGCGCCTCGACCGGCTCCCGTGGTCGCGCTGGCACTGGAAGGTGCTCATCGGGCTCGGCACGGTCTGGATCCTCGACGGCCTCGAGGTCACGGTCGTCGGATCGATCGCCGGCGCGATCTCGAAGAAGGGGAGCGGCGTCACGATCTCGGCAGCCGACGTATCCGGCTGGGCGGCGTCGCTGTACGTGGCGGGCGCGTGCGTTGGCGCGCTGATCTTCGGACAGCTCACCGACCGGTTCGGCCGCAAGCGGCTGTTCATGATCACGCTCGGCGTCTACCTCCTCGCGACCGTGGCCACCGCGTTCTCGTTCGCGGCCTGGTGGCTCTACATGTGCCGGTTCTTGACGGGGATGGGCATCGGAGGCGAGTACAGCGCGATCAACTCCGCGATCGACGAGCTGATCCCAGCGCGCATCCGGGGGCGGGTGGACATCGTCATCAACGGGACCTACTGGGGCGGCGCCGCGCTGGGCGCGCTGCTGGCGGTCGGAGCGCTCCGCGCCTTCTCGACCTTCCTGAGCTGGCGCCTCTGCTTCGCCCTGGGAGCGGTCCTCGGGCTCGGGATCCTGCTGGTTCGCCGCAGCGTGCCGGAGAGCCCCCGCTGGCTGTTCATCCACGGCCGCGAGCGTGAGGCGGAGGAGGTCGTGCGCGGTATCGAGCGCGAGGTGGCCGAGGACACCGGGGAGCGCCTCGAGGAGCCCGGGGAGACGATCACCGTTCGCCAGCGCAGGTCGATTCCGCTGGTCTCGATCGCCCGCACGATCGCGCAGCGCTACCCGCGGAGGACGGTGCTCGGCCTGGCGCTGTTCATCGGCCAGGCCTTCCTCTACAACTCGATCCTCTTCGGCTACGCCACGCTGCTCGGCAAGTTCTTCGGGGTCAGCGACGCCGACGCGCCCTTCTACCTTGTGGCCTTCGCCGTCGGCAACCTGGTCGGCCCGGTCGTCCTTGGCCATTTCTTCGACACGATCGGCCGCAAGCCGATGATCGCCGGCACCTACATCCTGTCGGGCGCCCTTCTGCTCGTGACGGGCTACCTGTTCTCGCAGCACGAATTGACCGCGGTTAGCCTGACGATCGCCTGGTCGATCGTGTTCTTCTTCGCGTCCGCCGGCGTCAGCGCGGCTTACCTGACGGTGAGCGAGCTCTTCCCGATGGAGACTCGCGCGCTCGCGATCGCGCTGTTCTACGCGGTCGGGACCGGGATCGGCGGGATCATCGGGCCGCAGCTGTTCGCGCCGATGGTCGCCACCGGCAAGGCGTCGGAGGTCTTCAAGGCGCTGGCGATCGGCGCGATCCTCATGATCGTCGGCGGGATCGTGGAGATCGTGTACGGGGTACCCGCGGAGCAGAAGTCGCTCGAGTCCCTCGCCAGGCCGCTCACCGCGGTGGATGGCTCCGAGGCCGTCGGAGCTGCGCCCGCCTGAGCGATCCTCTACCGGAACAACCGCGCGTTACGGTCGGCTCTCCGCCCCGCGAACCCGTTGGGCCGTCCGCCCTGCGCGTCGAGGTAGGAGAGCTCGAGTGAGATCCCGGGGAGCCCGCGCGTGCCGTGGTTGAGGGTCCAGGTCTGAAGGTCCAGGCCGCCGCCTGCGGTCCGCTCCAGCCGGAAGACGCGCGCCTGCTGCGGGTAGTCGACGATCGACGCCGTCGTGATCAGCCAGTAGCCGGGCGCCCGCACGCGCCTCGCGACGATCGAGTTGCGGTGCGTGTGGGCCGCCACCACCGCGATCACGCGCGGGTCGGCGTCGAGGAGCCGGAGCGCCGCCTCGCCCCCGCTTGACGAGGGCAGGGGCTGGTGGGAGAAGACGATGACCCACCTCGTACCGGCGCTGCGGAGCTGGCCCGCGAGCCACCCGAGCTGCGCCGGCCGGACGAGGCCCTCGCTGCCGCCGTCGCGGCGCACCGTGTCCAGCGCGATCCCGCGGACGGAGCCGCCGATGTCGAAGGCGTAGTCGAGCAGCGGACCGCCGCCCGCGTGACCGCTGGCCGAGCGCAGCCGCGCGAGCACTGAGGCCGCGGGCAGCTCCGCGCGCCCACGGTCGGGTGTGGTCGGCACGCTTCGGCCGGGCAGTCCACGCGCCAGCACGTTCGCCATCTCGTGGGGGTCGCGCAGCCGCAGGACGGACCTGGCCTCGGGCGAGAGGTCGATCAGGCGCCTCGAGCCGACCGCGATGGCGTTCGTCGCGGGTGTAGGCGGGAGCTCGCCCTGGACGAGGATGTCGTGGTTGCCGAGGACCGGGTACCACGGGGCGCGCAGCCCGGGAGACCTGAACGGACGCATCGCGGCGGCCAGGAGGCCCTGATGCCGGGGCGCGTCGACGTCGGGCCTGTAGTAGAAGGGATCCGGGTTGCTGGCCGACTGGACGCCGGCGTAGCGCGCGCCGTCGCTGCCCGGGCGCACGCGGCCCCCGCGGAGCGTGGCGAGAGCCTGGTCGAGCTCGTTTCGCTGGTCGTTGTCGATCAGGTCCCCGGCCTCGACCACAGCCTGGAGCGGTAGACGGTCGAGTGAGGAGACCGTGGACGCCAGCACCTGGGCCGTCAGCGCCTCCTGCGGCCGGAAGGTCGACTGGAACGGCGGGCCGAGGCGGGCGAGGAACGGCACGCGGGCGGGCGACTCGGCGTCCCGCAGGTGGGCGTCCGCCAGCACCGCGAAGAGCGCGAGCTGGCGCACCGGGCGGCCGGCCGGCGCGAGCTCCGTCCGGTTTACGAACGGCTCGCCGGGACCCCGGGAGAGGATCCCCGTGCCGTGCGGGTCGGCGAGCGTGGAACGGAGCGTGCTGTCCGACGCGGTCCGGCTCCCTCCACAGCCCGCGGCCAGGACGGCGAGCAGGAGCGCCACCGCCACGCGATCCGCACGGCCGGTCAGAGGTCCTCCCTGAGGCCCGCGAGGACGGGCTCTCGCACGAGCCGCCGACCGGTGCGCAGCGCGGCCCCGACGCCGATTGCCGCCGCCACCGCGGCGACGAGCGCCAGCTCCCCCGGCCGCGCCGCGATCGGCAGGGACACGTAGGAGGCGCCGAGGCGTGAGACGAGTGGACCGAGCAGCTCGCGCTCGAGCAGCGCCCCGAGCGCAAGCGCCGGCACGAGAAGGGCGAATGCCGACCCCGCAAAGACGCCGCTGATCGCGCCCCGCCCGGAGCCAAGCGCGCGCAGCAGAGCGATCACACCGCGTCGTTCGCGGGCAGTGAGGGCGAGCGCCTGGGTCAGCGCGTAGAGGCAGATCAGGGCGTCGATGCCGGCGACCAGTCGCAGGACGCCCGCGAGGATCGTCAGGAAGTCGCTGCGCCGCGGCGGCGCGACGGCGGCGGTGGTCGGCCGGGCGCTCGGCGCACCGCTCGTCCCCGGGGCCGAGGCTGGTCCGGAGGCTGGCCCGAGCGTCGCTATCCGCCGCGAGACCGCGCCGGCGTCGGCGCCAGGCTGCAACCGGACCACGATCTGCGGCTGGACGCCGGGGGTTGCGCGCGCGAGCGGAACGGACGAGACGAACGCCACGCGGCCGTCGCTCTCGAGGATGCGATCGACGCCGACCACCCGGAAGCGCAGCTCCTGACCCGATGGCAACTGGGCCGCGAGCGTCCCCCCGACGCCCAGGCCGAGCGCGTCCGCCAGTCCCTGGCCGACCTCGGCCTCCCGCGGGCCGCCTGCGCGCCTGCCGCTCGCGAGCGGTGGCGCCTCGAAGGTGGTGTGGCGGCCCGGATAGCCGACGAGCGTCATCGTCTCCCCGAGGTCGAAGGAGTCGATCGCCTGGACGCTGTAGCGTGGCGCGGCGGCCGCGACGCCCCGCACGCGCGAGATCTCGCCGGTCCGCGACGCAGGCGCGCGCACCGTCAGCGCGTAGCGCTTGCCGAGCAACGAGGGGTCCTGCTCGAGGCGGTCGAGCGTGGACGCGAGCGCCAGCATGAGGAGGGCCACGCCGGCCGACACGCCGAGCACGGCCACGGTCGCGACCGCCCGACCGCGGCGGGCGGCGATCAGGCGGGCGCCGAGGGCGAAGAACCCGCGCCCCGCTGCGGCGGTTCGGGGCGCGCGCTCGATGTCGCCGCCGCGAAGCACCTCCGCGGGCGGGCGCGAGGCGGCCCGCCAGGCCGGCCATGCGGTCCCCGCGACCACGATCGCGACCATGCCGGCGAAGGCGATCGCGAGCGGCCCGGCGAGGGCCGCCCCGGGAGGCATCTCGTTGAGGCGCTCGAGGAGGCTGCCGGCCGCCGCCCCGGTGAGCAGCGTTCCCGCGGCCAGACCGGCCGCCGCCGCGGGGATGGCCGCCGCCGCGGCCTCGACCACGCTGCGACCAACGACCCGTCCGCGCGACGCTCCCAGCGCGCGCTCGACCCCGATCGCCGGAAGCCGGCGCTGGACGTCCACGTGAGCGGCGGCCGCCAGCATGATCGCCGCCGCGCCGAGCGCGACGGCGGAGAAGGACACGAGCAGTGCGATGACGATGCCGGCCGCGTCGTCGATGAGCGCCCGAACTCCGGCGCGGGTGACAAAGCGAAGGTCCTGCAGCCCGTAGCTGAGAGCTCGCGCCTGCACGAGCATCGGCTCGAGCTGGCGGCGATCGCGCGCCCAGAGGAGCATGACGTTCGCCTCGCCTCGGAAATCCGGGGACACCACGCTCGGCGGCAGGTAGATCCGCGCGGCCGAGGCGAGTGGGTACGCCACGTTGTCGGGCGAGACGGAGATGCCGACCACCGTGAGCGCTCCGAGGTCGGCGACCTGCAGCTGCTGCCCCACACGCAGGTGGAGCGCCCGGGCCACGCCGCGCTCCACGACCACCTCGTCGGCCGAGCCCGAGAGGTCGTGGCCGTCGACGATCGCGTAGCCGCGCGGCCCGCCGAGGACGACCTGGGGGGCGCCGCGCGCGACGGTGGTGCCGTTGGCGGCGATCGGGACGTCGGTGAGCTCCAGCCGGTAGGCGGACGCCGCGAGGTCGGGGAGCGCCCGCACGCGCCGCGCGAGCTCGCCGACTTCCACGCCGCGGAAGCGCGCGATCACGTCGGGCGCGTCCGCGCGCGCGCTCGCCCGGTCGAAGCCGGTGGCGAGCGAGTAGCCGACCGTCAGCGACGTCCCGATCATGAGCGCGGCCGCGAACGTGCCCGTCGCGGCCAGCAGCAGGCGACCGCGTCGTGACCGGATGCCGCGGATCGCGTCCGGCAGAAGCCGGCTCACGGGTGCAGCCGGCCGTCGTGCAGGCGCAGCACGCGGTCGGCCACGGCTACGGCATCCGGGTCGTGGGTGGCGAGGACGACCGCATGGCCGCGGTCCGCGATGGAGCGGAGGAGGCCGATGACGTCGGCAGCCGCCTCGCTGTCCAGGTTCCCGGTCGGCTCGTCGGCGAGGATCGCGCTGGGCGCGTTCACGAGCGCACGTGCGATCGCAAACCGCTGCTGCTCTCCACCGGAGAGCTCGTGCGGGCGGTGGCCGGCGACAGGGGCCAGGCCGAGCTGCCCGATCAGCGCGCGAGTCCGGTGGATCGCTGACCCCTCCGCGTCCGCGAGGCGCGCAGCCAGCAGGACGTTCTCCTCGCCCGTGAGCTCGGGGATCAGATGGAAGGCCTGAAAGACGAAGCCGACGTGCCTTCGGCGCAGCTCGGTGAGGCGCCGGTCGCTTCCGTTCAGCCGCTGCCCGACGACGCTGACCGTGCCCGCGTCCGGGCGATCGAGCCCTCCCAGGAGGTGCAGCAGCGTCGACTTGCCCGACCCGGAGCGCCCGAGCACCGCGACCAGCTCGCCGCCCTCGACGTCGAGCCCGACCCCGCTCAGCACCTCACGCGCGGTCCGCCCGCGACCGAAGCGCTTGACCAGGTTGCGTGCGGAGACGACCGCCACGCGATTGAGCGTAGGCGCCGGATGTAAAGGAGGCGCACCCTCGGGTCTCGATCGGACGCGGGGCGTACCGCCCGGCGAACCCGCGATCCTGTGGGCGTGCGTTGGCTGCGCGTCCTGCCCTTCGGCATCCACCTGCACCACCACTTCCACGGGTACGCCGGGGGCTACGTGGGCGTCGGCGTCGCCGCTCTGCTCAGCTGGGCGGGGCTGCCCGGACCCGGTGAGGCGGCGCTCATCACGGCGGCGGTCTTCGCCGCGCACGGTCACCTCGACCTGGTGGAGCTCATCCTCGTGGCATGGGCGGGCGCGACGGTCGGCGGTGTGGCCGGCTGGATAGTGGGGCTGAAGGGCGGGCGGGCGATCGTCACGGCGGGCAGGCCGGCCCGCCGGGCGCGCCTTCACGCGTTGGAGCGCGGCGAGCGCTTCTACGCGCGGTTCGGGCTCGTGGCCGTCCTGTTCACCCCGTCCTGGTTGGCCGGGGTGGTGAGGATGCGTTCATCGCGATACCTCCCGGCGAACGCAATAGCAGCGCTGCTCTGGTCTGCGGGGTACGCCGTGGCCGCTTACTTCGCCGGTCCGCCAGTCGTCGAGCAGGTCCGAGACCTGGGCTCGAAGCTCTTCGTGATCGTCCCCGCCGTGGTCGTGCTAGTCGTCGCGGGCGAGGCGTTTCGCCGGCGGCGGCACAGGGCCGTCCACTAGGACACGCCGAGGAGGCCGAGCACCGTCGACCGCTTCTGCCTGCGGCGCGATATCCGTTTCGCGGTGTCGCGGAAGAACGGCGCGCCCCAGGAGCCGAGGGAGAGCACGGCGCCGAACAGCACCACGGCGTCGATGCTCTTGCGGCCCTCGCGGTTCCAGTACTCGTCGGCATCCATGTCGAGCCAGAGCGCGAACTCGTCGAGGGTGAGCGCGGACGCCGCGCCGTAGGCGAGGGACGTCGCGCGCGACGCTGCGCGACTTTGACCGAGCCCGCCGGTGCCGAGCATGGCGTTCCAGGCGAGGCCCGTTGCGAGCAGGCCGGATATCCCGAAGACACAGTGGTGGATGTGACGGCCCGACTCGCTGATGTTCCCGATCGGGATCTTGTCGGACTTGACCGCGTGCGTCACGGCGCGCGTTGCGCCGAACGCGCCGAGGAAGCCGGCGGAGGAAAGGAACATCCGCTCGCGCCACGGCTCGTCGAAGTGGATGCGATAGCTGTCGGCGATCCGCGTGGTGCGCGGCTCGGATCCCGGAAGCTTCACGCGCGCCCGCGCGCGGAGCTCCCGCGCACGCTCGAGAGGTTCGAGCAACATCGCGGGATGCATACCACCTCCGTCTGAGGGCCTGCTCCGCATGGGGGTCCAGACGGGTGAAGCCGCGGCCCGCAATCGTGGTACGGTGCCGCTCGCAGCACGCCGCCGTGCAGTAGACCGAGGGGGTCTCGATGTTGAAGGACGTCCGCCGCACCGTTCTCGCCGTCCTGCTTGCTGTGGGTTCCGCTGCCGCGGTTCCGGCAGCCGCATCCGCCGACGTCCCGGGCGACGCCGTGGGCGCGCTCATCCAATACCCCTCGCCCAACGACTGCATCACGGGGTTCCCAGCCGGCACCTGCGGCAGCCACGCGGCCGGCACGCTCACCGGCGCGAACAGCGTCGCCATCTCTCCCGACGGAAAGAACGCGTATGTCGCAGCGACCGGCGGCTCGCTCTCGACATTCGCGCGCAATCGCGACGGAACCCTCCAGTTCACGACCTGCGTCAAGGACTCGACCTCGACGGAGGCCTGTCCGACCAACACGCCGAACGCCGGGGACCTGGCGGGCGCCCGATCCGTGGACATCAGCTCGGACGGCAAGTTCGTCTATGTGGCCGCTTCCACGGCCACGACCGATTCGATCACGGTCTTCCTCCGCAGCCTGACCACCGGTGCGCTCACACCCGTCAGCACGACCGGCCCGGATACGAAGACGGACGAGTGCATCAGCGAGGAGCTTTCGGCGTGCCGGTCAGCGATCGGGCTCAAGGGCGTGAGCTTCCTGAGGGTGAGCGACAACTCCGTGTACGCCGCCTCGTCGAGCGGCAGCACGGTCGTGAGGCTGGCGCGTGACTCGGGAAGCGGGCGGCTAACGCAGGGCTCGCCCACCACTGATTGCTTCCGGGCCGACACCGCGACGAACCTGGGCTGCGGCCCGGGAACGACACCGGGACTGCGCACTCCCACGAGCATCGCCCTGACGCCTGACGGCAAGAGCGTCTACGTCGCGTCCAAGGGCAGCGATGCGGTCGCGCGCTTCAATCGCACGTCCTCGGACGGCACGATCGTCGTCGCGGACTGCACGCATGGAAACCAGAGTCCGGACTGCACGACCACGTCGCCGCAGCCCGGCCTCAACGGCGCCCAGGCCGTGGTCGCGACGAACACCAACGTCTACGTCGCGTCCGGTCCCGCACCGGTCGCGAATACCGGCAACACCCTCGCGAACCTACCGCGCGACCCGGCCAGCGGCGCGCTCGGCGCGGAGGCGCAGTGCTACCGCGAGTCGACCTCCACGGCCGAGAGCGCGACCTGCAACACGGGCTCGATCGACGGGCTCACGGGTGCCGACGCCGAGGCGCTGTCGAGCGACGCAGCCTTCCTCTACGTCGGGGCGGCGACGGGCAACGACGTAGCGGAGTTCACCCGCGACCTCGCCAGTGGCAACATCGCGCCGCTCGAGGGCACGGGCGACGACCGCTGCATCGCAAAGTCGACGAGCACGGAATGCGATCCAAGCAATCGCAGCGCAACCGGGATCGGCGGGGCGAGCTCGCTCGCGGCGAACCCGACCGGACCGGACGCCGAAAATGCGACGAATCCTTCGATCGACCTGTACGTCACCGGCCCGTCCGACAACGCGGTCGCCGAGCTCAAGATCGAGCGAGCTCCAACGTGCCCGGACACGACGATCACCGTCCAGCACGATCAGACCAGCCAGGGCGCCCTACCGCGCTGCCACGATCCGAACGGTGATGGCGTCGCATACCAGAAGGTGAGCGACCCGACGAACGGGGCCGTGAACGTCACTCCGTCGAACGGGCAGTACACCTACACCCCGAACCCCGGCTTCGCCGGTGGCAACGACAGCTTCACCTACCGCGCCAACGACGGTCATGTGTTTTCGAGTACGGCCCTGGTCACGGTTCACGTGCCACCAATCTCCGCTGACCACACGCCGCCCGTCGTCTTCGTGGGCGGTTGGCCCAGGCACATCAGCTACGGCAACCTGATCAGCAGCGGCATCAGCTTCCAGGAGAGCGCAAACGAGCGGTCGCTCTGGGAGAACGAGCTCCTGACATCCGAGAGGCAGCTCGGTATCGGCTCGAGCTCGACCTACAACATCGTTCTGGCCAGGGAGGACTTCGGATTCATCATGGTCAACCACACCGTCGTCCTGAAGGCACACGACCGTGACCTCGCGGGCCGCCGACACTTCAAGGTGCGGGTGCGCGTCACGGCGATCGACGCGAACGGCAACACGACTTCGAGGCACCGCACGATCCAGGTCGGGTAGTGGTGCCGGCTCGAGCGCGGCAGACGCTTAGCCACGCACTACGCAGAACCGACGCGAGAGGAGCCATGGTGTCGGCTGGCAAGAGCTTCACACGCGAACAGGCCCAACAGATTGGCGAGGCGATCGGCATCGAGTGGGGATCGGCGCCATTCGACGTCGAGCAGTTCCGGAGGGGGATGGAGGTCGAGCTAGAGCACGGCCTTCACGACCCGGCCACGAATGTGACAGAGGACGACCCGACCATCACCGGGAAGATCGCACTCGCGCACCTCAATGAGTTTCCCGACTACCACACCCGGCTGGAGCGCATGGAGGACGAGGCCAGGCGCGAGCTCGGTCGCTGATGCGGCAGTAGCAGAGACCTTCATGGGCGGTGCAGGGCTCGAACCTGCGACCTCCTGCTTGTAAGGCAGGCGCTCTAGCCAGCTGAGCTAACCGCCCGAGGCCTGGGGCAGCATACGATGACGGGCGTGAGCTCCCGGCTGTTCTGGCGAGTCGCGGCCGTTCAGGTCCTCCTCACCGGCGTCCTCTTCGCCGTCCTGGCCGTCGCCGTGCCGCACCACTTCTTCGTGACGTGGGGAATCGTCGTCGGACCGCTGATATGGATCGCCTGCTCGCTCGTCACCGGTCGCATCGTCGGCCTGCCGCTGCTGTTCACGGTCTTCTGCGCTGCCGCGGGCGGCGTTGCGGGCACGCTGGTCGGGCTCGTCGCCGGCCATCCCGTCGGGATCGTGGCCGGCGTCGCGGTGTTCGCGGCGTGCGCGTCCGGATACGGTCAGCGGCCGACGGACGAGCCGCGCCCCCCGACCGACCCCCGGGCGCCGGACGTGGCGCGCACGTAGAGCCGGCTCCGCCACGCACCGGTCACCCCGCAACGTCCCTCCCCGAGCCGAGGTCGCTCAGCCCGCGGCGCCGTGCTCCGCGAGCCAGTCCTGAACGTTCGCCGGCGGGTTTCCGTGCCACGCGACGTGCGCCGCGACGCGGAACGTGTCAGCCGGGTCGTCGCCGCCCTCGGGCTTGGTCGCGAGGAAGACGGCGACTGCGCCCGCCATCGCCCCCGCCGCGCTGTCCGCCTCGGGATCGAGTCCCTCGACGGTCGTGCGGATCTCCTCGGCCAGCGAGTCGCCCAGGCCGGGTGCCGCGCGGTCGTCGTCCTCGAACGCCTCGAGCAGCTCGACGGCGATGTCGTCCTGGCCGTCGGGGTCCGTCATCGCCACCGCTTTGCGGACGATTTCGGAGACGGTCGGTACGCGTGCTTCCACGGGTTGGCCTCCAGGATGGCTTGCTAACGGCTGGGGATAGGGGCGACGGGAATCGAACCCGTGTCCTCCGGCTTGAAAGGCCGGCGTCCTAACCACTAGACCACGCCCCCCGGCGCGTGACCGATTCTACGGTCGGTCAACCACCACCGGTGACAGACGTCACGCCCGACGCGCCGAGGAGATGGCCCTGCGCGTCCAGCGCGCGAACCTGGACGTAACGCTTGGCAGGCGCGAACGAGATCGAGGTCTCGAAGCCGCGCCGGGCGACCGTCTTGACCGGCTGGAGGCTCGACCGGTGGGGACCGGCGAAGAGCTGCCAGCTCGCCACCTCCGTTGCGCCGTTCCAGCTGACCCAGACCTTGACTCTCCCGCCAGACGCCGCGGCGGCGGCCACCGCCGGCGCATGGGACGGACGTCCGTGCCATGCGAACCGGAAGGCCCTGTACGAGTTGCCCTGCGTTCCCGCGAACTGGGCGTCGTAGACCATCCGCCCGCTTCCGTCGAATTCCGAGAAGTACGGCGTATGCCCTCCCCATCCGACGAAGTACCCGCCGGTTGGCAGTCCCTGGACGTTCCCCTGGCTGTTCGCGTAGACCGGCTTGGCGCGCTGGAGAGCGTGGCGCAGGTATGCCTTGCCCCCCTTCAGCTCGAGCACGATCCCGCGGGCCGGGCGGTCGCCCAGGCCCGCCCCGAGGCCGTTGTCGAAGATCGTGATCTCACCGTTCCGCTGCCGCCGGGCGTCGTGCTGTGCGATGAAGCTCGCGCCCCGGCCCATCCTGTAGCTGCTGCCGTTACCGCCCAGCTGCCAGAGGACGCGACCGCTCGCCCGATCAATCTCGAAGACGGCGTCGGTGTTGCGCGCCGATATCAGGAGGTTGCCGTCCGATTCCTGGTCGACGGAGTTCACGTGGTACGGGTCGAAGGTGTCGTGCGAGTAGCGCAGCCCCGATCGCGTGAGCGGGATGTGATCGAGCGCGTGCCACTCGAAGCGGACCGCGCCGGTGGGCACGTCGATCTCCTGCACGATCGAGTCGAACATCCACCCGTTGCTCGGCCCGCCGACGGACCTCAGGTCGGCCTGGACGGGCTGGGAGATGATCATGTACGCGGTGCTCTGAGGGCTGATCGTGAAGTCGTGGAAGTCGGCCGCGTAGCCGTTTCCAGCGCGAACGCTGGCGACCTTGCGATACGCCCGGTCGTAGATGCGGCCGATGCCGCACTCCGGCAACCGGCAGTCCCGGTACTCGATCCAGGTGAGGTCATTGTGGCCGCCGTACCGCTGCCTGCGGAAGTCGTAGATCCGGTAGTTGGGCGGAGCGGGGTGGTACCAGACGAGCTTGCCGGAGTCGTCGACGATCATCGCCGCGCGCTGACCGCTCTTGGGTGCCAGGAAGATGTCCCCGCGCGCTCTGCCGCTGCGCCGGGTGAGGACGTCAATCGAGGGCGGCCGGAAGCCGGAGACGCTGTGGAATTTCGAGGGGCCGGAAGCGGCGGCGCCGGCGCCACCGCTGCCCGCGGCCCGTGCCGCCTCGTCGTGCGAGACGGTGCGGTCGCCTGGGAGCGTCGCCACCCTGAAGGTCACGCGGCCGCGGCGCGAGCCGATGAGAGGCCGCGCCGCGCGCACGGCGACTGCCTCGCGGGCTCTGAACGGCCGATCGGGGAAGAAGCTGGCGCCGTCGCCGTCGGAATGCGCCTCCAGGCGGCCCGTGTGGCGGCCGGTGACCGAGCCGGTCACCTCGACACGGCCGAGCTCTGCTGGTCCAGCGCCGCGGAAGCTGATCTGCGTCATCGGCGACGCGTCGACGGTTCCCGCGGTCGGGTACGCGCTCACGGGGCCCCCGGCGCCGAGCGAGCGCGCGGCGAGCGTCCCGCAGAGCGCGAGCGCGGCAAAGATCAAGCCCGCTGTGATCCGGCGTGTCCCCACCAAAACCCCCCAGCGAATGTCGATCCGGCGACGAGGGCCGGCGCCGCCTTTCGGTTGGTCGAGGCTAGCCGCCACGCGTCGGCAGCGGGCCACTTCGGCCCTAGAACGAGGTTTCTCCGCGTGAGTTGCGGTACAGGCCGGAAGCGGAGTCTCGCGAGGAGACGATGGCGCCTCGACCGTAGACTCGGGCCGTGGCCACCTTCGTCTTCCGTCTCAAAGCTCCCCGCCCGACCTTCGCGCAAGACATGACCGACGCGGAGCGGGAGGTCATGGACCGTCACGCCGCCCATTGGCAGCCGTTGGTCGACTCGGGGAAGATGGTCGTCTTCGGCCCCGTCCTGGACTCGACGGGATCGTGGGGCCTCGGTGTCGTCGAAGCCGACGACGAGGATGAGCTGCGGGCCTTCGCGGCCGCAGACCCCGCGGTTGCGACCGGGACCGCCGACCTCGAGATGGGGAAGATGCTGGCCGGGTTCGTGCGTTCGAGCTGATCCCCAGGCCGGCTGTAGCACAAATCATGCTACAGTCCTCGTATGGCGAGGTCGTTGCACGTTCGGCTCGATGATTCGTCGGTCGCGGCGCTCGATGTCATCCGCGCGGGCGGAATGACCGATTCCGAGGCCGTCAGGACCGCCCTGCGCGAGGCGGCGGCGCGACGGCGCGCGCGGTCGGCGCTTCGCGCCGAGGTGCGGCGTCTTGCCTCTGACAAGGAAGATCGGGAGGAAATGCGCGTCGTCCGCGAGCAGCTCGCCGAGCTTGCGCCGCGCGTCATCGACTAGATGGTCCGTGGCGAAGTGTTCCGGCTGCCAGGCAGGCGCGGTGCACGAGGTCGGGAACAGCGTGGAGCTCGCTACGCCGTGGTGGTGCAAGCCGACGAATTCCTCGATCTCAGCACCACCCTCGTTGCTCCGACTTCCACAAGCGCTCGACCGGCGAGCTTTCGACCCTCGATCACGATCGGCCGCACTTCAACGCGGGTGCTGGTAGAGCAGACGACTGTGGTGGACCCGGAAAGACTCG
This sequence comes from Actinomycetota bacterium, assembly GCA_019246335.1. GTDB lineage: Bacteria > Actinomycetota > Thermoleophilia > Solirubrobacterales > Thermoleophilaceae > AC-37. Next base: position 6,685 of record JAFAQQ010000090.1, on the reverse strand, counting down.
GAGCGTCAGCCGGGCGCCTCGAAGCGACGGAACTGGAGGCCGTCGACCGCGCCCTCGCATTAGTGCTCGGGTTGTGAGCGCCTCCGGGCCGAATGCTCGAGTGCTCATGCCCCCGGTGAGACTCGAACTCACAACCGTCGCCTTAAAAGGGCGCCACTCTAACCAGTTGAGTTACGGGGGCAGCGTGAGCTTACTCAGTGCCTGAAGTGCCGCCGGGCTGCAAAGACCATCGCCGCGCCCGCGGCGTTGCAGGCGTCGATCACCTCTTCGTCGCGGCGTGAGCCACCCGGCTGGATGATCGCCGTGACGCCCGCGTCCAGCGCGAGTTGCGGGCCGTCCGCGAAGGGAAAGAACGCGTCCGAAGCCAGCGCCGCGCCGCTCAGCGGGACGAGCGCCTTGTCCACCGCGAGGCGCACCGAGTCCACACGGCTCATCTGACCCGCGCCGATCCCCGCGGTGCCGAGCTCCTTCGCGATCACGATCGCGTTCGAGCGCACGTGCTTGCAAACCTTCCACGCGAACAGCATCTCCCCCCACTCCGCCTCGGTCGGCTGCCGCTCGGTCACCACCCGCATCTCGTCGCGGAGCTCGATGTCCTCGTCGCGGTCCTGTACGAGAAGGCCGCCGCGCACGCGCCGGCCGTCGCGATCCTGGACCGGCTCCTTGCGCCGCTCGGCGTCATGCAGGATCCGGATGTTCTCCTTCTGCTGCAGGACCTCGAGCGCGCCGTCCTCGTAGCCCTTCGCCATGACCACCTCGACGAAGACCTCGTGCAGCTTCTCGGCCACATCGCGGCCGATCGCGCGGTTGAAGCAATAGACGCCGCCGAACGCGCTCACCGGATCGGTCGCCAGCGCGCGCTCGAACGCCTCGAGCGCCGACCCGCCAACCGCGCACCCGCACGGGTTGTTGTGCTTGACGATGACAGCCGCCGGGATCTCGAACTCGTCGACCACCCGGCGCGCGGCGTCCAGGTCGAGCAGGTTGTTGAACGACAGCTCCTTTCCGTGGAGCTTCGAGACCATCGACAGCAGATGCGTGCGCGCGTTCGCGAGGGCGTAGTACGCCGCCCGCTGGTGCGGGTTCTCCCCGTACGGCAGATCGAGCACCTTCTCGTAGACGCGCGGGTAGGTCGCCGGGAAGTCGTCCTCGCGCTCGGAGAACCAGCGCGCGATGGCCGCGTCGTAGCGCGCCGTGTAGGCGAACGCGTCCATCGCCAGCGCCTCACGGGTCTGCTCGGACAGCAGGCCGTCGCCCATGCGAAGCTCCTCCAGCACGGCGTCGTAGCTCTCGGGCGTCACCACGACCGCGGCGAACGGATGGTTCTTGGCGGCGGCCCGGATCAGGGTCGGCCCGCCGATGTCGATGTTCTCGACGACCTCCTCGGTGGGAATGCCCCGCCTGCCGGCGATCCGCTCAAACGGGTAGAGGTTCACGCACACGAGATCGATGGGCTCGATCTCCTGCTCCTCGAGGGTCGAGACGTGCTCGGGCTTCGACCGCACCGCGAGCAGGCCCGCATAGATCCGCGGGTTCAGCGTCTTGACCCTCCCGTCGAGCATCTCCGGGAACCCCGTGTAGTCGTCGATCGCCCTCGACTCGATGCCGGCCTCGGCCAGCTCGCGCGCCGTGCCGCCGGTGGAGACGATCTCGACCCCCAGCTCGGTCAGCCCGCGGGCGAAGTCCACGAGGCCGCGCTTGTCGGAGACCGTGAGGAGCGCCCGCCGGATCCGAACCGCGCCCGGCTGCGTGACCTCGGACGCCGTTCCCTCAGTCGTCCCCAACGCCGTCCTCGTCGACGATGACGGAGCGCGGGTTCTCCGGATCGATGCGGACGCGGCCGGCCGCGATCAGCCGTACCACCCGCGGGAGCAGCCGGTGCTCGATCTCGTGGACTCGTCTCTCGACCGCGGCGATGTCACGAGAATACGTGACGGGGTCGAACGCCTCCTGCGCGATGATCGGGCCGCTGTCGACCCCCTCGTCGACGAAGTGCACGGTGACGCCCATGAGCCGGACTCCTTGCGCGAGCGCCTGGTCGATAGCGTGAACCCCCGGGAAGGCGGGAAGCAGCGAGGGGTGCACGTTCACCGTGTGCCCTCGAAACCGGCGTATGTACGCCGGCCCCAGCACCTCCATGAACCCCGCGAGCACGACCAGCTCCACCCGCCGCTCGCCGAGCCACGACGCGAGGACCGCATCCCGCTCCTCGCGGCTGCCGTAGCTCCCGGCGGGGAAGCGCCCCGTCTCGATGCCCGCCGCCTCGGCGCGCGCTAGGGCGCGGGCGTCCGGGTTGTTCGAGCCGACGCATACGATCTCCATGCCTCCGCGCCCGTGGACCGTGTCGATCAAGGCCTGCAGGTTCGAGCCCTCGCCCGACACGAGGACGCCGATGCGGAAGCTCACGGAGCGCTCGCGGCCGCCGGCGCCGGGCGCAGGACGGGATACGGCCCGCCGCTCGTCGCGAGGCGTCGGGAGTCGATCAGCTCATCGATCCGCTTCAGGATGTCCGCGCGGCGCATCTCCGCCGAGGTGCCGTAGGCGGGCAACCCGTCGTAGGCGTTGCGTTCGATCTTCTTCGTTCGCGCCCCGTGAAGGATCTCGGCGCAGGTAGTGCGTCCCACAGGGGGCCGTGCCGCGCGGGCGATCGAGATGATCGCGTCGTCGAGGCTCTCGATGCTGGCGGCGTCCGGCGGCGGGAGCGCCGGCAAGAGCTGGGCTCCGCAGGCGTCGCAGCACGTCTCGGCCGGAGCCGGCTCAGCGGAGTCCCCGAAATGGCGAAGGATCCTCCGGCGCCTGCATCCCGAGCCCTCGACGTATGCCCAGATCTCGCGGTACTGCTTCCACCTCACGCGCGCGGCCTCCGCGATCGACGCCCGGCAGCGGGCCTCCGACCGGCCGTCGAACTCGCCGAGCACCCGCCCGGCCACCCGCTCCCCCGGGGCCGGCGAGGGAATGACCACGCCGGCCCGTGAGAGGTGCCCGATAAGCGACCTCAGCTTGTCGTGGCTACACGCCAGCGCGGCGGCGAGCTCCCCGGCGTCGACGTCGTAGCGGCGCTCGGACAGCCCGGGCAGGCTGCCGTCATCCGCGGCCGCGGCGAGCCGCGCCGCCAGCTTCGCGGGCAGGCCGTCGGCGATCTCGTCGCTGCGGATGAAGTGGACGTGCAGCGCCTTGTCCCGGTTCTCGGCCGCGAGGAGGGCCCTGGCCGGCGCGCCATCCCGGCCAGCCCGACCGGCCTCCTGGTAGTACGCCTCGAGGGACGCCGGGACGCTGGCGTGCAGAACCGTGCGGACGTTCGGCTTGTCCACGCCCATTCCGAAGGCGTTGGTCGCGACGACGACCCGCACGTCGTCGCCGAGGAATCGCCGCTGTACGGCCGCTCGCCGCTCCCGGTCGAGTCCGGCGTGGTACGGCAGCACCTGCTCGCCGAGCTGATCCGTGAGCAACGCGGCGAGGTCCTCCGACCCGGCCCGGGTGCCCGCGTAGACGATCGCCGGCAGCGCGTCCGGCGCGCGCAGCGCCTCGACGCTCAGCCGCCGCTTCTCATGCGGAGCCGGCCTGGCCACCGCGAACGCCAGGTTCGGGCGGTCGAAGCCCGTCGCGACCCGCAGGGGGTCGCGCAGCCGGAGGCGCGCGACCACGTCGGCCGCCACGCGCGGCGTCGCGGTGGCGGTCGAGGCCACGATCGCGCGGGACCCGAGCGCCCGCGCGGCGTCCGCGAGCCGGAAGTAGTCGGGCCGGAAGTCATGGCCCCATTGCGAGACGCAGTGCGCCTCGTCGACCACGAAGAGGCCGACCCGAGCATCGGCGAGCGCGTCCAGGAAGCCGGGCGAAGAGAACCGCTCCGGCGCCACGTAGAGGAGCCGCAGCTGCCCGCGGCGGGCGGCCGCAACCGCGGCCGCGTTGTGCGCCGCGTCGCGCTGCGCGTTGACGACCGCCACCGAGCGTCCGAGCCCACGGGCGCGCAGCGCATCGACCTGGTCCTGCATCAGCGCGACGAGCGGCGAAACCACGACCGTCAGGTCCTGGCGCATCAGCGCCGGGAGCTGGTAGCAGAGCGACTTGCCCGAGCCCGTTGGCATTACGACGAGCACGTCGCGGCCGGCGAGCGCCGCGGCGCACGCCTCCCGCTGGCCGGGACGGAAGCCGGAGAACCCGAAGCGCTCTCTCAGAGTGCGGTCCAGGTCGGCCTGGGGTCGAATGGCTCGGGATTCCGTCACGCGAGCCACGGTACATCTCGAATCGGCGCAACCCGGCCGCGAGCGGCCGCGCCGTTACAGAGGCGTGCGGATCGTCGCCGATTCGTCGCAGAAAATGAGCGTGCTGTGACGCGGCGGCACGCGGACGTCACCCTTGGACGACCGCGAGCTCCTCCAGCGCGTACTTCCCGCCGGCGCCGTCGGTGCGCTCGAGCGGATACTCGCCGGTGAAGCACGCGTCACAGTGCTTGGCGCGGTCCATCCCGATCGCCTCGTACAGCCCCGACAGCGACAGATACGCCAGCGAATCGGCGCCAAGCTCGCGCGCCACGTCCTCGACCGACCGGTCGTGGGCGATCATCTCCTGCCGCGTCGACATGTCGATCCCGTAGTGGCATGGATGCCGGATGGGAGGAGCCGAGACGCGCAGGTGCACCTCGCTGGCGCCGGCGTCGCGCAGCATCCGCACGATCTGACGCGTCGTGTTGCCCCGGACGATCGAGTCGTCGACCACGACGATCCGCTTCCCGCCCACGATCTCCGGCAGCGGGTTGAACTTCATCCGCAGCCCGTGGCGACGCAGCTCCTGCCCCGGCTGGATGAACGTGCGCGCGACGTAGCGGTTCTTGATCAGGCCGTCGTCCTTCGCGATGCCGGACGCCTGCGCGTACCCGTTCGCGGCGGGATTGCCCGAGTCGGGGACGGCGATCACCAGGTCGGCCTCCACCGGCGCCTCGCGCCACAGGATCTCGCCCATCCGGCGCCGCGAGAGCTGAGTCAGGCGCCCCTCGAGCTGGCTGTCGGGACGCGCGAAGTAGATGTGCTCGAAGACGCAGAACGCCTGCCGCCCGGATTCGACCGCCTGGCGGACCCCGAGTCCGCGCTCCCCAACCGACACGAGCTCGCCCGGCTGGACCTCGCGCATGAGCTCCGCGCCGATGATGTCGAAGGCGCAGCTCTCCGAGGCGATGCAGTAGCGGTCCCCGAGCCGGCCGAGCGCGAGCGGCCGCAACCCGGCGCCGTCACGGAAGCCGAACACGCCCTCTGGGCTCATCACGACGGTCGAGAACGCGCCCTCGAGACGGGGTATGACGTCCTCGATCGCATCCTCCACGCGCTCGGCCTCGTGCGTCGAGATGAGGGCGGCGATGATCTCCGAGTCGGAGGTCGAGCGGAACCCGACGCCGCGCTCGCGCAGCTCCGCGTGGAGCTCCACGGCGTTGATCAGGTTGCCGTTGTGGGCGAGCGCCACGTTGTGGCGGTCGGAGCGGTGGATCGGCTGGGCGTTCTCCCAGGCGGAGGAGCCCGTGGTCGAGTAGCGCACGTGGCCAATCGCCATCGTGCCCGGAAGGGCGCGGAGCGTCGGCTCGTCGAAGACCTGCGCGACAAGACCCAGCTCGCGCGTCGCGACTATCTCCCCGCCGTCGACCGTGGCGATCCCCGCGGACTCCTGCCCACGGTGCTGCAGCGCGTAGAGGGCGAAGTAGGCGAGCCGGGCGACGTCCGATTCAGGCGCGTAGACGCCAAAGACGCCGCACTCGTCGCGAGGCCCCTCGCGATCAAGGGTCGGAATGTTGGAGGTCACCCGAGTAGGTCCGGAATTGCCTGCTGATGGGCGGTTTTCAGATCCGCGACCTGAATTCGCAGCCTAGCACCGGCCGCGGCGATCTCGAGCGCGTCTCCGCGAACCTCACCGAGGCGGGCGAGCGGCACGTCAGGGGATCGGGCGTGGAGCTCCTCGATGGTCGCGGCCGGCGCCGATATGACGGTACCGCCCGGTCCCTCGCCGAAGAGCCGGTCGAGCGGGCCCCCGGCGGTGAGCTCGACGCGCGCGCCGATCCCCCCGGCGATGCAGCACTCGGCGAGCGCCACGGCAAGCCCGCCGTCGGCGACGTCGTGGGCCGAGGAGACCGCGCCCCGCCGGACGAGGTCCCGGACCGCGGCCTGCGCGCGCGCGTGGCGCTCGACGTCGACCGCCGGCAGCCCGCTCGCCAGCGCTCCGGCCAGCCGCTCGAGCTCGGACCCGGGCAGGGCCGGCTCGAAGTGGCCCACGAGCGCGATCTGGTCCCCCTCGCGCGCAAACGCAAGCCCCGCCGCGCGGGCGGGATCCGGCAGCCAGCCGACCACGCCGACCACCGGGGTGGGGTAGATCGGGCCGTCGGGCCCCTCGTTGTAGAGGGAGACGTTGCCGCCGACGACCGGCACGCCCACCCCCCGACACGCGTCACCGAGCCCCCGCACCGACTCGGACAGCTGCCACGCGACGTGCGGCTTCTCCGGGTTGCCGAAGTTCAGGCAGTTGGTGACGCCCAACGGCAGCGCGCCCGCGCAGGCGAGGTTCGCGGCGCACTCGAGCACGGTTTCGATCGTGCCGCGGTAGGGGTCGGCGGCGACGCGCCGGCCGTTGCAGTCGATCGCCACCGCGATCCCCGGCGTCGCGCCGTCGCGCGGCGGCAGCTCGAGCACGGCCGCGTCGGCCTGCG
>JAFAQQ010000141.1 GCA_019246335.1 Actinomycetota bacterium | reverse complement strand
GTGATGCCCTGGCGGATCCACCAGGTGGCGTACGTCGAGAACTTGAACCCTCGGCGCCAGTCGAACTTCTCGACGGCGCGAATCAATCCGAGGTTGCCCTCCTGGATCAGGTCGAGCAGCGTCAAGCCACGTCCGGTGTAGCGCTTCGCGATGGAGACGACGAGGCGCAGGTTCGCCTCGATCAGGTGGTTCTTCGCCTCCATGTCGTTCGCCTCGACGCGCTTTGCGAGCCGAACCTCGTCGTCCTTCGTCAGAAGGCGCACCTTGCCGATTGTCTTCAGGTAGCTGCGAACCGCGTCATCCGCGCCGCCGTCCGGCTCCGCGACCGCCAGGCCGGCGCTGACCACACCACCCTCGTCAAAGAGGTCAGCGACCGCCAAGGTATCCGTCCCCTCCGCGTCCGGCTCGTCGAGTTGCGCTGCCGACCGCTCGCTCATTGCGTTTGCCCCATCAGCTCGTTGATCTGCACCTTCACGCCCTCACGCGCGGGCCACAGGTCACGCTGTCTTTCGAAGTCCCGCTCCCGGGTCGCGTGCCGCAGCTCCCGCTCGATGCGCTGCAGCTCGAGCTCGAGGAACGTGAGGCGCAGCGCATCCTGAGACGACGCCTCGCGCTCTCCCCGCAGGGCCACCTCGGTCACGAGCGCGGACAGCATCGGGTCGTCCGCCGGGAGGTCGACCAGGGGATCGTCGAAGTGGCGCGCGACGTGGTCGCGCACCGCCCGCATTGCATCCGATGAGAGGTGCCCGTCGTCCAGACGACTCAGGTATTCCCTGCCGTGGCGGCGCTCCGCCAGGCACATGGCGATGAACGTGCGCTCTTTGCGGCTTGCGGCGTCGCGATCCCGCGACACGCCGGCGCGCGGAGCCCGGGCGGCGCCGTGGCGGCGCGCCCCATCGGCGCCCCGATCCGCGACCCCGATCGGCCGCTCCTCGATCTGCGTGGTCAAAAAAGACGGCTCCACATCAAGCTTGTCGGCAAGAAACCGCACAACCTCATCTCTCGTCGCAGAATTTGCCGGAGCCGAGCCGACCAGCGGGCGCGCGGCGTCGATAGCGCGGTCGCGCCCGTGCGGCGTTCGAAGGTCCGCCGACGCGACCAGCCGGCGAGCCTCGAACTCCGGCACCGACAGCGCGCCGTCCAGCAGCCTCTCGAAGGCCTCGGCGCCATCGCTCGACACGAGCTCGGCGGGGTCCGTCCCCTCCGGCATCTCGGCCACGAGCAGCTCCACGTCGCGCTCCCGCGCGCCGCGGGCCGCGCGCAGCATCGCCTCCTGCCCCGACCGGTCCGCGTCCATGGCGAGGTAGACGGTCCCGGCCGCGCGCCCCAGCTCGGCAAGCTGCTCCTGGGTCAGTGCCGTCCCCATGATCGCCACGCTTTCGGTTATGCCCCCCTGATGGAGGGCCAGTACATCCGTGTAGCCCTCAACGGCCACGATCCGTCCCCTCTTGGCCGCCATTCCCCGAGCACGGTGGATGCCAAACAGCTGACGGCCCTTATGGTAGAGCTCATTCTCCGAGGTATTGAGATATTTCGGTCGTTCTGCCTCGCTCAATGAGCGCGCGCCGAACCCCAGGACGCGGCCGCGAGCGTCCGCGAGGGGGAACATGATCCGGCCGCGAAAGCGGTCGATGAAGCCTCCGTTGCGCCCCGGCTGCGCCAATCCGGCCGCCGCGAGCTCCTCCGCTCGGTAGCCGTCACGGCCGGCCGCGGCGACGACACGATCCCACGCCGGCGGCGAGAACCCGATCCTGAAGTCACGGAGCACCTGCTCGCCGAGCCCCCGCCCGGAGAGGTAGTCGCGAGCCGCGCGCGCGTCGCCCGACTCCCAGAGGTAGCGCTCGTAGTAGGCGGCCGCGCGCTCGACCAGCGCAAGTAGCCGCTCCCGGCGCCTGCGCCGCTGCTCCGCGCGGGGATCCTCGTTCTCGCGCCGCAGCTCGACGCCGTAGCGGTCGGCCAGCATCTCGACCGCCGCCGGGAAGTCGAGCGCCTCCGTCGCCTCGACGAAGCGAATCGCGTCTCCCGACTCCCCGCAGCCGAAGCAATAGAAGACCTTCTTCTCCGCATTGACCGAGAAGGACGGCGTGCGCTCCTCGTGAAAGGGGCACAATCCCGTGTACGAGCCTCCGACCCTCCGCAGGTCGGTCCGAGCGCCGACGAGCTCGACCATGTCGACGGCATCCCGGACCCGCTCGATCGACTCCCGCGTGTAGAGCGCCATCGCTCAGAATCCCTCAGGCAGCGACAGCTCGGCGAAGCTTCGGACGGCGAAGCGATCGGTCATCCCCGCGAGGTAGTCCACGACCCTCTCGACCTGGCTCGCATCCGCGACGACCGGCGGGGGCGGGCTCTGCGCGTAGTACGCGAACAGTGCCCGCAGCATCCGCTCGATTCGCGGGTGCTCGCGCTGCGCCGCCGGGGCCAGGTAGACGCGCTCGAACATGAAGTCCCGAAGCCGGTCCATGGCCGCCCCCGCCTCCTCCCCCTGCACGATGTCCCCCGCCTCCGACGACCGTTCGACGAGGTCGCGAACGAGCGTGTCTATCCGCGCCGACCCCGTCTCACCGAGCACGTCGATCTCCGCGGCGGGCAGCTCTTCACGGGCCAGGACGCCGGCTCGGATCGAGTCGTCGATGTCGTGGTTGATGTACGCGATCCGGTCGACCACTCGGACGACGCCGCCCTCGAGCGTGGCGGGCCGGGCGGGCCCCGTGTGCCGGAGGATCCCGTCACGGACCTCCGCCGTGAGGTTGAGCCCGCGCCCGTCGCGCTCGATCCGCTCGACGACCCTCAACGAGTGGTGGTTGTGGCGGAAGCCGACGCCGTAGCGCTCCTTCAGGCACGCGTCGAGCACCGCCTCGCCGATATGACCGAAGGGCGGGTGGCCCAGATCGTGTCCGAGGGCGATCGCCTCGGTCAGGTCCTCGTTCAGCCCAAGCGCGCGCGCTACGGTC
>JAFAQQ010000139.1 GCA_019246335.1 Actinomycetota bacterium | reverse complement strand
GCTGCGGGCCCGAGAACGCGATGCCGGCGAGCGCTCTCACCGCGCCGGTCCGCGGGTCGAGCGCGGCGACGCCGCCGAGGCGGGAGCCGAGCGCGCTGATCGCGGCGCGCTCGATGTGCAGGTCGATGGTCGTGCGGACTGAACTGGACGGACGGGCAGGCGCGCTGGCGATCGGGCGCCGTCCCGCGAGCAGTTTGCCGCCCGGCATGCCGGCGACCCGCTGCTCGAGGATCCGCTCGAGCCCGCCCTGCCCGACCGGCCAGTCGCGCGGGAAGCCGCGGGCGTAGAGCGCCGCGCGCTCGCCGGCCGTCTGCGCCGGACCGATCTTCCCGGCGATGCCCTGGCCGGCGGAGCTCGCCACGCGCGCCTGCGCGGGGCCCGCGACGATCGTCGCCCCGTCCCGTGCCTGGATGGCCGCTCGCGGAGGCGGGTCGCTGCTGCGCGTGAGCGCCTCGTCATGTCTAAGGCCGGGGAACACGAGGTGCGGCGTCCACACGACGCGCGAGTGCTTGACGGGGAGCTCGAGCTGCGCCCTGACCACTCCGAAGACCCGGGTCCGCACCGTCATCGCGACCCGCGCGCCGCCCTGTGACTCGCTCGGGGTGCGGGCCGAGAGGCCGACGGCCGTCGCGGTGTCCGCGGCCGAGCGGTAGGCGGCCGCGAACCGCGCCGGATCGATGCTCCGCTGCGATTGCGGCGAGAGCAGCGCGTACATCCCACGGTAGTCGCCGCGCTCCCACGCGCGCGTGAACTCCCGAGCGACGCCGATCGCGGGCGACGACCCGGCGCTCGCGATGATCACGATCAGGACGACCAAGAGGATGATTCCGCCGAGGGCCGGCGCGGCTCGATGGCTCAACCGCCGCCGCCGCTCGTCGGAGAAGTGGATCGGATGCCGGCTGCCCTCCACCGTGCGCCGAAGTCTGCCGGACGCGAAGCGACAGCCCGCCCGCGGGCGCCCGCCTGCGATGCTCCCCGGCGTGACGGGGATCGACTGGATCATCGTCGGCTTCACCTTGCTGATGGCCGTGTGGGGCTATGCGCAGGGGCTCGTGGTCGGCGTCCTTTCGCTGGTCGGCTTCGTCGGCGGAGGCTTCCTCGGATCACGCCTCGCGCCACTTCTCCTGCACGGGGGAGCCCACTCGCCGTTCTCGCCGCTGTTCGCGCTGCTCGGCGCGTTCGCGCTCGGCGGGATCCTGGCGTCGATCCTGGAGATCGTCGGCTTCAGGCTTCGCCGCTATCTGCGCGGTCCGCTCGGCGCGGCCGACGGCTTTGGCGGCGCGGTCCTGATCGCCGCCGCGGGGCTCGTCATCTGCTGGATTGCGGGCGCGGTCGCGCTCCAGACCCCGGGCGCGCGCGGATTCAGGCGCGACATCCAGCGTTCGGCCATCCTGCGCCGGCTCAACCAGCTGCTGCCGCCGTCCGCCGTGCTCCACGCCCTCGCCCGGTTCGACCCGTTCCCCAAGGTCACCGGTCCGCCGCCCGAGGTGCCCGCGCCCACCAGCGGGATCGCGCGCAAACCGGGCGTGCTGGCGGCGGGCCGCAGCGTGGTGAAGATCCTCGGGACGGCGTGCGGGCTCGGGATCGAGGGCTCGGGGTGGGTGGCGCGCAGCGGAGGGGTGGTCGTGACCAACGCCCACGTCGTGGCGGGCGAATCCGACACGACCGTCGAGCTGGGAGGCCAGGGGCCGCGGTACTCCGCGCAGCCGATCTGGTTCGACCCCCACGACGATGTCGCCCTCCTCAAGTCGGGCGGGCTGGCGTCGGCGCAGCCGCTGCCCATCCGGGTGGACGCGCCTCCGGGGACGTCCGCCGCAGTGCTGGGCTTCCCGGAGAACGGGCCCTTCGACATCCGCCCGGCGCGGCTCGGCGCGACGACCGAGGTGATAACCGAGGACGCGTACGGGCGCGGGCCGGTGCGCCGAAACGTCACGGCCCTGCGCGGCCTGGTCCGGTCCGGCAACTCGGGCGGCCCGCTGGTCGACGCCCGCGGGCGAGTCCTGGCCACGATCTTCGCCGCCACGACCGGGGGCCCTCAGGGCGGCTACGCGGTCCCGGACTCGGTCGTCCTTCGTGCCCTTCAGGCCGCGAGCTCGCCGGTTGGCACGGGGCCGTGCGCGCGGTGAGGCGGCGACGCGTCCCGGCTGCGCGTTTCGCTAAAACAATGCGGTGACGCTCGCCCCGCTGCTCTCGTGCGCGGCCGGTCTCCTGGCCGTGGCAGGCGTGATGAAGCTGCGCGCGCCCGGGGCCGCTTCCGGCGCGCTCGCCTCGCTGTCGATGCCGGTCGCGGCGCCGGTCGTCAGGCTCGCCGCCGCCTGCGAGATCGCTCTGGGTGCGTGGGCGCTGGCGGCGCCGGGACGGCTCGCGGCGGCGCTCGTCGCCGCGGTGTACGCCGGCTTCGCACTGCTCGTGCTCGGCCTCCTGGCGCGGCCAGGCGGTCGTGCTCGCGGATGCGGTTGCTTCGGCGAGGCCGACGCGGACGTCCACCCGATGCACCTCGTGCTCAACGTCCTCGCGGCGGGCGTGGCGCTTGGCGCGGTCGTCGAGCCGCCCCGGTCGCTGCTGCACATCGCGGCGGGCAGCCCGGCGCTGGGCCTCGTGCTC
>JAFAQQ010000083.1 GCA_019246335.1 Actinomycetota bacterium | reverse complement strand
CGGCATCGGACTCGTCCTCCTCTCGGTGGTGGCCGTAACATTAAAAAAAAAAGACTACGCCACGACCTCGCCCCAGCAGCGCGACCGAGCAATCGCCTGGGAGGGCAGGTACGAGGACGACGTTCGCGTCGCCCGGTTCATCGATGCCCATTCGACGCGCGCCGACGGTCTCTTCGCATTTCCATCCCGCGCGGACCTCTACTTCCTCGCCGACCGCTTTCCCGCGACCCCGTACCTCTGGGAGCACACGCCCCTCGTACGGGCGAGCACGGCAGCGGCGATCCGGGCTCGGCTCGCTAGCCCTGCTCGTCCGAAGTTCGTGGTCGTGATCGAGGGGGCGCGCGACACCGACCCGTCCGGCCGGCTCCCACGCGTCATCGACCGCGACTACCGGACCGTCTGGAGGCCGCCCGGCGTGCACCACATGCGGGTCATGCTGGTCCGCGGCGCCGCGCTCTGACGCGCGCTTCGATCGATTCCGTACCGGACGGCCACGGGGTCGGACCGGGTCGTCTAGGAGGAGCAGGCGTCCGCGTACGTCTTCGTCTTGCAGTGCTCGAGCCCGAGCGCCGTCTTCGCGAGTCTCTTGAGGCCGGGCTTGCGCCGGATCTTGCCGTGCTGGAACGCCGACAGGCCGGAGTAGTCGAACGGCTGTTGCGTGCCGCGGTCCGTGCTGATCCACGTGTACCAGTCGACCTCGATGAGATGCAAGCTGTCGCATTTCTTCGCGAGCAGCTTGTACAGGGCTGCGACGTTCTTGGCCTGCTGCTGCTCGGTGACGGAGAAGCCCTGCTCGGACCGGATGTAGCGCACCTTCCCCTGCGAAGACGGCCAGCTCGTCTCGGTCACGTACATCGAACGGCCGCCGTCGTGGTTCTTCCTCATCACCCTGCGCATGCGCTTGAGGATGGTGTAGACGCCGTCGACGCTGGTCGAGAACGGCTGGGCCGCGACCACGTCGAAGTAACCCTTTCCGTCCTCCTTGTAAATGGTGTCGAGCGCGTCCCAGCTATACGAGTTGGTCGTGTTGGTCAGTCCGGCGAGGATCACCTGCGTTCCGGAGTCCGTCTGCTTGATCGCCCTGTAAGACGCGCGGAGGAGCTTCGTGTACGAGGCGAGGTCGCCGTCCCAGAAGCCGAGGTAGTTCGGCTCGTTCCAGATCTGCCAGCGCCGGATCGGCCTGTACGGCAAGGAGGGGTTCTCGTTCCAGAACTGACCCTCGGGGCCGTAGCGGTTCACGAGGTCCTTCATGAAGTTCGCGTACGGAGCGACTTTCTTCGGCCGCCGCTCTCCGAACCCGTGATAGACGGTCTTCTTCATGCCATCCCACTTCGGGGCGGCGAGGACCATCGGGAGCAGCGCCAGATGGTGCTCCGCGGCGTCGCGCACGATCGGGTCGATGAACGCGTAGGTCGTCGGGACTCCGTTCTCGTCGGGCGGGTAGTTGCTGACTTGGTCCTTCGGGACCTTGGAGTAGTCCGCGTAGGGCTGCGCGACGGACCAGTCAATCGTGAACCGGACCGATTGGACGCCCTTGTGCGTCATCACGCCGAACTCGTGGTCCATGTCCACCTTCGACCAGTCGAGGATCGGCCCGCCGATGTCCATCCCGATGAAGGAGCTCGGGACCGGACTCGCCGAAGCGCTCGGAGGGGTCGCTCCCTGGCTCGAGGCGGGGGACCCCACGCAGATGACTATTGCCAGGCATATGGCCGGCGCCTTCCCCATCCGCGGCAGGGTACCCCGAGCCCGCCGGAGCCATTCGAGTGCGATCTGGAACGCTTTCGACACGGACCTAATGCAACAAGACGGCACCCGATCCGATGCGGTGAGCAAATCCGAGCTCATCTTCGACCTGGCCAAGCTGGCGCGGCGCGACGGCCGCCTCGCCATCGACACCGAGTTCGTCTCGGAGGGCCGGTACCGGCCGCTGCTATGCCTGGTGCAGGTCGCACTCGCGCCGCGGGGCGGGTCACGGGGTGCGCGCATCGAGCTGCTCGATCCGCTGCGGAACGGGTTCGATCCGGGCCCTCTGGCCGAGGTGCTGGCGGATCCGAACGTGGAGGTCGTCTTCCACGCCGGCGCGCAGGACGTCGCGATCCTCAAGCGAGAGTGGCGAGTCCAACCACGGAACCTGTTCGACACGCAGGTGGCGGCCGGCTTCGCCGGGCTCGGCGCGCAGACCGGCTACGGGACGCTGCTGAGCCGCGTGCTCGGCACTCAGCTCTCGAAGTCCGCCGGCTTCACGCGGTGGGACGCCCGGCCGCTCACCGCCGAGCAGCTGGATTACGCGCGGAGCGATGTCGAGGAGCTGCTGGCCCTCTCCGACACGCTCGAGAGCCGGCTCGACGCGTCCGGTCGTCTGCACTGGGCGAGGGAGGAGTGCCGCCGCCTCGAGGACGTAAGCGACGAGCGGACGCCCGACGAGGCTTATCGCAGGCTCCCGCGAGTGTCGCAGCTGCGTCCGCGCGCCCGGGCCGTGGCCAGGGCCCTGGCCGAGTGGCGCGAGCTGACCGCTCGCTCCGAGAACCGGCCAGTCGGATCGATCCTGAGCGACGTGGCGCTCGTTGAGATCGCTCGTCGCCAGCCACGCTCGGTCCAGCAGCTGCAGGGGATCCGCGGCGTGCGGCCCGACCTCGGGAGGCGGCGGGGCGCGGCGGTCCTCGACGTGGTCGCCGCCGGGGCCGAGGCGGATGCGCCGCCCGTCGAGAGTTGGTCGCGCGACGGCCCCGATCCGAACGACGCGCCGCGGATCGCGCTGTGCGAGGCGCTATTGCGGCAGCGGGTAAGCGAGGCCGGGCTCGCTTACGAGCTAGTCGCGTCGCGAGCGGACATCACGGAAATCGTCCGCGCGGTGCGCGAGGGCGGCGAGCCGTCCGGCGTCCGGACGCTCGAGGGTTGGCGCCGCGAGCTGGTCGGCGCGGAGCTGCTCGACCTCCTCGCAGGGCGGCTCAAGCTCTCCACCCAGCCAGCCGGCGGCGTGCGCGTCGAGCGCGAGGGCTGACCGGGCGGCTACTCGAAGTCGTCGACGGTGTGGGGGCCGACGCACGCGACGACCGGGTCGCCGTCGAGGTGCGATGCCACCTCGCGGACGTCGTCGTCGGTCACCGCATCGAGCGCGGCGATCGTCTCGTCCGGCGAGCGCACCTCGTCGAAGACGACCTTGAGGGAGGCCGCCCGGCTTGCCACGGCGCGCGTGCTTTCGAGCGCCAGGACCGTCGAGCCGGCCGCATACGCCCGGGCTCGCGCGACCTCTCCGTCGCGGGGCCCGTTCGCCGCGAGGTCGGCGACGATCTCGCCGATCCGCCGGTACGCCTCGACGCATTTGGCGGAGTCGAGCCCGGACGAGACGTCGAGCCGCGAGGTGTCGGCGTGCGTCCAGCCGAGCGAGCGAATGAAGTAGCAGAGCCCGCGCTGCTCGCGGATCTCGTCGAACAGGCGGGAGCCCATGGAGCCGCCGAGGAGGGTGGAGAGGACGGTGAGCGCCGCGCGCTGCTGAACGTCGTCCGGATCGATCTGCGGCCGCCAGTGCAGGCGTAGGTGGGATTGCTGGGTGTCGCGTTCCTCCACGCGCACCTGGCGCCCGAAGTCGGGCGCGGGCTCCCGCTCCGCCGCTCCGTCAAAGGCTGGGAACCGTTCGAGGGCGACGGTCACCTGCGCGTCGTCGAGGTGCGAGAGGTCGCCGGCCAGGAAGGCGCCGGCGCGCGCGGGCGCCCACTGGCGCCCCCGGAAGGCCACGATCGCCTCCCGGCTGAAGGAGCGCAGATGGTCTGCCGGACCGAGCACCGGGCGTCCGAGAGGGTGCTCGCCGTAGGTGGCCTCGTCCAGCAACTTGTCGGCCACCTCGGCGGGCTGGTCGTCGGAGCGGGCGATCTCCTGGATGACGACGCCGCGCTCGCGCTCGAGCTCGTCGGCATCGAGGCGGGCACGGCCGACGAAATCCGAGAGAAGGTCCACGGCCTCGGTCGCGGCCTCCGAGCGGCAGGTGATGTGGAAGGCGACGAGGTCGTGCGACGTGTATGCGTTCAGCTGGGCGCCCATCCGCTCCGCCGTCTCGTTCACGTCGCGGTACGTCGGATAGCTCTCCCCGCCCTTGAACACCAGATGCTCCAGGAAGTGGGCCATCCCGTTCTCTTCATCGCGTTCCGTGCGGGCGCCGGCGTCGAAGGCCACCAGGGCGGTGAGGGCCCGCGTGCCCGGCATGGCCAGGCGGACGAGCGGCAATCCGTTGTCGAGCGTGCGTGACGAGATCTCCATCCGGCGCTCGAGGCTAGACGACTGACTCCAAACCCCTGCACCCCTGGATGCGACTGCAAATCGTCGCTGGGCGTGCGTCCTCGGGCTCGTCCATGCATTCATGCATGAACTTCGCCCTGCGTCCTTCGCCAGCTTGATTTTCGCCGCCCCAGGGGCACACGGATTCGGAATCAGTCATCTGGCGGCGCACGTTTTCCCCGCAACCTCCGTGGTACCGTGCGCGCCGTGGAAAGCGTGCACGTCCGCCACGAACCGGTGTTCCGACGCCGACGCGCGGCGGCGGTCGCCGTCCTCGCCGTGGTCCTGCTGATCGTCATCGTCGCGGTCGCGTCGGGGGGTGGCGGCAGCAGTAGCAAGTCGCAGGTGCGGACCCCGCCCACGGTGCCCCCCCTTCCCAGCAACAAGCCCCCGAAGCCGAAGAAGCCCGGCAGCACCTCCTCCGGAGGCGGCTCGACGGGCGGCGCCGGCGGTGGCGGCGCGAGCGGCGGGGGCGCAACCGGCGGCGGCGGCGGAGGGGGCGCATCTTCCGGCTCGGGCGGCGGGATCTACCGCGGTGGAGGCGGCACGGGGTCGCCCGGCGGCGGTGGCGGCGGCTCCTCGCCGGGCGGGACGAGTCCCAGCGGCGGCAGCGCTGCGCCAAGCGGCCCCCCGAGCGGCGGAGCGTCGGCGCCGTGATCGAGCGCCCGACACGGGTGGTGGGGCGCCGCGTGATCGCCTACATCATCGACCTGGTCATCTTGGGTGCGATCGACGCGGCGCTGTGGCTGGCCCTGACCAGCAGCAAGCCGAAGGCCACCAGCACGGGCGGCCTCGTGATCGGTAACACCAGGCATGGCTTCACGAGCTCGGGCAACCGCACACTCTGGTTCGTCCTGATCGCCGTCACGGCGCTGCTCCTGTTCGTGGTCCTTCCCGGTCTACGCGGCTGGTCCCCGGGCAAGCTCCTGGTAGGGATCCGCCTGGTGAACGCGGAGGGAGTTCCGCCAGGAATCCTGCGGTCGCTCCTGCGCGAGGTGCTGTGGATCGTGGACGGCTTCCCGGGCTACGGGCTTCCGCTCGTCGGCTTCATCACCGCGCTCGCCACGAAGGCCAACCAGCGCGTCGGCGACCTCGTGGCGCGGACGTACGTCGTTCGCGCCGGCGCCGCCGGCCGGCCGATCGGCCAGCTCGTGCCCGAGATCGCGGGCTTCCCGCCTGGCACCCGGCCCACGGCGGCCGCGCCGTCGCCACCGGCGGCGACCAC
>JAFAQQ010000166.1 GCA_019246335.1 Actinomycetota bacterium | reverse complement strand
TCGCCGCCACGCCGACGCGCCCCCCGTCAAGGACCTCCAAAAACTGGCGCAGGCCCGCCCCGCGGTGGCCGAGCAGGTTCTCCTCCGGGACGCGGCAGCCGCTGAAGCGCAGGGCGCGCGTGTCGGAGGCGTTCCAGCCCATCTTGCGGTACGGCTCGCCAACCGTGTACCCCGGCGCGCCGGCCGGCACGATCAGGTTCGAGATCTCGTCGTCGTCCCCGGTGCGCGCGGTGATCGTCACGACACCGGAGATGTCGGTCCCGGCGTTGGTGATGAACTGCTTGGCGCCGTCGATCACCCAGTCGCCATCCTCGAGCCGTGCCCTGGTTCGAGTGTTGCCGGCGTCGGAGCCGGCTTCGGGCTCGGTCAGCCCAAAGGCCCCGAGCCTCCGGCCGCTGCACAGGTCGGGCAGGAGCTCCGCCTTCTGGCGCTCGTCGCCAAAGCGGTAGATCGGCCAGGTGCCGAGCGAGGTGTGCGCGGCGACGGTGATCGCGACCGACGAATCGACGCGCGCGAGCTCCTCGATTGCAAGCGCGTAGGCGAGGGTGTCCGACCCGCCGCCGCCGTACTCCTCCGGGTACGGGATGCCCATGAGGCCCAGTTCCCCGAGCCTCTCGACGATCTCGTACGGGAAGCGCTTCTCGCGGTCGAGCTCCTCCGCGACCGGTCTCACCTCGGCGAGCGCGAACTCCCGAACGAGCCGCTGGATCTCCCGCTGCTCGTCGGTCGGGTCGAAGTTCACGGGCGCGGGATCGTAGCGGCGCGGCGAGCACGCCCCCCGCCCAGGAGCCATCGCACGATCGCGGGGGCCGCGAGGATCATCACGAGGAGCCGGAGCCCCTGGACGGCCAGCACGAAGGTGGTGTTCGCGCCGCTGCCGTAGGCCAGGGGAAGCACGGCGGGGAGGCCGCCCGGCGTCGTCGCGAGGTAGGCGTCGAGGAGCGATACGTGCGCGGTCAGCTCGAGCACCCACGCGAACCCGAAGCAGGCGGCGAGCAGCGCCGCGACCGACAGGACCACCGGCGCCAGCAGCCGGCCCATCCGCCGGATCGTGTTGCGCTCGAATCCGAGGCCGATCTGCAGGCCGATGAGCGCGAACGCCGCCTCGCGAGCGAGCGGCGGCACCTGCACGTCGCTCGTCGCGCCGGTGAGGGTCAGGGCCGCGGTGAGCAGGAGGGGTCCGAGCAGCGACGCCGCTGGCAGGCGGAGCGGACGCGCGGCCAGGACGCCCGCGACGGAGGCGCCGATCGTCAGCGCCCAGCCCGAGGCGGTGCCCAGGAGCGGCCCGCCGCCGGCGCTGCTGCCGGCGCCGCCGTGCACGGCGCCCGGGAACAGCAGTGGCACGAGCAGCGGCGTCAGCAGCGTGACGGCTAGCACGCGCAGGTACTGCATGAACGCGACGAGGCGGTCGTCGGCGCCGAGCTCATCGGCCATGGCGACGATTCCCGACGCGCCGCCGGCGACCATTCCCATCGACGCCGTCGCGCGGTCGACGTCGCCAATTCGCGCGAGCACCACGCCGGCGACGATGGTGGCGGCGAGCGTCGCGACACTGACGAGCGCCACGGGCAGCCAGTGGGCGCCGACGTCGGAGAGCGTCGACGAGCGAAGAAAGGTTCCGATCGCGACGCCGGTCACCGCCTGCCCGACGCGGAAGGCGTTCGACGGCAGCCTCAGCCGCGCAGGCGCCGACAGCGCCCAGCCGAGCCCGACGAGCATCGCCGCGAACAGGTACCCGGCGGGGACGCCCGCCCTGTCGGCGAGCCATCCGAGGGCGATCGTCGCCGCGACGACGGCGGCCCAGTCGAGAAGGACGCGCCGCCGGATGCTCACGTTGCCCGGACCAAGCCGCAAGCCTAGATCGGGCCACGCGGACTTGGAATCAACTACCCGGATCGGTGCCCCGAACGACCGGCGCGAGCGCCGGCGGCCGCTCAGCGCGCTTTGGCAGAGGGGGCGCCGAACTGGTGCGGAATCGTCACGTTCGTCGCCCACCTTTGCGCCCGCGGAGCGTACGTTCGATTCGTATTGAGCTGCGAGCGTGGACAGGCCAGCGTCGAGTGGATCGCCCTGGTCATCTGCGTCGCGACGGCGCTTGGCGCCGCGCTCGCGCTCGTGCCCCTGGTCGACGGCCGCTCGCTCGGAGGGAGCGTGGTCCATGCCCTCGTCTGCGCCGTCCGCGGCGGCTGCGCGGAGGCCGACGGCGACCGCGCTCTCGCGCAGGTCTACGGCCTGCGCGACGCGGCGCTCGTGCGGCGGTACGCGCCGAGCATCGCGTACGAGTCGGGCACCTACACGCTGCCCGTCGATTGGCGGATCTGCCGGTCGCACGCCTGCTCCGATGCTGCGGACAGCTCGAACCTCGACGTGCACGCGGGCACCCGCGGCGGCACACCGGCGACCGCCTTTACCCACGTGGTCCACCGCGGCGGCGAGACCTTCATCCAGTACTGGTTCTACTACCCCGACTCCACGACCACGTGGGGTGGCGCGGCTGCGCTTTGGGGTCTCCTCGACGTCGTCGGCCGCTCGACGTATCCGGGCTACCACGCGGACGACTGGGAGGGGTTTCAGGTTCGTGTCGACGCCGCGGGGCGGTCCTTCTCACGAGCGACCTCGCACGAGGGGTACCAATGGTGCAAGCAGCCCCGCTGCCAGAACGAGTGGGGCCCGTGGACCGGGTGGACGCGGGTCTCGCGCGGCAGTCACGCGGGGCACGTCCCGACGGTCGAGACCCGGCGGACCTACGGGTTCCTGCATGGGCCGCACCGGTTCACGGGGCCGGTGCGGGACCGCCCGGCGGTCGAGGGCGTCGACGCCCACGAGCGGACCACGAGCTCCGACGATCTGCGGCTCGTCCCGCTCGAGGCCATCGACCCGCGCTCGTACCACCCGCTCCAGCACGACGGGCCCACGCCGCCGTGGGACAAGAAGGTCTACGGCGATCCGCTCAGCGACTCCACGGGTTGAGGACCCCTCCGGTTTTCACCATTGATGGTGATCCTGTCTCGTTTTCACCATTCATTGGTGATTTGACCGTGCTATAGCACTGTCGATCCACCAATCGTTCGCTCCCCCGGGGACCGTCAAGCCGAGCCGGTTCCGCCCGCGGCTGCACTGGGAGCTGCTCGTCTGCGGTGCCCGCGGGCACGAGCTGGTCGGGACAGACGCGCGCGAGCTCTCCGCGGGGGACCGGCTTCTGGCCTTCGAGCGCGACGGCGTGCGATGGCACCGGTGCCTGCGTTGCGACAGCTGGCTCCCCCTGGCCCCGCCCGCGCAGCCCGACCGCGATCGCCTCCCGGCGCGAGACGAGATCGAGTTGCCGCTACGCGGCCGCCCGCTTCGCGACAAGGTCGTCCTGCGGCTGATCGCTCTGGATCGCGCGTTTCACTTCCTGCTGCTCGGCACGCTCGCTGCCGCGGTCCTCCTGTTCGCCTCCCACCAACACGAGCTCAAGCGCACCTTCTTCCGTGTCGTCGCCGACCTCCAGGGGGGCGTCGGCGGGGGGCCGGTCCAGACGAGCCAGACTGGAGCGGTGCGCGAGCTCGACAAGCTCTTCACGCTCAAGTCGACGACCCTGACGCTCGTCGGCGTGGGAATCGCGGCCTATGCGGTACTCGAGGGCGTGGAGGCGGTCGGTTTGTGGTTCCAGCGGCGGTGGGCGGAGTACCTGACGTTCATCGCCACGGCGGTCTTCCTTCCGTTGGAGGTGTACGAGCTCTCCCACAGGCCCACACCCCTCAAGATCGTCGCGCTGGTGATCAACCTCGCGATCGTGGTCTATCTCCTGCGAGCGAAGCGCCTTTTCGGCATCCGCGGCGGGACCGAAGCGGAGCGGGAGGAGCACGAGCGGGACATGGGCTGGCAGGCGCTGGAGCGCGCCGCACCGGCTACGGCGGCTGCCGCCCGAGACCGGCCGGCCACGCGCCCCACCACGTCAGGCTGATGCGCGGTGCGGCGCCCGGGCGCTACCGCGCCTGGCCCGTCGGACGGACCAGGAGCTCGTTGATCGACACGCGCGGCGGCTGGGAAACCGCGTAGACGATCGCCTCCGCGATGTCTCCGGCGGTGAGCACCTGGCCGATCTCGTTGCGCATCCGCTCGATCGCCTCGCGGACCATCGGGTGCTCGTTGTGGCCCTGCAGCTCGGTCTCGACGAATCCCGGCTCCACGCACGTGATCCGGATGCCGGAGCCAGTCAGCTCCTTGCGAAGCGCCTCCGAAAGCGCCACGACGCCCCACTTGGTGGCGTTGTAGACGGCGCTACCCGCGTTCGCCACGCGGCCCGCGACCGAGGAGACGTTCACGACGTCGCCGCCGCCCCCTTCCCGCAGGAGCGGCAACGCCGCCTGCGTCGAATAGAGGAGACCGAGGACGTTGACCTCGACCATCCGGCGCCAGTGCTCGGTGTCGGCGCCCTCGATCGGCC
Organism: Actinomycetota bacterium; assembly: GCA_019246335.1. Taxonomy (GTDB): domain Bacteria; phylum Actinomycetota; class Thermoleophilia; order Solirubrobacterales; family Thermoleophilaceae; genus AC-37. Next base: position 3,799 of record JAFAQQ010000166.1, on the reverse strand, counting down.
CGAGAAGCATCACGCCGGCATTGTTCACGAGCCCGTCCAGCCCCCCTAGGGCCTCGGCGGCGCCGGTGACGAACTCGTGCGCGCTCGCCTCGTTCGCCACGTCGGCGCGCAGCGCCACCGCGCGCCCGCCGTCGCTCTCGATCCGTTCGCGAAGCTCCTCGAGGCGGTCGCCGCGGCGGGCCCCAAGCGCCACCGAGGCTCCCTCGCTCGCCATCGCGAGCGCGGTCGCCTCGCCGATCCCGGACGAGGCGCCGGTGATGGCGATCCGGCGTCCGTCGAGCGAGCCGGACATCGTTAGAGGATCGATCCCGGATTCTGGTGCGCGCGACTCCGCACGGGGCCCCGAGCCACATCCGCCACGTTACGCGGCCCGCCCCGCCCGCTCGGCGAGCTCCACCAGCGTCCTCACCCCGAAGCCCGACGCCCCGCTGCCCACGTACGGCCGGTTGAGGCCCCAGGCGACCCCGGCGATGTCCATGTGGACCCAGGGCCGGTCGTCCACGAACTGCCGGAGGAACTCGGCGGCGTAGCTGGACATGGCCTTGCGCGCGTCGGCCGCGTTCGTTAGATCGGCGTACTCGCCCTTGGTCAGCTCGTAGATCTCGGGGTGGAGGGGCAGCCGCCAGCCGATCTCGCCCGTCGCGTCACCCGCCGCGTGGACCTGGTCGTACCACCCGTCGTCGTTCGAGAAGAGGCCCACGTACGTCGACCCGAGCGACGTGATGATCGCCCCGGTCAGCGTCGCAAGGTCCACGATCCGCTCCACTCCCTGCTCCACGGCATAGGAGATCGCGTCGGCGAGGATGAGGCGGCCCTCCGCGTCGGTGTTGTTCACCTCGATCGTCTTGCCCCCGAGCGCCCGGATGATGTCGCCCGGCTTCACCGAGCGGCCGCTGGGCATGTTCTCGGTCGCGGGCACGACGCCGAGGATCCGCGCCGGGATCCCGAGCGTGGCGATCGCGCCGATGGCCTCGATCACCGCGGCGCCGCCCGACATGTCGAACTTCATCTCGTGCATCTTGCCGCTGGGCTTGATCGAGATCCCGCCGGTGTCGAAGGTCACCGCCTTGCCCACGTAGCCGAGGAGCGGGCCCGCGTCGGCGCCGTCGTAGCGGAGCACGATCAGTCGCGGTTCCTCGTACGACCCGCGGGCCACCGCCGCGAACGCGTTCATCCCCGCGTCCTCGATCTGGCTCCGGTCCCACTCCTCGAACGACAGCCGGTCGTGCGCGTCGGCGAGCTCGCGTGCGCGCTCGGCGAGGTAGGTCGGAGTGGCGTCGTTAGAAGGCGTGTTCTGCAGGTCGCGCGCGGCGTTCTGCGCCTCCGCCCGCACGCGCGCGCGCTCCACGTCGCCGGTCGCGTCGCCGCCGCCCTCGCTCGTCACGACCTCGAGGGACTCCACGTCCGCACGCTCGCCGTCGGCGTCGTCGCTCGACGACTTGTACCGGTCGAACCGGTAGAGCGCCAGCAGCGTGCCCTCCACGACGGCGCCGGCGATCTGCCCGCCCTCAGGCGCCGCCCACGAGAGCGACCGCGCTCCCAGCTCGCGCGCGCGGCCGGCGGCCACGGCCGCGGCGATCCGCACCCGCTCAGGGTCAAGCTCGGAACGCTTCCCCGCCCCCACGAGGACGACCCGGCGCAGCCGGCCATCGACTCGCTCGTGGGTCACGGACAGCTTGCGAAGCGACGACTTCGCCTCGCCCGAGTCCACGAGCTCCTGGAGCTCGTCCTCGTCGAGGGCCTCCTCTTCGAAAAGCGGGATAACCCGAGTGTCGGCCTCGGTGTCGCGCGGGTTACCCGCGCGCGCCTTTACCGCTACGCCTCCCATGGCCGGGGCAGTCTACGCGGGGGATCGCGAGGGTGGGCCGCCGCTATTGTTCCCCTTCTGAATCGATAAGCGTCGAACAAGGAGATCGCCGCAGACATGCCCAAGACCGTGATCCTCGGTGCCGCCCGCACGCCGTTCGGCAAGCTCGGTGGAGCCCTCTCGTCGCTCGATGCGACCGACCTCGGCGGCACCGCGATCTCCGCGGCGCTCGAGCGGGCCGAGGTGGCCCCTGAGCAGGTCCAGCACGTCTCTTACGGACAGGTCCTCCAGGCGGGGCAGGGGCAGGTCCCGTCGCGCCAGGCCCAGATCAAGGCGGGCATCCCCAAGGAGGTGTCCTCGGAGACGGTCAACAAGGTGTGCGCGTCCGGAATCCGCTCGGTGGGGCTCATCGACCAGTCCGTGCGCGCCGGGGATCTCGAGGTGGCCGTCGCGGGCGGGATGGAGTCGATGTCGCAGGCCCCCTACCTGCTGAAGGACGCGCGGTTCGGCTACCGGATGGGCGACGCCAAGGCGCTCGACGCGATGATCAACGACGGCCTCACCAACCCCTTCAGCGGGAAGCACATGGCGCAGGAGGCGACCGAGGTTGCGGCCGAGCTCGAGCTCACCCGCGCTGACATGGACCGCTTCGCCCTGCGCAGCCACGAGCTCGCCGTGAAGGCCACCGACGAGGGTCGGCTGCCCGAGGAGATCGCGCCGGTGACGATCACGTCGAAGAAGGCGGAGACCACCGTCGAGATCGACGAGGCGCCGCGGCGGGAGACCTCGCTCGAGACGCTCGCGAAGCTTCCCCCGATCTTCGTGAAGGACGGCACGCACACGGCCGGCAACGCGCCCGGCGTGAACGACGGGGCGGGCGCGCTCGTGCTCGCGTCGGACGAGTGGGCCAAGCGCGAGGGACGGAAGGCCCTGGCGACGATCGTCGCGCAGGCCGCGGTCGCCGACGACTTCCCCTACCTCGCGCGGACGCCGGCCAACGCGACCAAGGCCGCGCTCGAGAAGGCAGGCCTGTCCGTCGACGACATCGACCTCTTCGAGATCAACGAGGCCTTCGCATCCGTCGCGCTCAACTCGATGCGCATGCTCGGAATCGATGAGGCCAAGGTCAACGTGAACGGCGGCGCCATCGCGCTCGGCCATCCGATCGGGGCCAGCGGAGCTCGGATCCTCACCACCCTGGTCCATGAGCTGCGCCGCCGCGGCGGCGGGCTTGGCGTGGCCGCCATCTGCTCGGGCGGCGGGCAGGGCGACGCGATGATCGTCGAGGTCAACGGGGGCTGACCCCAAGCCCGCGTCCCGCGTCGGCCCAGGCGCGCGGAGAGCGAGAACAGAAAATCCCCGCCACGCTCGTGACCACGCTCCTCTCGGAGCCGATCACGGGCGCGACGGGGGCTAGACCCGATGCTGCGGTTCGCTTAAGCCTTCCGTGGCCGGGGCCGTTCCTTCGACCCCTTGCAAGGAGGACATCGGTCCGGTCCGGAGGGCGCCCGATACCTCATTTCCGGGAGTCGGTGACGCCGTGCCGAGTCGCGGGTCGGCGCGCGTCGCGCGAATACGCTTGAGCCATGGCCCGCGGCGCCGCCTTCTTCGACCTGGACAAGACCCTGATCGAGGGGTCGAGCGCGATCCACTTCGGTCGCGCCGCCTACCGGGCCGGAATGATGAGCAGGCGTCGACTCGCCCGCGACCTGTGGGCGAACCTCCGCTTCAGGATGCGGGGCTCGACCGACGAGGGGACCGAGGAGCTGAAGCGGCGCGTGCTCGATTCGATCGCGGGGCAGCGCGTGGTGGACCTCGCACGGCTCTCGCCCGAGGTCCTCGCCGGCGTCCTCCCGCGGGTCTACCCGCAGATGCTGGCCGAGGCCTACTCCCACCAGGACGCCGGTCGCCGCGTGTACATCGTGACCGCCGCGTCGCAGGAGCTCGCCGAGATGCTCGCGCACGTGCTCGGGTTCGAGGGCGGCATCGGGT
>JAFAQQ010000217.1 GCA_019246335.1 Actinomycetota bacterium | reverse complement strand
ACGAGTCGAGGTCATCCGAGGTGCCAAGGTCGAGCCGCTTGCACTCCTCGACCATCGCATATGGGATCTGCCCGGCCCCGGGGGGCTGCTCCTGGGCCGAGTAGATCAGCACGTCCCGTGCCAGCGCCGGGTCGCTGTAGATGATCGGGAGGATGTGCTGTAGCGGGTCGCGGAACGCTCCCTGGAACCCGGTGTCGTACTGGTAGTAGCCCCCCTGGGAGATGATGTGGCGGCCCTGGCAGTCCTCGTAGGTGGCGCCCGAGCGCAGCGTGTAGGCGTCCCACTGGAGCTCCCGCGAGAGCCACCTCGTCCCCGGCGCGCCGAACCTGACTTGCGGGACCCACGCCGCCCACGCGTGCTCGCTGCGCTTGAGCGGGTTGGTTGCGCGCCGGTACTTGCGCACGAGCGACGGGATCCCGTTGCCGTGGGCCGCGCCGTACGCGTACCTGAGGGTCACGGACCGGTGCGGCTTGATCTTGACGTGCGCGCGGAAGGCGAACAGCGCCTGGCCGGTGGCGCCCTCGGGGTTCGCCGGCGCGAGGGTTCCGCTCAGCCTGTCATGTGCCACCGCGGCGGGCGCGGCACGTCCACCGTTGCCGAAGAAGCTCTGCGTGCTGGTCTCGAAGCCGTTCACCGGACCCTTCAGCGCGGTGGCAAAGATCGAGAGCGGGTCCTGGTCCTCGCTATCGGGAAGCTGCGTGACCGAGAGCGTGCGGCGCGCCCGGTCGTAGGAGGGGGCGGTGAAGCCCAGGTTCGCCTTGATCGACTGCTGGTAGGGGTTCACGTCCCAGTACTCGAACCAGGAGACCTTGCGCGTCTTGCGCGTCCTGTTCCTGATCGTCACGTCGTGGAGCAGCAGCGGGTCGTCGCCAAACGGCGCGTAGACGACATCCCGTACGTCGAAGCCGCTCGTCCGCATCCGTTTCGCGTAGTAGCCGACGCCGAACACGCGTTGCGTAACCGCGCCGCGCGAACGGTCGTCATACAGCGTGCTGATCGTCCGCTTCCCGGCGCGGAGGTAGCCGTAGCCGCCCGTGAAGTGGTCGCTCGACGGCGCGTAGAGGTTCGTCCACTCCCAGCGGCGATCCTGGCTCCAAAGCTGGGTCCAGCCGTGGTTGAAGGCATCCGCCACTACGTGGTCGTTGCCCACCTGGTGCCAGGCGTCGCGTCTGCCGCCGAGCTCGGGCTGCACGGCCTGGGGCGCGGTGAGCTCGTCGATCCGGTAGTTGTAGGCGGGCAGGCCCCAGCGGTCGACGCCCCAGGCCCCGAACACCCCGCCGCCGTATGTCGAGCGGATCGGCACCCGGAAGCCCTCCGCCGAAAGCCTCGGCGGCGCTGCTACGGCGGCCGGCATCGTGGCCAGCACGGCTGCCGCGGTGGCCGCGAGCGAGAGGACGGCCCGTCTCATCGCCACGTCACCGCCCAGTCGGTGAGGCGGCGGCTGCGGGTCGCGATCCGGAACACCACCGTGCGGCCGTCCACCGAGCGCGCGACCTTGCGACCGCCGGACCAGGCGATGACGCTCGTGTGAGTTCCCGCCGGCAGCTCTACGGTCAGCTGAACCGAGCCGCCGCGCTGCGGCCGGAAGTAGCCCCGAAGCCTGCCCCTCTCCGCCGCGACCCCGACCTGCGGGAACCGCAGGGAGAAACGGGTGAACGGGTATCGCGGCGCGATCCGGTACCCGGCCTGCGTCGCGGTCACACCCGCGAGGCGGATGGCGTCCATGACCATCCACGTGGGCTGCTCGGTGATCTGCCCCGCGTACGCGGTGCTGAGCGAGACGCCGCAGAAGTCGCGCGCCTGCGAGTAGAAGGCCTCGCACGCGTCGTCGACGGAGATCGTGCCGTCCCAGTGGTTGGGGAAGTGGCGCGCGTGGTTCGCCAGGGTGTTGCGGGTGTACTCGCTCCAGGCGAGCCCGCGGGCGTTCGGCACCCTGCCGTCGAGTGTCGAAAGCGCCCACGTAAGCCATCCGTTTACGTCGAACCACGTTCCGCCGACCCACTCCGAAGCGTTGTCCATCGTCGATCGCGAGTTCTCCACGCCGAAGAAGTCGGGCAGCGGGAACAGAGCGTCGCCCGGGGTCGGCCCGCGCTCGGTGATGTCTGGGTCATTCCGCGCAGGGGTGATCGCCGTGCCGATGACGGCCGGACCGTGGATCTGCTTCGGCGCCCCCACGCCGTCGAGGAAGCGGCGGATGTTGCCGACGAGCGTGCTCGCCTGACCGCCCTGCGGCGCCCCGGCGAGGATCGCCCACGGCTGCGGCTCTCCAAAGATCACCCCCTGTCCGACCTGCCGCAATCCTGAGTACGCGCGCGAGTACCACCCGCGACCGGTCCACTCGCGGCGCAAGGTCGCCAGGTTCCGTGCGCCGCTGGCGCGCAGCTCGCTCGCAAACGCGTGGTCGCCGCGGAGGTCGGCCACCTCGGCCAGCTTCGGATAGGCGTAGGCGAGCTGAGCGGTGACGAGCATCGATTCGGTCATCTGGAGGAACTCGGTCGAGAAATCGGACCAGTCCCCGGTGCTGCCGAACGGCCCGGTGAGGTAGCCGCCGTGCGGGCCGAGCAGCGACTCCTGGTGCCGGTAGGCGACCTTGATGTGATCCCAGGCGCTCGCCGACCCGCCGGCCTCCTTGTACGGGATCTTCTCGTCGAAGAACTTCGTGTCGCGCGTCCCCAGTCCGTACTCCCCGGCGGCGAGCAGCAGCCAGAAGTCGAGGTCGTTCGACGTGCCCAGGTCGACTCGCTCGCACATCGGCCCGCTCCCGTAAGGGAACTGCGCGGCGCTCGGCTGCGGGGCGGGCTGGAATCCGATCGAGTAGCGGAGGATCTCGCGTGCGAGCGAGGGGTCCGTGTAGACCATCGGCAGCGCGTAGTGGGGCCAGCTGCGGAAGCCGAGGTTGTAGCCGAATCCGTACTGGTAGTAGCCGCCCTGGGTGATCGTGTGGTGCCCGCAGAGCTCCTCGTACATCGACGCGGAGCGCAGCAGGTAGGCGTCCCAGACGAGCTCGCGCGCCACCCACGCCCGGCCGCGACCGAAGTCCGCCTTGGGCAGCCAGCTGTACCACGCGCGCTCGCTGCGAGCGAGGGGGCGGCGCACGCGGCGGTACTTCGACACGAGCTTCGCGATTCGCTCGTGGTGAGCGAACCCGTAGATGTAGCGAAGGGTTACCGACCGGCCCGGCCTCAGCTTCACCGGCGCGCGGAACGCAAACAGCGCGTGGCTCTGGTTGTCGGTCGCCGACGCTCCGGCGAGCCCGCCGCTGAGCCGGTTGCGAGCCACCTCGGCTGGGCGCGCTCGCGTACCTGCGCCGAAGAACTTGTCGAGTGAGGTCTCGAAGCCCTTGACCGGCCCGTGAAGCGCGGCCGAGAAGATCGACAGCGGGTTGGCGTCGTCGCTGCCCGCGGTCTGGTCGATGCGCAGCGTCCTCGTCTTCCGGTTCCAGCTGGCGGCGCCCACGCCCCGGTTCCCGGGGCTCTGGATCGACTGGTTGTACGGGTTCACGTCCCAGTACTCGAACCAGGACACCCGCTTGGTCTTGTGCGTCGTGTTGCGCAGCGTCACGTCGTCGAGGAGGACGGGGTCGTCGCCGTACGGGGAGTAGCCGACCTGAGTCAGGTCGATGCCGCGCGCCCGCAGGTGCTTGCGGTAGTAACCGACGCCGAAGTCGCGCTGGAAGAGGACGCCACGCGGCCGGTCGAGGTAGAGGGAGCTGACGATCTTCTTGCCGACCCGCAGGTAGCCGTAGCCGCCCGAGTAGTGCCGGTTCGCCGGCTGCCAGAGATTGGTCCACTGCGACAGGCGATCCTGGCTCCAGAGCTGGAGGTAGCCGTCGTTGAACGCGGCGGCCATGAGGTGATCGTTTCCGACCTGGTGCTGGGCCTGCGTCCCGCCCGCCAGCTCGGGCTGCTTCGCCTTGGGGTCAGTGGCCTCGTTCACGCGGTAGCGGAAGAACGGGAGGCCGAACCGGTCGAGGCCCCAGCTACCGAAGTTTCCGCTTCCGTAGGCCGAGCGATCGACCGACGGCGAGCGGGCCCGCGAGAGCGGAGGCGGCGCCGCCACGGCCGGCGCCGCGACGACGAGAACGAGGGCGGCCGCCAGCATGCCGGCGACGGGGTGGGGCGTGCGGCGACGTGCACTGCGGCAGTCGCCTTCCCCGGCCCTACGCACGGAGCACTCCAGCGATCGCGGCCTCGGTCGCCGCGGTGAAGAGGTCGATCGCCCGGCGCCGGGGCAGCTCCGGGTGCTCGAGCCACCAGCGCGCCACCTGCTCGCCCGAGCCGACGATCAGATTCCCGATCAGCTCGATCTGGTCGCGGCTGGCGGTGCCCCCGGCGGTCTTCAGGTCGTCCGCCACCAGCCTCGAGACCACCTCCGCGTTCTGCCGGCGCATCTCGTTCACGGCGCTCATCGAGGCGTCGCCGTACAGGAGCCACCAAGAGGCGCGCTCCCTATCGAGATAGGCGAAGTACGCGGTGACCACGGCGCGGATGCGGGCCCGACCGGGCCGCGCCGCCGATGCCTCCGTTTCGAGTTGCCTGAACAGCCGTGCGCGGGCGCGCTCGACGCACGCTTCGTACAGGCCCTCCTTCGATCCGAAGTACTGGTAGAGCAGCGCCTTCGTGATGCCGCTGGCCCCGGCGATGTCGTCCATCGACGCCGCTCGGAACCCCCGTTCCCCGAAGAGCCGCTCGCCCGCATCGAGCATCCGCTCCTCCCGCTCACCGCGCGGCATCCGGCGGCGCGCGGGGACCGTCCGGGACTCGGCGAGGCGGTTCACTCCGAGCCGATCCGCACGGTCGTCCGGAAGACCTTCGTGCCGACGGCCTCGGCGGCGGCCGTGTACTCCTGGAACTGGTTGCCCGGACCGAGCGGCACGACGATGTGCAGCCGGCCCCTGCCGTCGGCCTTCAACGTGACGGTCTTCTTCCCGACCTTCACGGAATGGCGAGAGCGCGGCTCGAAGAGCCGCGCTGTGACGACCGTGCCGGTCCCGCTGCCCGCCAGGACGAACCCCGAGCGCCGGGCGTGCTCGAGCCGGCTGAACTCGAGCGCGGGGCGGTCGATCGAGACGTGCCAGCCGTAGACGCTGTACGCCGGCTCGACTGCAGTGAACGTGAACGGCGACGGGGCGCGCGGCGGTTTCCTGAAAGCGGCCATCAGCGTCGGCAGCGTCAGCTTCAGGTCACGCTGCCAATACGGCCAGTCGTGGCCGCCCGGCCCGTAGTCCTGCCAGACGTGCTTGATGCCGAGCTGGGTGAGCCGCTCGTGGACGTCCAGGCTCGCCTGGTGGACATACGCCTCGACGGGGTCGCCGCCACCGTACGGGCCACCCGGCATTCCGTTCCCCGTGCGCAGCGTGAGGCTCATGCCGCGGAGGTCCTCGGCGAGGTCCCACGGGTTGTGGGCGCGCCAGCGCACCTCCTCGGTCTGGCGTGGGCCCCAGGTGGCATAGGGCTGGCCGGCGTCGAAGCTCGACTCGTCGGGCTCGCCCACCGGCTCGTACTCGTTGGTGTTCACCGCGCCCGAGAAGCTCGCCGCCGCGACGAACATGTCCGGATGGCGGGCCGGGTACGTGAACGCGCCGAATCCACCCATCGAGAGGCCTGCGGTTGCTCGTCCCCGGCGCGCGGCGATCGTCCGGTAGTGGTGGTCGACCCACGGGATGAGCTGCCGGACGTGGTAGGTCTCCCATTCCGGTGGGCCGCCCGCGCCGTTGTTGTACCAGTCGCTGTAGAACCCGCCATTGCCGGCGTTTGGCATAACGACGATCAGCGGGAGCCCGGCCGTGAGGTGCTCGGCGTCGCCCTTGTCGGTCCAGGACCGGTAGTCGTCGATCGACCCGTGCAGCAGGTACAGGACGGGGTAGCGCCTCTTCCCGTGCGGCTTGTAGCCCGTCGGCGTGAGGATCCTGACGCCTGTGTCTCCACTGAGGGCGGGCGTCTGGAAGGTGAGCTCGGTGAGGCGCGAGTCGAGACGCTTGGAGCTGACGAGGTGCAGTCCCGCGCCACTCGCGCTGGGGGCCGCCGCAAAGGCCGTGGCGGCGGCGACCGCCACCACGCTCGTAAACCTCGCTGGACCTCGCCCAAGCAACGACCAGACCCCCGTGCGGTCACTCCGCCGGCGTTCGTTGGTTGATTCACCGTGCTATGGCACGGTCGATTCACCAACGACCAGCTAACTGACGGAGAGTTATATCACGGCGGCCGGCCGCCGCGCGAGCCGGTATCGAACGGCATACAGCGGATTACCGCGGCGGGAACCAGGGCTAAGGGTCCGCCGCCTACAGCGGGATCTCCCACAGGGGGAACCAGCGCTCGAACTGCTGCTCGAAGGGGAGCTCTCCGCCGATCGCGGCCTTGATCTGGAACTCGCGCTCGTTGTTGCGCTGCTTGTCGCCGGGCGCGGGCACGAACGGATACCAGGCGCCGCGCTTGTAGTTGTATATGAAGTAGACCGGCCTCCCTTCGTCCTCGAACGCGAACACGGCGCAGAGGATCCGGTCGCCGTATCCGCCACCCTCGAGCTGCGTGGAGACGACATTGACGGACACCACGAGGTCCTCGAACTCCTCGTCGCGGAGGATGATCCAGCGGTAGCCGAACTCGTCGTCCGCCGACTCGACCTTCGTGTCGGTGTCCGACGCCGCCCCGCGCAGGAGCTCCTCCGTGTCCGCGAGGATCTGCCTGAAGTCCGCCGTCGCGAGCGGCTGGAAGACAATGCCGGCGACGGGGCGCCGCTTAAGGCCGAGTTGCGCCTCGATCGTCACGTACGCCGTGCTCATCGCGAACAGGCGGTCGGGCGCCGGCGCCTTGAGGTTCTTTCGACCGCCCAGGAGCGCGTCGAGGAAGCCCACGCGGCTACGCGACTGCGGCGGCGGGCGCCTGGAGCTGAGCCTCGAGCCTCTGCAGCGCGGCCAGGCGCTTCTCGAGCGGCGGGTGGTCCATGAACAGGGTCGCCACCGACTCCTTGACGCTCGTCGGGACGATGAAGAACGCGTTCATCTTGCCGACAGCTCGGAGATCCTGGTCGGGTACCCGTTGCATCTCACCGGAGATTCGCACCAGCGCGGACGCGAGCGCGCTCGGCCGGCCGGTGATCATCGCGGACCCGCGGTCCGCCGCGTACTCGCGGTAGCGCGAGAGCGCGAGCATGAGGAAGAACGAGATCACGTAGACGAGGAACGAGACCAGCAGCACCACGATGAAGGCCGGCGCGCCGTCGTCGTCGTCGCCTCCCCAGCCGCCGAAGAAGAACCCGAACTGGGTGATCATCGACGCGATCGTCGCGAAGAAGCTGGCCAGCGTCATGATCATCACGTCGCGGTTCTTCACGTGTGTCAGCTCATGGGCCATCACCGCCTCGAGCTCGTGCGGCTGTAGCGCGTTCATGATGCCCGTGGTGGCGCAGACCACCGCGTTCTTCTGAGACCGGCCCATGGCGAACGCGTTCGGCACCGGCATGTCGGCCACCGCGATGCGCGGCTTGGGCAGGTCGGCCTGGATGCAGAGGCGCTCGATCATCGCGTGGAGGCCGGGAGCCTGCTGCGGCGAGACCTCCTTCGCCCCCATCGAGGCGAGCGCGAGCTTGTCCGAGAGGAAAAGCTGCGCGAGCGAGAGGCCCGCGATGACCACGACCATGATCCCGACGCCGGCTCCCGCTGCGAACAGGATCGCCACGAAGCCCACGTAGAGCAGGCCCAGGAGGAACAGGGTCAACAGCATCCGGGCCTGGAGGCCGGAGTCCCTGGGAAAGACGGTGCGGGGGCGAGCCATGCGGCAATTCTAGTTCGCGGGTAGCCTCGGCTCGGATGCACCCGGAGATCCACGTCGGCCCCGTCGTCGTGCAGAGCTTCGGGGTCTGCTTCGCGGTCGGGTTCCTGGCCTGCGGTGCGCTCGCGGCAAGGCGGCTCGCCGAGATCGGCAAGCCCAGGGACTGGGCGTACGAGTCGATCTTCGCCGCGCTCGTGGGCGGCCTGGTGGGCGCCCGGCTCGACTACGTGATCGAGAACTGGAGCACGGCCCACCGCGACCTGCTCGGCAGCCTGTTCTCGGGGTCGGGGCTCGTCTGGTACGGGGGCGTGATCGGAGGGACGATCGGCGTGCTCGTCTGGGCCTGGCGGCGGGATTTCCTCGGGCTGGCGCTGCTCGACTACGCGGCGCCGCTCCTGGCGCTCGGATACGCGGTCGGCCGCATCGGCTGCCAGGTGTCAGGCGATGGCGACTACGGGATCGCCTCGAAGCTGCCCTGGGCGATGGCTTACCCGCACGGCACGAAGCCGATTGACACCACCGTGCAGCCGACGCCGATATACGAGACGATCACCATGGGCCTCGTTGCGCTTGCGCTCTGGCGGCTGCGAGACCGCTTCCGGCCCGGGCTCCTCTTCGCAATCTGGCTGGTCCTCTCGGGCCTCGAGCGCGTGCTGGTCGAGATCATCCGCCGCAACCACCCGGTGGTGGCGGGCCTGACGGTGCCCCAGCTGTTCAGCCTGGGCCTCACGGCGGTCGGGATCGTGTGGCTTGCCAGGGCGGACGTGCGCAAAGCGTCCACTCTTCCCGCGCAGGGCTAAAGCACTCGGCCGAAAGTGCCGATAGAGAGCTTGCCATGTCTGCGTCCTCCGCCAAGCTCGTCCTCAGGGTCCTTCCCGTGGCGGCGCTTCTGGTGGCCGCTCTGGTCGCCGCCGTCGTGCTCGGCCCCGACACTTTCCGCTACCGCGGCTGGCCGAAGCCGGTGCCCGCGGCCCCGCTCCAGGCCCTCGTCGGCGTGTCCCCGCAGCTCGGCCACCGCGATCCGATGGGTCTCAGTCGCACCGCGACCTCGCCGGCCGGCCCGGGTACGACCGCGATCGCGGCGGCGGCCAGGTCCGGGCGCTCGCGCGCCCCTGGAAGCGCCGCTGGTCAACCGGGCGGCCGCCCCGCATCGCAGAGCCTCGGCCCCGGCTCGACTGGGCGCCCGCGCCCGCGATCCGGGCCGGCGCCCGCGCCGCGGGGCGGCGGCACCGCGCGCCCGCACTACAGCGACCAGTCCGCGTCGCGCAGGCCGGTCGTGACCGTCGCGGCAAGCTTCGCCGGGGAGCCTTCGGCCCGCCGGATACGTCGTTCTGGCGGCGATTTCCGGGCCCCGCGGCCGGGCTACTCGCGCCTTCCGCGGCGCGTCTCGCACTGGGAATCTGAAAAAAAGGGATAGAAGCGCGGGATCTCGGGGAATAAGCCGAACAGCTACCCCGCGCCTCATGAACACCCATAGGGTCACGCTAAGAGCGTTCGGAGCGTCCGGAGTCCTACTCGCGGCCGCCCTCGCGATGCTCGCCACGGTCAGCGCGCTCGTCGCATTCGACGCGTGGCCGCGCGGCGTTGGGGGCAGCGGGGTGGACAACGTCTCGGTCACAGGAGGCGCGGACGGCTCGGCGCTGCTGGTTCGAGCCGCCCCCGCCATCCAGCATCCGGCGACCGCCGCTCCCGCTCCCGCCCCGGCCCCCGCCGGGTACGTGAAGGTCGCGGCGCCGGCGGCGCCTTCGCCGGCCGGCTTCGCCGCCGGTTACCTCAAGACGGTCGGTCCGGGAGGAGGCCCGTCGCTCGGACCGCTGCTCTTCTCCACCGGGCCGGGCTCCGTCGGCGGACCGGTTGCGCCCGGCGCGGGCGGGGCGGGCGGCGCGGGCTCGTCCGGAGGGAGTGGAAACGAGATACTTCCCGGGCCGGTCGGACGTGCCGCCT
>JAFAQQ010000061.1 GCA_019246335.1 Actinomycetota bacterium | reverse complement strand
GCAGCCACGACGCCCTCGGCCGACCCGCCGCCGCCGAGGTCGCAGAAGTTCGCCGGGCGGCCGCCCGCAACGACGACGACGTCGACGGTCGCCATCGACAGCCCCGCGCCGTTGCCGAGGATGCCGACCGACCCGTCCAGCTTGACGTAGATCACCCCCCGCTCGCGGGCGTAGGCCTCGAGCGGGTCGGCGGCGGACACATCGCGGAGCTGGGCGAGCTCGGGCTGGCGCGGCAGGGCCGAGTCGTCGATCGTCACCTTGGCGTCGAGCGCGACGACCTCTCGGCCCGCGGTCACCAGCACCGGGTTGACCTCGACGAGCAGGGCGTCCTCCTCCACGAACGTCTCGTAGAGCTCCCGGAGCAGGGCGCCGACGGGCCGAACGATGTCCTCCGCGATACCGGCCTCGAAGGCGAGCCGGCGGGCGTGGAAGTCCGAGAACCCGAGCAGGGGGTCCACGTGGATCCGGACGATCGCGTTCGGGTCGGTCGCCGCGATCTCCTCGACGTCCATGCCCCCCATCCGCGAGAGCATCGCCATCGGCTTCTTCGCGGTCCGGTCGAGGAGAATCGCGGCGTAGTACTCCTCCGCGATGTCGGACGCCCGCTCCACGTACAGCTCGTGGACGGTCAGGCCCCGGATGTCCATGCCGAGGATCGCGTTCGCGTGCTCCTCGGCCTCCGCCCGGTCGCCCGCGAGCTTGATCCCGCCGGCCTTGCCCCGTCCCCCGATCAGGACCTGGGCCTTGATCACGACCGGATATCCGAGCTCCTCGGCGGCCTCGATCGCCTCATCGACGCTCGCCGCGGGCCTCCCCTCGGGCACCGAGACGCCGTGCGTCCTGAAGAGCTTCTTGCCCTGGTATTCGAGGAGGTCCATGAAAACCTAAACTGTCGGGCCGCGCGCTCGCCGGCAGCGGGGCCAGGACGGGCGGGCACCCTATCGAAACCCCCAGTACCCCCCGAGGAGACCGTGCCCCTACCGAAGGAAGTCCGCTTCGTCACATTCGACTGCTACGGCACCCTGATCGACTGGGAGCTCGGCGCCTACGACGCCTTTCAGAAGGAAGCCAAGCGCGACGGTTTCACGGTGGACCGCGCCGCCCTCGCGCCGCTCTTCGTCGAGATCCAGCGCGAGATCGAGCGCGGCTCCTACGAGCTCTACGCGGAGGTGCTCCGGCGGACGGCGGTCCGCGCGGCGAGCGAGCTCGGTTGGGACCTCGAGCCGTCGCGCTCCGGCTTCCTACCCTCGAGCGTCCCGAGCTGGCCGGCCTTCCGCGAGACGAACGCTCAGCTCGAGCGATTCGCGAAGAAGTATGAGATCGGGATCCTCTCGAACGTCGACGACAAGCTGCTCGGGGCCACGAGGCGGCACTTCCGCGTCGACTTCGACCTGGTGGTGACGGCGCAGCAGGTCCGCAGCTACAAGCCCGACCCGGCGCACTTTCGCGAGTGCGCCCGGCGGATCGGCGGCAAGACGGGCTGGGTGCACGTCGCGAGCGGCTACGCGGCCGACATCGAGCCGTGCGTGAAGATGAAGGTGCCGGTGATCTGGGTCAACCGCAAGGGCGAGAAGCTCGAGCAGGGTCAGAAGAAGCCAACCGAGGAGGTCAAGACCCTGCGCGACGCGGCGAAGTTGCTCAAGGTCGTATAGGGCGCGGTCGGCGCGCCACCCGTAGGCCGCGATGCGCGCCGTCGCCATCCACCCGGACGCGCTCGCGGTGACGAGCCGGCTGTGGCAGACGAACGCCGTGGCGATCCGGCATGGGGACGAGGCGGTCCTGATCGACTCGCCGTACTTCCCCGACGAGCTCGAGCTGCTGCCGGCGCTGCTGTCCGAGGCCGGGTTCGTGCCGGTGGGCCTGCTCGCCACGCACGCGGACTTCGACCACCTCCTCGGCCGCCTCGCGTTCCCGAGGCTGGCGCTCGGAGTCGGGCAATCGACGGCCGACCGCCTCCGCGCGCGTCCGGGCGTGGCCCAGCGGGAGCTTCGCTCGGCGGACGAAGAGCACTACGTGCTTCGCGCCACGCCGCTGTCGCTCGGAGCGTTCCAGGAGCTTCCGGCGCCGGGCAAGCTGGAGGTCGGCGATACCGAGCTCGAGCTGATCCCGTGCGAGGGGCACACGAGCGACGGGACGGCGTTCTTCGACGGGCTTGCGAATGCGCTCGTCTGCGGCGACTACCTGTCGGACGTCGAGATCCCGCTGATCGGGCAGGGCGGCTCGCTGACCGGGTACCGGAGGTCGCTCGAGCGGCTGCACCCCGCCATCGAGCGCGCGGTGGCCGTAATCCCGGGGCACGGCGCGGTGCACGACCGGCCAACGGCGCGGCGCATCCTCGAAGAGGACCTCGCCTACCTCGACGAGCTCGAGCGGGGCGACCCGCGATCTCGCCTCCCGCGGGGCCGCGACAGCGCACGCCAGCGCAGCATCCACGAGCAGAACCTGCGGGTGATCGGGGCGCGCTAGCCGGAGGTGGGGTCAGCAGTCGGGCAGGCCGAGCTTGCGGGCGGCGAGGCTGGCGTTCCGGGTCACGACCACCAGACGCTCCGCGTCCGCCCGGGTCGTCTGCGACTCGGCGCCGCCGCGGAGATCCGTCAGGACCTGCTGCAGGGCGTCGTCTGACCGGCGCCACCACTTCAGGACGACGCTGCGTCCGTGCTTCGCCGTGGCGGTCTGCGGCGCCGGAAGCGCCTGCACGTCCGCCACCATCTGCGATATCTCCCCCTCGACCTGCTGCGGCGTGGCGCCCGGGAGGGGGCGGGAGGTCCTGCAGATCTCGTCGACCTGCTGCATGTACGGGTCCGAGCTCAGGTGGACCGGCTTCGGGTCCAGCTGTGCTCCCCAGAAGATCGCGCACCCGATCCACAGAATCGGATAGATGTAGACGAGGTGTGACATCTGCGCCGGCTGCCAGGGCCTGTCGTTTCGCCGGACGATCGTGCCCGCGGCGAGGTCGCCGAGGCGCTGGCGCCGCTTGCCGCTGACGACCATCGCGACCAGACCGACCAGGGGGAACGCGAGCACCTCGAATACGCCGATCACGCTGC
>JAFAQQ010000108.1 GCA_019246335.1 Actinomycetota bacterium | reverse complement strand
CCCGGTGAAGGACTCGAGCGCGCCGTTGACGGCTCCGCACGACGTCACGGTCGTGATCGCCGCGAACAGAGCCGTGTCCGTGATGCCGAAGCGCTGCTCCTTCCCCTCCATGTTCCCGCCCGTCGAGCCGGCGAAGTGGCGGGTGGTGACCGCCGCCGCGTGCTGCGCGGGCGTGCCGTGCTGCTCGGCGTGGTAGGCGACCCCGACGGCCACGACGAACACAATCGCCATCGCGGCGAAGATCGCCCAGCCCTGGCGGCGGCTGCCGACCATCCGCCCGTACGTGTAGGTGAGCGACGCCGGGATCAGCAGGATCAGCAGCATCTCCAGGAGGTCCGAGAGCTGCGTCGGGTTCTCGAACGGGTGGGCCGAGTTCGCATTGAAGAATCCGCCGCCGTTGGTGCCGAGCAGCTTGATCGCCTCCTGCGAGGCGACCGGGCCCTGGGCCAGCGACTGGGCGCCGCCGAGGAGCGTGTGCACCGCCGTGTAGTGCGACAGGTTCTGGATGACCCCCTGGGAGGCGAGCACGATTGCGCCGACGACCGCGATCGGGAGCAGCACGTAGAGGAGGACGCGAACCGTGTCCTGCCAGAAGTTGCCGAGGCTCTGACCGCTCCGCGCCGCGATCCCGCGGATCAGCGCGATCACCACGACGATCCCGACGGCCGCGGACACGAAGTTCTGAACCGCGAGCCCGGCCATCTGCGAGAAGTACGTCATCGTCGTCTCGCCCGCGTAGAACTGCCAGTTGGTGTTGGTGACGAACGAGGAGACCGTGTTGAAGGTCACGTCCCACGTTCCCGAGTGGAAGCCCTGCGGGTTCCACGGGTGAAGCGTCTGGGTGCGGAGGATCAGGTAGAGGGCCAGCCAGAACACGGCCGAGAAGATCAGGAGGCTGCGCGCGTACGCCTTCCAGTCCTGCTGGGTCCGGGTGTTGACGCGGATGACGCGGTACATGAGCCGCTCGACTGGCCCGAGCACCCGCGAGAGGAACACCCGCTCGCCCTGAAAGACCCTCGCCATGTAAGCGCCGAGCGGGGGGACGAGCGCAACCACGACCGCGAAGAAGACGGCTATCTGGAGCCAGCCCTGGACCATCTAAAGGCGCTCGCCGCGCACCAGCGCGTAGATCAGGTAGACGAGCACGAGGGCGGACACGCCGAGCCCGAAGGCGTCGGCGGCGCTCATATCCGCTCGAGGGCCTTGATGCTCAGTACGAGCAGGGCGAACGCCGCGAGCGCGACCAGGATTGCGACCGCATCCATGAATCGAGTGTCGGGCGCGCGGCGTTACGCCCGTGTAACGGTTCGGCGCCTTCGCGTAACGATTTCGTGACGGGCGGCTCGGTCAGGCCTCGAACCGGTAGCCGACGCCCGGATCCGTGTGGATGTATCGAGGCCCCGCGGCGCCCGCCGGCTCGATCTTGGCCCGGAGGCGCGCGACGTGCGTGCGCAGGATCTGTGTGTCGTCGGCGTACTGCGGTCCCCAGACCTCCGACAGGAGCGCGCGGTGGGTCATGAGGCGGCCGCGGTTGGCCGCCAGCACGCGCAAGAGCTCGAACTCCGTCTTGGTCAGGTGGACCTCGTCGCCATCGCGGCGCACCGTGTGCGCACCGAGGTCCACCTGGAGCCCGTCCGCGTCGAGAGAGGAAGCGTTGGTTGTACTCGTGGCGCGACGAAGCGCCGCGCCCAGCCGGGCTAGCAGCTCGGCCGGTCCGAAGGGCTTCGTGACGTAGTCGTCGGCGCCCGCGTTGAGGGCGCGCACCTTCTGGTCCTCGTCACCGAGCGCGGAGAGCACGAGTATCGGCATGTCGCTCCACTCCCGCAGTCGCCTGCACACCTCAACCCCGTCGCCGTCGGGGAGCATGAGGTCGATGATCGCCGCCTGAGGCGGGTGGACGGCCGCGGCGTCGAGTGCCTCCATGGCCGTGGCGGTCGCCGTGACCTCGAAGCCGGCGTCGCGCAGGACGACCTTGAGGGCGCGGACGATCTGCAGCTCGTCGTCGCAGACGAGGACGCGCTCGCCGGGCATCACGCGGGCGCGGTCGCCGGAGTGGGCGCGCCGTCGGGCAACGGAAGGTCGAAGACGAACACAGCCCCCTGGTCGGGCAGCGACTCCGCCCGGAGCCGACCGCCGTTGGCTTCGACGAATCCCTTCGCGATCGCAAGGCCGAGCCCCGACCCACCCCCCGCCCCATCCCCGTCCCTTACGCGGTAGAACGGGTCGAAGATCCGCTGCAACTCTGCCTTCGGGATCCCTGGGCCGCGGTCGGCGACACGAAGGATCAGCCGCGACCCGGTCGCACGGGCGCGGACTGACACGGGCGCCCCGTCCGAATGCCTGACCGCGTTCTCGAGCACGTTCGCCAGCGCGCGCTCGAGCTGCCCGGCGTCGACCCTCAGCAGGGGGAGATCGTCACCCACCGAGATGTCGAGGTTCGACGCGGGCGCGCCGAGGCCGGTCGCCGCCGCCCCGACCACCTCGTCGATCGAGCACCAGTCGCGCGTGGGCTCCGCCGTGCCTGCCTCGAGCCGCGACAGGTCGAGCAGGTTCTCAACGAGCCGCGACAGCCGCTCGGACTCCCCCGCGATCACCGCGGCGATCTCCTCGCGGCCGCGCTGGTCGAGCGTCGGCGAGCCCACGCCGAGCGCCGCCGTGCGTATCGCCGTAAGCGGCGAGCGGAGGTCGTGCGACACCATCCGCAAGAGGGCCGTCTTCAGCTCGTCGCTGCGGCGCAGCGCCCTTGCCTCGACGACCTCGTCCTCGAGCTCCGTCCGATGAAGCGCGGCGGCGACCACAGCCGAGAGAGCCGGCACGACGCGCTCCTCGAGCTGACTGCGCTGGTGCTCTGTAACCGCTCGCGGGACGAGCAGCGTGCCGACGCGGCGGCCGGACTCCACGAGCGGGATCGCGGATCGCCTCTCGTCGCTGTCCCGCCACGAGAGCTCGATCGCAGCCGAGTCGAGCCCGACCGTCTCCGCGATCCTGCCCGCGACCATCGCGAGCGCCTCGGCCGTCTCGCGATGGCCGAGGATCAGGCGCGCCATGTCGGCCGCGAGGTCGGCCTCGCGACTACGCTCCTCGGCCTCGAGAGCGCGTACCCGCGCGGCGTCCGCGAGCGTGCTTGCGACGACGGCGGCCGCGAAGTACACGCCGAGCGCCACCCAGTTCTCTGGATCGGCGATCGTGAACCGACCCGTCGGCGGGATGTGGAAGAAGTTGAACGCGGCTGCGCTCGCGATCGCGGTGGCCACCCCGAGGCGGAGGCCCCAGTAGCTCGACACGAGCAGGACGCCGAGCAGGTAGAGCACGCCGGTCGAGACCGCCGGCACGACGTGGCGGAGGGGGAAGATGACGGCGGTGATCGTCGCCACCGAGAGCGCGGCGACCATTAGCCCAAGGGCGTGCGAGCGCGGCGTCTGCATTCCTATCGCCTCGTCTGACGGCCTCTCTCAGCAGGGCGCGTGCGTGTGCGCGGGCGCTACCGGGATAGGCCTAGGCTAGGCGAGCCGCTCGACGCGCTCACCCGCCAGCTGCCACGTGGCTCGCACGGGCGCCAGGCCAGTCGGCCAGGCGTCTCAGCCGCCGGCCGCCGTGCCGAGCGCGGCGCTGACCGCCGCGATGATCACGCCGCCGACGGTGATCGAGGCGAACGAGCGCAAGAACCCCGTCTCGAAGAAGCGCCAACGCATGGCGGCGAGCGCCAGCAACTCGAAGGCGACGACAACGATCGCGGCTGCGATCGCCGCGTGATAGCTCGAGATCAGGAAGGGAAGCGTGTGGAGGATGCCGCCGAAGAAGGTCCCCGCGCCAGTGATCGATCCGCGTACGTGGGGCTTCCCACGGCCCGTGATGTCCCCCGTGTCGGAGAGCCCCTCGGAGAAGGCCATGCTCACGCCGGCGCCGATCGCGGTCGCGAGCCCCGCGAAGAAGGCGTAGTGCGGACGGTGGGTGGCGAGCGCGACGCTGAAGATCGGGGCGAGGGTGGACAGCGAGCCGTCGATCAGTCCGGTCATCGCCGGCTGGACGACCTGGAGCAGGAACGAACGGTCGACCCTGGTCGGGGTGACCACCTTGGCCGCGGCTACGGCCTCGCTCGAGCTATCCGCCTCCATCGCCTGGCGGATCATGATGGCAGCCCCGCGCGGCGCGCCTGAATCGCCGCCGCCCTGTCGGATCCACGTGCAGGCGGGAGGGTGCGCCGGCATCTACCATCCGCACGCGCGGCGAGGTAGCTCAGTTGGTAGAGCACACGACTGAAAATCGTGGTGTCGCCGGTTCGATTCCGGCCCTCGCCATCCGGGCGGCCGGAGCGAACCGGCGACGTCGCTCGGCCTCCGGCCTCGCATCCGGTTCGATTCCGGCCCTCGCCATCCGGGCGGCCGGCAAGCGTCATGTGCCACCAGCGGGGCCCGACGAGCTGAGGGGACATTTGTGGTCGCTATAGCGCCCAAGAAGTGACCCTCAGGTCGCGGCCGCAGGTCATCCACCTCCAACGCCGCGGCAAGGCCGGGCCCCGAGGCCTCGCCATCGACCCGTCGCCCCCCGCCCCCCGTCGTCACCAAAAGCGCCGGGTCGCTAGCGTTCCGCCGCGGTGAGCGAGCTCATCCACACCTGCTACCGCATCGGTGACATCGACCGGTCGGTGGACTTCTACGAGGCGCTCGGCTTCGAGGAGCGCGGGCGGCTTCCAATTCGCGAGGAGGCCATCAACGTCTTCATGGGCCTGCCGGGGGACGACCCGCGGCTCGAGCTCACCTACAACTTCGGGGTCGACGAGTACGAGCTCGGCACCGGCTACAACCACATCGCCGTCACCGTGGACGACCTCGATGGGGCCCTCGAGAGCCTCGCCGCCAAGGGCATCGAGCCCGAGAAGCCTCCGTACAGCGTCCGCGAGGGCGGTTCGCGCCTCTGCTTCGTCCGCGACCCCGACGGCTACCGCATCGAGCTGATCGAGAGGAATCCGGCGACGTGATCCGCCGCGCGCTACCCGTGATCGCCGTCGTCGCAGGCGTGGCCGCCGCCGCCTCGGGATGCGGCTCGTCCAGCTCGGCGCTCGACGACGCCCTCGGCTACCTGCCCAAGAGCACCCCCGTTGCGATAGCCGTCAAGACGGACCTCAAGGACAGCCAGTACCGCCAGCTCGACACGCTGCTCAAGCGCTTCCCGTTCTACAACCTGCTCAAGCAGCGGGTCATGCAGGGCGTCAGCGCGGGCGGCAACAGGGCGACGCTCGCCCAGGTGAAGCCCCTGCTCGGAAACGACGTGGTCATCGGGTTTCCGAACGCCGGCTCCGCCGGAGGCACGTCCAGCAGCGCAACCGTCGTGGCCTGGAAGACGAAGGACGGTGGCAAGGCCGAGTCGCTCATAAAGCACGACAGCCGGAAGGTGGGGAGCGAGGACGGGGCGACGCTGTACCAGTCGCCGAGCGGCGACACCACGGCGATCAACAGCGACACGCTCGTGTCGTCGAAGGACCGCTCCCTGCTCGACGCCGCGCTCAAGCAGCGGGGCAAGGGCGACCGCCTCCGAGAGGACACGTTCAAGGCGGGCCTGGCCGGCGTGCCGACCAACGCGATCGTTCGCGTCTACGGCAACCTTCAGCAGCTGTTGAGCAGCGGCCGCGCCGCCTCCGCGAAGCAGGTCCCATGGGTCGGCGCGCTGCGCACCTTCGGCGCGACCGTGACCGCCGCCTCCGACGGGCTCCTGGTCGACTTCCACGCGAAGACCCAGGGCTCGCTGACCCCGGCGCAGCTCCCGATCGCCTCCGGCGCCGCCCCCCCGAAGATCGTTCGCCAGCCCGGCGAGGTAGCGGTGGCCCTGCGAGATCCGGCGCAGACGCTGGGCTTCGCCGAGCAGGCGCTCGTGGCCGCGACGCCGCAGGGCGCGCTCGTCAAGCCGGCGCTTAACCGCTCGCTCGGAATCGACATCGACCGCGACGTGATCGGTGCGCTCGGCCCAGGGTCCGCGGCGTCGATCGCGCCGAAGACCGGAACGGTGGTCGCGCGCGCCGACCTGAAGGACCCAGCGAAATTCAACGCGACCCTCGCAACCATCGCGAAGAACCTTCCCAAGGCCGGCAGCCTCGCCCGAGGCACGACGCTGACCCCCGGTCCGGACGGGCTCTATCAGCTGAAGCCTCGCACGGGGAAGGCGACGTTCATCGGCGTGGCCGGCAAGGAGTTGGTCGTCGGCCAGGATCCCGGCGCCGCGGTCAAGTTCGCCAGCGCGGCCGCGACCACGGCAACCGGCGCCGGCGGCGCCCTCGCCACGACGCTCAATCCCCAGCAGATCATCACGCTCTACCTCACGGCGCGCGGGGGCTCGGCGGCGGCGATCGCCGGCGCCTTCATCGCTCCGCTCAAGGACCTCAGCGGCTACGTGGACTCCGAGACGAGCGGGTTGACCGCCCGCTTCAAGCTGACAATCTCGCGGTAGCGAGCCGCCGCGCTCGGCGTCAGCCGTCTAGTGGTCCCAGCTCAGGAGGAGCGGGAGCGGGTCGATGGGGTGCCCGCCCGCTTGCCAGGCACCGTCCCAGACCTCGAAGTGGAGGTGCGGACCGGTAGCGTCTCCCGTGTGGCCCACGCTCCCGATGCGGGTCCCGGGCTGCACGCTCTGTCCCTGCCCGACGCGGACCGAACCCGGCTGGAGGTGCATGAAGACGAAGTCGTATGGCGTGCCCGACGCGTGCATGACGATGTAGATCCCGGCGCAGCAGGGCTGATCCGACACGTACTTGACGTAGCCGCGGAGCGGCGCGACCAGCGGCGTGCCCTCCGCCGCGAGGACGTCCTGCCCCTGGTGCGTGTGGTTCCCCCGCGGCGCGCCGAAGCGGGCTGCGGGCCCGCCGTAGTTGTGAGGGCCCGCGATGGGGAAGCGGGGCCTCGACTTGGTGGAGTGCTTCTTCCTGTGGGTGCCCTTGTGATCGCCGCCGGACGAGTGCTTGGATGGCTTGGGCGGTCGAGCGGGCGGCTCGACGGCGCCGGCGGCCGCCCCGCCTGAGGGTGCGCCCGGGTTGTACCCCGCGCCGGTCTCGGGCGGCGCGGAGGCGCCGCCGCTCGTAGCGGACGCGGCCGCTGGGAGGGCGAGGGAGATGGCGAAGACGGCGAGCACGCCGAGGCGCGCGAGACGGAAGGCCATGCCTCTCCAACCGGCCGAACGCGCGCCGTCCTTGACCGCCTGCAAGAGAAGTTGCGAGCCTGGCTTACGCCTCCTGGACGCGCCGCAGCAGCTCGATGGCCCCGGCCTTGTTCAACGGCTCGTTCAGGTTGCCGCACTTGGGCGACTGCACGCACGACGGGCATCCCGTGCGGCAGGGGCACTCGAGGATGAGCCGGGCGGCGTCCTCGACGAGCGTCTCGAACGCGTCGAATCCGGCGCGCGAGATCCCGACGCCGCCGGGGTGACCGTCGTAGATGAAGATCGTCGGCCGGCCCGTCTGGTGGTGAAAAGCCGTGGACAGGCCGCCGATGTCCCAGCGGTCGCACATCGCGATGAGCGGCAGGACGGCGATCTGCGAGTGCTCGGCCGCGTGCAGCGAGCCCTGGAGCGCCTCGAGGGGGAACTCGTGGCGGAACATCGACTCCGGGAGCACGTACCAGAGCGCCTGCGTGGCAAAGCGCTGCTCCGGCAGGTCGACCGGGAGGAGGTCGAGAACCTCGTGGTCCGCCACCCGCTTCTTCTGGAAGGCGATGACCTCCTCGCTGACCGAGACCATCCCGAAGTTGAGCTCCACCGTCCCCAGCATCCGCTGGGCGCGGACCTCCTCCACGTAGGTCTCGGTCTCCTTCTTCGGCTGCGTGTACCAGTCGCCCGAGAACTGGCGCACCAGCGCGCTTCGCCCGCGCAGGTCGAGCTCCTGAACCTCGTACGCCTGCCCGAGGTGCATGTAGACGGCCCCAGGGTGGACGGTCGAGTGCGCGCGTTCGGCCTCCACCGTCCCGATCACCTCGCCGCTCCGTTCGTCCACGACGCTGAAGGCGTCGATCGAGGCGGAGCGGAGCGCGATCCTCCCCGCAGGGAAGCCCTCGCCGCGCGGCAGGTACCGCCCGCCGCGCTCGCGGAGGTCGCCGAGCCGGACGAGGCGCTCGGCGTACCCCTCCCAGCGCGGACCGAGGATGTCGCGGTCCTCCGCGCTCAGCGGGAGCTCGAACGCCGCTGCAGCCAGGTGCGGAAGGTGGATGCTCTCCGATTCGTGGTCGAGGATCGCACGCTCCACCGGCCGGTCGAGGAACTTGTCGGGGTGGCGGCAGAAGAACTGGTCGAGCGCGTCGTCGCCGGCCACGTACATCGCCAGGCCGGTTCGCCGGCGGCCGGCGCGTCCCCACATCTGGCGAAGGCTTGCGACGGTCCCGGGGAAGGTCACGCAGACGGCCGCGTCGAGCTCGCCCACGTCGATCCCGAGCTCGAGCGCGTTCGTGGCCACCACCGCCAGGAGGTCGCCCTCGGCCAGGCGCCGCTCGATCTCGCGGCGTTGCGAGGCGGTGTAACCCGCCCTGTAGGGCGCGATCCGCTCGGCCAGGTCCGCGTGCCCCGCATCCTCGAGCCGCAGGCGCGTGAAGCGGTGGACGAGCTCGACGCCGCGGCGCGACCGCATGAAGCAGATCGTGCGCACCCCGTCCTCGACGAGGCGCGCGAGGATGCCCGCCGCCTCGCCCAGCACCGAGGCGCGCGCCCCCGTCGCCTCGTTCACGAGCGGCGGGTTCCACATGACGACCTTGCGTTCGCTGGCCGGCGCGCCGTCCCGGTCGACCAGCCGGCACCGCTCCCCGATCAGACGCTCCGCGAGCTCCTCCGGGTTGGCGATCGTCGCGCTGGCGAGGACGAACCGTGGTGCCGTGCCGTAGGCGCGCGCCAGGCGCCGAAGGCGGCGCAGCACGTTCGCGACGTGCGATCCGAAGACGCCGCGGTAGACGTGCGCCTCGTCCACGACGATCCAGGCGAGGTTGGCGAGCACGTCGCCCCACTGCCGGTGATGCGGCAGCACGCCGACGTTGAGCATGTCGGGGTTCGAGAGGATCAGGTTGCTGCGTGCCCGGATGGCGCGCCGCTCCCCACCGGGCGTGTCCCCGTCGTAGATGGCAGGTCGCAGGAATGGGGCACGCAGCGCGGAGAGCTTGCGCGCCTGGTCCTGCGCCAGGGCCTTGGTCGGGTAGAGGTAGATGGCGCGCGCCCGGGTGTCGCGGGCGAGCGTGTCGAGCACGGGCAGGTTGAAGGCCAGCGACTTGCCGCTCGCGGTGCCGGTGGTGACGATCACGTGGCCGTCGTGCGCGGCCTCCCAAGCGTCTGCCTGGTGCGAGTAGAGCGCGTCGACGCCCGATCGCGCGAGCGCGTCCGCGAGTGCCGGATGCAGGTCGGTGGGGAGACCGACGGCGCGGGCGGGACGCGCGCCGAAGCGCGTCTCTGCCACCACCTGCTCGCCGCGCGCCGAGTCGACGAGCCCCTCCCAGGGCGCTCTCTGCCGGGTCACGGCCATCTCGGCGGTGATGTTAAGAGCCGCGCACGACCGGCCGGGCGCCCTCGCCCGGCGCCACGCTTGCCATAGTTCGCCGGTGCCGATCCGGTGCGTCTACACCGACCTCGACGGGACGCTCCTCGGCCGTGGCGCCTCGCTCTTCCGCGACGCCGATGGCGCGTTCACGCTGCTCGCTGCGCGGGCGCTCGAGGCCTGCCACCGGAGCGGCGCGGAGGTCGTGTTGAAGTCGGGACGCCGCAGGGCGCAGGTGATGGAGGACGCGCGGCTCATCGGCCAGACGTCGTACATCTACGAGGTCGGCTGCGGGCTCGTGATCGACGGGGAGGAGGAGTTCCTCACCGGCGACCTCCAGCCGCGCTCCGGCAAGACGGTCTTCCAGCTCGTGGAGGACTCGGGCGCGCCCCGGCTGCTCCGCGAGACCTACGCGGGCCGTCTGGAGCCGCACTCACCGTGGCATGAGGGGAGGGAGTTCTCACACCTCATGCGCGGTCTCGTGGACGTCGACGAGGCGAACCGCCTCCTCGCCGACCGCGGCCACGGCGACCTGCGCCTGGTCGACAACGGAGTGATCTCGCCAAAGGAGACGCTCCAGGACCTGCCGGGCCCGCCGCACGCGTATCACCTGATCCCGCGGGTCGCGTCGAAGGCGGCCGCGGTCGCGCGGCACATGCGCTCGCGCGGGTACGCGCCGGAGCACTGCATCGCGGTGGGGGACTCTCGCGAGGACCTGGGTGTCGCCGAGCACGTCTGCCGGTTCTTCCTGGTGGCGAACGCCCTCGATCGAGACCCGTCAGTCATCGACGGCGCGCGAGCCAACGTCGAGGTCACGGAGGGCCGCAACGGCGAAGGGTTCTACGAGGCCGTGGTGCGCTCGCTCGCCGAAGCCCGCTAAGGCCACTTGGCGCAGATCCGCTCGTAACGAACGCCACTTACGGGTGTACATCCCGCGGGAGGAGTGAATCTCCGAAGCGGCCGGACCGGGTCCGGCCGCGGGCGGAGCGAGGCAGGCGAGCGCCCCGGCCGGGGCGCTCGCCACGTCCACGGCCCTCTCGCGGCAACGCGGACGGATCGTCAGTCGCGACCTGCCGGCGCGCCGCTGCGCTCGTGCTCGCGGAGGAAGGCGAACACCAGCTCGCTGAGCTCGTCCGCACGCTCGATGTTCACCGCGTGCGGCGCTCCGTCGAGGACCGTGAGCTTCGCTGCCGGCAGGAGCTCCGCGATCTCCCGCGACTTCCATACCGGCACCATCATGTCGCGCTCCGCGCCGATCACGTGAACCGGCATCTCGAGATCGCCGATGCGATCGCGGACCTCGTGGCGACCGGCCGCCGATAGCTGGCGGGCGAGCGCCTCCGGGGGTTGCGGATTCGGGTCCGCGAGCAGGATCTGCCGAAGCTTCTCGAAGCGCTCTGAGTCCCCGAAGAACCCCTCGGAGAAGGTGAGGAGCATGAGGAAGTCGGTCTGCTCCTCGCTGGTCATCCCCTTCACGGCTTTGCCGAGGACCCGCGCTCGCGCCTCGCCGTACGCGCCGGCGCCCGCGTAGGAGACGATCAGCGTGAGCGTCCGGACCCGCTCGGGCGCCGCGAGCGCCACCTCCTCGGAGACGGCGCCGCCCATGGACATGCCGACCAGGTCGAAGCTCTCGAGCTCGAGCACGTCGGCCAGCGCGAGCGTGTCACGAGCCAGGTCCGCGATCTCGTACGGCTCCTCGACGTAGGAGGACCGGCCGCTGTCGCGGTTGTCGAAGAGCACGAGGCGTCGCTCGGCGGACCAGCGCGGTATCTGGGGTATCCACGCGCGCGCGTCGGTCCCGAGGCCCATGACGCAAAGGAGCGGCTCACCCTCGCCGTGCACCTCGTAGTAGAGGCGCTGCCCGTTCGCCTCCGCGATCGGCACGCGCGGCAGTTTACGGTTCACCCTCCGAGCGATGCCCGACCTGACGTCAGAGCTACGGCGTATCTGCGGCGACGATCGAGTCGTCACGCACCCGCAGGCGCTCCGGACCTACGAGTCCGACGGCCTGCTGCAGTACCGCGCCGTCCCGCGCATCGCGGTGCTGCCCGACGACGCCGAGGAGGTGCGGCGGATCGTGACGGCCTGCCGGGATGCCGGCGTCCCGTGGGTCGCCCGCGGCGCGGGCTCCGGCCTGTCTGGCGGTGCACTGCCGGTCGAGGAGGGTGTGCTGATCGTGCTCACGCGACTGCGGCGGATCCTCGAGGTCGACCTCCTCGACCAGCGCGTGGTCGTGGAGCCCGGCGTGACGAACCTGGCGGTCTCCCACGCCGTCGCTCCGACGCACTTCTTCCCGCCCGACCCCTCGTCGCAGATCGTCTGCTCGATCGGGGGCAACGTGGCCGAGAACTCGGGTGGCGCGCACTGCTTCAAGTACGGCTTCACGACGAACTACGTGACCGGCCTGCAGCTTGTCCTCGCCGACGGCGAGGTGGTCGACGTCGGGGGCAAGGAGCTGGACGTGCCGGGTTACGACCTGGTCGGCGCCTTTGTCGGCTCGGAGGGCACGCTCGGCGTGGCGACGCGGATCACGCTGCGCGTGGTGCCGCGGCCCGAGGCCACGCGCACTCTCGTCGCGTTCTTCGACCACACGAGCGAGGCCGGCCAGGCCGTGTCCGACATCGTGGGCGCCGGGCTGGTGCCGGGCGCCCTGGAGATCATGGATCGGCTATCGATCGAAGCCGCGGAGGGAGCCGTCCACGCCGGCTACCCGAACGATGCCGGGGCGGCGCTGATCGTGGAGCTCGACGGGGCGCGCGCCGAGTGCGACGCCGCGTTTGGCGACGTCGTCTCGATCTGCGAGAGAAACGGAGCGGCGGGTGTGCGGATCGCGGAGGACGAGGCCGAGCGCGAGCTGATCTGGCGCGCCCGCAAGGCGGCCTTCGCCGCGATGGGCCGGCTCTCGCCCAACTACTACGTCCAGGACGGCGTCATCCCTCGGACCCGGCTGCCCGAGGTCCTCGAGCGAATCGACGCGCTGTCGCGCGAGCACCGGCTGCGCGTGGCCAACGTGTTCCACGCGGGCGACGGGAACCTGCACCCGCTCGTCTGCTACGACGCCGCCGTGCCGGGCGAGCCCGAGCGCGCGGAGGAGCTGGCCGGCCTGATCGTCGCCGCCTGCGTGGAGGCCGGCGGCTCGATCACGGGCGAGCACGGGGTGGGGGTCGACAAGAAGCGCTACATGCCGCAGATGTTCGGCGAGGGCGACCTCGAGGCCTTCCAGCGGCTGCGCTGCGCCTTCGACCCGGCGGGGCTGGCGAACCCGGGAAAGGTCATGCCCACACCGCGCCTGTGCGGCGAGGTCCCCGGCCCGTACCGCCAGCATCCGCTCGAGGCCGCCGGCGTCGCGGAGCGCTTCTGATGGGCGGGATGGCCTTGCGGCTTGGGTGGTCGTCCATTTGTGCCACCCACAGCTCGCACAAATGGCCTATGGGGCCATGATGGTTGTGTCGCCATCCAGCTACGAGGAGGCCGCCGCGGCGCTGCGGGAGGCGAGCGCGTCCGGAAAGCGGGTCCGTTTCCGTGGCGGCGGGACGAAGCTCGACTGGGGGAATCCGGTGCCCGATCCGGAGGTCGAGATCTCGACCTCCCGACTCGACCGCATCATCGACCACAACGCCGGAGACCTCACCGCGGTCGTCCAGGCCGGGGTCCCGCTGCGGCGCCTGCAGGACGCGCTCGCGGAGCGCGGGCAGATGCTCGCCCTGGACCCGCCGCCCGGGGCGGACGACGCGGCGACGGTGGGCGGCATCCTGGCCGCCGGCGACTCCGGTCCGCTGCGCCACAGCTACGGCGGTCCCCGCGACCTTGTGCTCGGCATGACGGTCGCGCTGTCGGACGGCACGATCGCCCGAAGCGGCGGGAGGGTGATCAAGAACGTGGCGGGCTACGACCTCGCCAAGCTGTTCACGGGTTCCCTCGGGACCCTCGGGATGATCCTCGAGGTCGCCGTGCGGCTGCACCCGTTGCCGCGACGGACAGCGACCGCGATCGGCGAGTGCGACGGAGACCCCGGACCCGTCGCTCGCGTCGCGTCCGAGCTGGCTCACCTGCCGCTCGAGGCCGAGCGACTCGATGCCGCCGCGCTCAGCGCCGGCAGGGTGCAGGCTCAGTTCGCGGGCGCCGCGGCGGACGAGCGCGCCGTGGAGGCGGCAGAGGTCATGCGGCGCGCCGGCCTCGCCGCCACGGTGGAGGACGGCGAGGGGATGTGGGCGGCCGTGCGCTCTGCGCAGCGGCCTGCGGGCTCGCTCGTGCTCCGGGTGTCGGGCCTGCAGCGCCAGCTCGAGGCGCAGCTCGGGGTCGCGGGGGGGTCATCGATCGTGGCGCGGGCCGCATCGGGCCTGGCCTGGATCGCCGTTTCCGAGGGATCGGTCGAGGCCGTCGAGTCGATCCGGCGCGAGCTCTCCCCGTCGCCGTCCGTGGTCCTCGACGCCCCCCGTGAGGTCCGTGAGAAGGTGAGCGTCTGGGGGGAGGTCACGAGACCCGCGGTGTCGCTGATGCGAAACGTGAAGTCGCGGTTCGACCCGGCCGGCGCCTGCAACCCCGGCGTCTTCGTCGGGGGGATCTAGGTGCCGCCTCGGCTGGCGTTCAAGGGATCTGCATGACAAGGGCTTTCGACGACGTCCGTCCCCCATCCGCAGACGTGATCGCCGATTGCGTGCATTGCGGGTTCTGCCTGCCCACCTGCCCGACCTACTCGCTCTGGGGGGAGGAGATGGACTCACCGCGCGGACGGATCGTGCTGATGCGCGACGGCCTGGAGGAGGGAGGTGAGCTGTCACGCGCGATGGTCACCCACCTCGACCGCTGCCTCGGGTGCATGGCTTGCGTCACCGCGTGCCCGTCGGGAGTCAGGTACGACGAGCTGATCGAGGACGCCCGGCCCCAGATCGAGCGCAACTTCGAGCGGTCGTGGCGCGAGCGCCTGGTGCGGCGCCTCGTGTTCGAGACCTTCCCGCATCCCGCACGGCTGCGGGCGCTGGCCCCGCTGGTCGAGGTTGGCCGGCGGCTCGGGCTCGCGACCGCGGCGCGGCGGCGGCGCGGCGGGCTGCTCGACGCCCTGCCCCGCCTGCGGACGCTGCTCGCGCTGTCGCCCGCTGCCTCGCCCGACCGCCCGCCGAAGGTGACCCCGGCGCGCGGCCCGGCGCGCGCGTCCGTCGCGCTGCTCCAGGGATGCGTCCAGCGCACCTTCTTCGGCGCTGTGAACGCGGCGACGGCGCGCGTCCTCGCGGCGGAGGGGTTCGAGGTCCACGCGCCCGACGTTCCGCGCTGCTGCGGAGCCCTTCAGATGCACGCAGGCCAGGACGAGCCCGCGCGAGAGCTCGCCCGGCGCACGATCGCGGGGCTCGAGCGCTACGACGCGGTCGTGGTGAACGCCGCGGGCTGCGGCTCGGCGATGAAGGACTACCCGCATCTCCTGCGGGACGATCCAGTCTGGGCCGGCCGGGCGCGCGCGTTCTCCGCGCGCGTGCGGGACGTCACCGAGCTCCTCGCGCAGCATCCGCCCGCCGCTCCGCGCGGCGAAGTCCGGCTGCGCCTTGCCTACCACGACGCCTGCCACCTCGCGCATGCCCAGTCCGTGCGAGAGCAGCCCCGGGAGCTCCTGCGTGCGATCCCGGGGGTCGAGCTGGTCGAGCCGCGCGACTGGGAGGTGTGCTGCGGCTCCGCCGGCATATGGAACCTCGTGAACCCGGAGCCCGCGTCCGAGCTCGGCCGGCGCAAGGCGCGGAACCTGATCGAGACCGGCGCCGAGGCGGTCGCGGCAGGCAACCCGGGGTGCGCGCTCCAGATCACCGCGCACACGGAGGGGCTCGGTCGCCCACTTCAGCTCCTGCACCCAGTCGAGATCCTCGACATGTCGATCAGAGCCGGGGCGGCATGAGCACCGAGATCCGCGCCCCGGTCGAGGGCCGCTTCCAGGAGATCCTGAGCGACGACGCGCTGCGCTTCGTGGGCGAGCTCCACGAGCGCTTCGACGCTCGCCGCCGGCAGCTCCTGGCGAGCCGCGCGGAGCGAGTCGCCCGCTGGAACGCGGGCGAGCTGCCGGACTTCCTGCCGGAGACGCGCGAGGTGCGCGAGGGCGACTGGCAGGTGGCGCCGGCGCCCGCCGCGCTCCGGGACCGCCGCGTCGAGATCACCGGCCCGACCGACCGGAAGATGGTGATCAACGCGCTCAACTCGGGCGCCCGCGGGTTCATGGCGGACTTCGAGGACGCCCTCTCGCCGACCTGGTCGAACGTGATCGGGGGGCAGGCGAACCTGATCGACGCGATCGAGGGGACCATCTCCTTCGAGGGCGACGATGGTCGCGAGTACCGGCTCGCCGAGGAGACGGCGACGCTCCTCGTGCGGCCGCGCGGCTGGCACCTGGTGGACCGGCACCTGACCGTGGGCGGCGAGCCCGTGGCCGGCGGCTTCCTCGACTTCGGCCTGTTCGTCTTCCACAACGCCCGCCGCCTGCTCGACCGCGGGGCCGGCCCCTACCTCTACCTGCCAAAGCTCGAGAGCCACCTCGAGGCGCGGCTGTGGAACGAGGTGCTGACGCACGCCGAGGAGCGCCTCGGGCTGGACCGGGGGTCGATCCGGGCGACCGTCCTGATCGAGACGGTCCCGGCGGCCTTCGAGATGGAGGAGATCCTGTTCGAGCTGCGCGAGCACTCGGCGGGGCTCAACGCGGGGCGCTGGGACTACATCTTCAGCATGATCAAGTGCTTCCGCGACCGGGCGGAGTTCCTGCTGCCGGACCGCGCAAGCGTGACGATGACGGTGCCGTTCATGCGTGCGTACACCGAGCTCCTCGTGCGCACCTGCCACCGGCGGGGGGCGCACGCGATGGGCGGGATGGCGGCGTTCGTGCCGAGCCGCCGGCGGCCCGAGATCAACGAGCGCGCGATCGAGGGCATCCGCGCCGACAAGGAACGCGAGGCGGGCGCAGGCTTCGACGGCACATGGGTGGCTCACCCCGACCTGGTCGAGACCGCGACGAAGGAGTTCGATCGGGTGCTGGTGGATCGGCCCAGCCAGGTCGGCCGGCAGCGTGAGGACGTGGAGGTCGAGGCGCGCGACCTGCTCGACGCCGCCTCCGCGGACGGGTCGGTCACCGAGGCCGGGCTCCGCGGCGACGTGAACGTCGGCATCCAGTACATCTCGTCCTGGCTGCGCGGCAACGGCGCGGCAGCGATCAACAACCTGATGGAGGACGCGGCCACGGCGGAGATCGCGCGCTCGCAGGTGTGGCAGTGGGTCCGCCACGGCGCACGAATGGAGGAGGGCGAGCGGGTGACCGCCGACCTGGTGCGCCGCATCGAGCTCGAGGAGCTCGAGGGGATCCGGGAGGAGGTCGGTGACGAGTTCTTCTACAACGAGGGCCGCCCGGAGGCGTCACGCGCGCTGTTCGACGAAGTTGCGCTGTCGGATCGCTTCATCGACTTCCTCACGCTGCGCGCGTACGAGCAGCTCGAGGACTGAGCGGCTCGGCTTGCCAAGAGCCGGCTGAGCCACCGCCCCCGGCGGGGAGGCCCGCGCGCTCAACCGCCGCCCAGGCGCCGCCCGGCGCGGCGCAGGGCTGCCGGGGTGCTCGCCTCGATGACCGTCGACAGGTCGACGAGGCGCGCCAGGAAGTCGTCGAGCGCGTTCCGGCCCACCACCGCGTGGCACGCGACCCCCCGCTGGCGGCAGCGGGTCGCGACCTCGCCGACGACCTTCCCGCGGAGCGACTGCTCGTCGAGCCGGCCCTCCCCAGTGATCACGAACCGCGACGCGAGCATCCGCCGATCGAACCCCACCGCGTCGAGAACGTAGCCCGCGCCCGGCACGAGGCGCGCCCCCAGGTGCGCCCAGAGCGCGCCGGCCAGGCCACCCGCGGCGCCCGTCATCGGGACGCCCCGCGGATCGCGGGGAGCGCGGCGAGCGAGCGAATCGAGCCGCCGCTCGAGCCGGCGAACCGTGGCCGGGTCGGCGCCCTTCTGCGGACCGTACGCTCGCGCGGCGTCCTCCCAGGGCGTCCGGACGTCGCAGGCCACGACGAGCTCGACATCCCTGTCCAGCAAACCGGCGTCGGCGAGTGCCGCCAGCGCCCCCGCCCCGCCGTCGGTGGTCGCCGACCCGCCGACGGTCACGACCACGCTCCGCGCGCCGTCCCCAACCGCCGCCGCGATCAGCTCCCCTGTCCCGTAGGTCGACGCGGCCCATGCGTCGCGCTCTCCCTCCTCCACCAGCCCCAACCCGCTCGCCTGCGCCATCTCGGCGATCGCCGCGTCGCCGCCGTCCAGCAGGCCGTACTCCGCCCGCACCGGAGCGCCGAGCGGCCCGCGGACCATCGCCCGCCGGCGATCGCCGCCCAGCCCGCGCAGGAGCACGCCGAGCGTCCCCTCGCCGCCGTCCGCCACCGGAAGCTCGACAGCCTCCCAGCCGGCCTCACGAACGCCCTCCGCCAGCTCCGCCGCGACCACCTCCGCGCTCATGGTGCCCTTGAAGCTGTCCGGCGCGACCAGCACGGAGGCGTCATCCCGCCGGCGCCGCACCTCGATCTCGGGCACGCCCATATCCTGGCGCAGATGGGCCCGCCCGGAACCGTGCAGCCCGCCTAAATGACTGATCCCAAACCCCTGCACCCCTGGATGCGGCTGCAAATCGTCGCTGGGCGTGCGTCCTCGGGCTCGTCCATACATTCATGCATGAACTTCGCCCTGCGTCCTTCGCCAGCTCGATTTTCGCCGCCCCAGGGGCACACGGATTCGGAATCAATCATCTAGTGGCCCAGCGCGAGCACATGGCGCTCGAGCTCGACGGGCACGAGGTCCGCTTCACTAGCCCGAGCAAGGTGGTGTTCCCCAAGCGCGGGTTCACGAAGCTCGACCTCTCCACTACTACCTCG
>JAFAQQ010000084.1 GCA_019246335.1 Actinomycetota bacterium | reverse complement strand
CCTGGACGTACTGGGCCGCGCTCCAGATGCACGATCCGACAGGCGGCCCCCAGGAGCGCCTGATCGACGACCGGACGCGCAAGCTGATCTACCCGAAGGCGTGCCTTCTCGCGGGGGCCCATCCGACCGCCGTCGCCGGCACGTTGACCCAGATGACCTACGACTCGACGAGCGGCCAGGAGGTGGTCGACTGGACGCCCGATCCGAAGGTGCACGCGCCGACGCTGATCGAGGTCCCGAGCCTGCGCTACAGCGCGGGCTACCGAGTTCAGGTGACGGGCGGGCGCGTCGCCTCACGGCGCCGGTCGGGTGTGCTCGCGGTCGTGGCGGCGGGGACCGGTGCGGTGCAGGTGACGGTCACGCCGCGGGATTCGTCGTGCCCGCCGCGACGGCGCCGCGAGCGCGCCCGGGGCACGCGGATCCGACCGCGCTGACCGGCCGGCCCGCTATCGGCGGTTCCCCGACCTCGCCGGACTGGACCTGCCCGACCCGCGCGTGCGCGACGAGGTCTGGGCCTGGCCCGGCACATCCGTTTGGCCGTGCGATCGTGGCGTGATGCGGACCGTCACCGTCTGCGCGCCGTGATCGCGCACGAGCTCGACGAACGCGGACGACGCCGGCGACACGACGCGCGCGCCGGCGACGTGCACCCGGTAGCCGTGCGGGTACTGAAGCTGCGGAACGAACACCTCGGTCCGCTCCGCCCTCACGTAGCGCCCGCCGCCCGGCCGGCTCGCCGAGTACGCGAAGTCGAACGTTCGCGATCCCGGGTCGAAGGCGAAGCTCAGCGGCGTGCCGGCGACAGCCGTCGGATACGGGCGCACGAGCACCGCGAGCTTGTCCCGACGGACGTTGTCGGGCGTCGGCGGCCGGCGCGGGTCTACGATGATGCCCTGGTCGCGCGGCACGTCGGGCGCGCCGCCCGGGAGCTGGTTGTAGTAGGTCCAGTTCTGCCACGACATGAGGTTCCTGTCCTCCTCCGCGGCCACCCGGGCGAGGATGCCGAGGTCGTCGGTGGCGCCCCACTCGGAGTTCAGCAGCGCATCGCCGCCGTTGGCTGCGGCCAGCGCCACCACGTGGTCGAAGGCTGCCTGCTCGGTGACGCTGCACGGCGTGCCGCTCCCCGGCAGCGGAGGCCCGACCCCGCCGCCTCCGCCCGCGAGGCAGTAGTCATGGAATGAGAGTCCGGCTCGCCGGTCGCCCACAGGGCCCACGTGCGGCTGCGAGCCGTAGTTGGTGAGGGGATTGGGCTCGTACCACGCAAGGCTCTTGGGATCGACTTGGCGAAGGCGAGCGATCACACGGCGGTAGAAGCTGGTCAGCAGGGTGCCCTCGAAGACCGGG
This sequence comes from Actinomycetota bacterium, assembly GCA_019246335.1. Taxonomy (GTDB): domain Bacteria; phylum Actinomycetota; class Thermoleophilia; order Solirubrobacterales; family Thermoleophilaceae; genus AC-37. The sequence goes on along the minus strand of JAFAQQ010000084.1, from coordinate 1,629 downwards.
CAGCCTTCGGGCTGACCGCAGGTCGGCCACTCGGAGCCCGCCCAGGGCTCGTTGATCAGGTCGTATCCGAGGAGGCCGCGCAGGCCGCGAAAACGCTCTGCCACGGCCGCGACCGCTTCCGCGTAGCGGTCCTGGAGCGTGACGCCGCCTGGGCCCGCGATGTTGGCCCAGAAGTTGTCGAACGCCCGCTCGAGCGCTGCGTTGCCGGTGTAGTTGCCGGCGAAGCCGAGGTCGGGCTTGTCCGGCGCGCCGTTCGTGTAGGTCGCCCACGGTGGGAAGCCCTCGCCCGAGAAACGCTCGCTCCAGTCGTCCTGGTGGAGGTCGACCAGCGGGTAGAGCCCGTGCCGGGCGGCGAGGTCGGCGTCGTGTGCAAGCCGGTCGAGATACTGGTGGTCGATCTGGCCGGGCTTCGGCTCGACGGCCTCGAAGGTGCCTCCGATCCGGACGGTGTTGAAGCCCTGGCTGTGGAGGAAGTCGGCGTCGTCGTCGTCGAACCCGAAGGACCGCGGGTAGTACGGGGGGCTCTTCGCCACCACGTTGAACCCGTGGAGCACGACGACGCGACCGTGCGCGTCGACTATCCAGCGCCCGACGTGCCCGAACGGCGGGACAGGGTGAGCGGACGCGCAGGAAGCGGCGGCGAGCATCGCCAACACGCAGACGAAGCCGACCCGACCGGGGGACCGCTTGAGGGAGCGAGCTCGGAGCATCCGCTCGCGCAACCTACGACGAGCAGCCCCCCGGGCGCCGCACGACTCGCGCGCGCGTGACGAACCACGGATCGGCGGTGGCCGCCCGAAAGGCGTCGAGGCTCGCTTGCGAGGAGTTGATGCGCAGGTCCGACGGAGGAAGGCCGCCGTCGTTCGGGAAGCGCTCGTCCCACCAGGACACCGCCCGTATGCGCGGGTAGTCACCCGACCGCAGCGCTCGGAAGGCACGGCGGATCCAGGCGGCCTTGTCGTGCGCGGGTTGCTCGTCGACCGCTGTCTCGAGGATCGCCAACGGCCGCCGGGTCATACGCGCGGCGCGCGCGTACGCGTCGCCGAGGGCGGAGCGGAAGCTCAACCACCGCTCGGACCGGTCCTGGGCGCCGTAGACCGAGAGTCCGACCCAGTCGACGTATTCGTCACCCGGGTAGTAGTTCTCGAACCGGTTCCAGGCGGCGGCGGGCTCCTGGTACGCATCGGCGTGGAAGACCCAGGTGACGTTGCGAGCCCCGTTCGCGCGGAACAGGCCGACCATGTGCCGGAACGCAGCCTTGAAGCGTGCGGGACCGACGCCCGCCCCGCCGTTCCAGACGCCATTCCACGGGAACCAGTCGCCGTTCACCTCGGTCCCGAACTCGACCATGAGCGGTATGTCCGTCGCCGCCGCCGCTCGCGCCCAGCGCGCCAGTCCCCTGTCGAACGCGCCGGCCGCGATCCGCGCCAGCGTGAACCGGTGCTCGGGCACTCCCTGCTCGTCCGCGCTCCATGGCATCAGTCGTACGAAGGGCACCGAGCCGTTTCGCCAGATCGTCTCGACGGACCTGCGCGGGAAGCCGAGCCCGCGGAACCAGTGGTCCGAGAAGTACGCCCACGCCACCGGCCGCCCCGCCAGCTGCTCGTATATCCGCAGGCGCTGCGCGCT
>JAFAQQ010000078.1 GCA_019246335.1 Actinomycetota bacterium | reverse complement strand
GGCGCCGCACCTGCTCGATCGGCACGTCCTCGATCGCGCCCGACTGGCTGTACCCGGCGTTGTTCACCAGGGCGCCCACCGCGCCGTCTTCCCGCTCGACGTGCTCGACTGCGGCCCGCATCGAGTCCTCGTCGGTCACGTCGAGGGCGAGGGTGCGGCAGCCGCGTTCTTCGAGGTCGGCGATCGACTCGATCCGCCGGGCGGTCGCGTAGACGGTTTGGCCTCCGGCCGCCAGCCGTTCCGCGGTCGCGCGGCCGATCCCGGTGGAGCAGCCTGTGATCAGGACGGCCTTCGAGACCCCTGCCATCGCTTGGGAGCCTACGCCAAGTCATCGCGGCCGGGGCGCCACGCGCAGCTCCTCCTCCGTGACAATGCCCGGATGCGAACCGCGCCGCTGCCTCGCCCCGGCCTGACCCTGGTCCTCGACAGGAGGGCGCGGTCCGCGGTCGGCTGGACCTGGCTCGGGTCGAGGCTGCTCGTCGCGGTCGCGGCGATCGTCGTCGCCCCGCTCTACGGAAGGTCGGTGAGCGAGCGCACCTTCGACGTGCGCGCGCTCACGCATCCCTTCGGCGACGGCGGGCTCGCCGGAGCCACGAGCTCGGCGCTGTCGTCGCTGGCCCACTGGGACGCGATCCACTACCTCGACGTCGCGGTCAACGGCTACGGCCGTGCGGCGCCGGGCGACGTGCGGGCGGCGTTCTACCCGCTCTACCCGATGCTCGTCCACGTGGCCGCCGGGTTTTCCTCATCGCCCGGCGTGGTCCTCGTAGCCGCCTACCTGGTGTCGGCCGCCTCGTTCCTCGGGGCGCTGTGGCTGCTGCGAGAGCTGGTGGGGCTTGAGCTCGGCTCCCGGCCCGCGATGCGGACCGTCCTGCTGCTGGCCGTCTTCCCGGCGGCGTTCTACTACAGCGCGCCGTACCCGGAGAGCCTTTTCCTGCTGGTCTCGGTCGGGGCCGTCTACGCCGCCCGCCGCGGGCGATGGGCGTGGGCGGGCTTGCTCGCCGCCGCGGCGTCGGCGACGCGCCCGCAGGGGCTGTTGGTGGCGATCCCGATCGCGCTCATGTACCTGTACGGGCCGCGTTCGGATGGGGTGCCATCAGCGTTGGCCGGGCATGCGAAGGGGCTGCGCGAAAGGATGCGGCCGCGGTACCCGATCCGGCGGAGTGCGGCCTGGATCGCGCTCGCCCCGGCGGGGATCGTCCTGTTCTCGCTCTACCTGTGGGCGAAGGTCGGGGACCCGCTGGCATGGCGCGCCGTAGAGTCCGGCGCATACAGGTATGCGCTGCTGAATCCGGTCACGGGGCTCTGGCGGGCGGCGACCGCGGCCGTCTCCGGCGCGGGTCACCTCCTGAGCGGCACGCCGACGGTCATCCACCACTTCCCCGATCCGTGGCTGGCCGAGGCGCGGGTCGTCGCCTTCGTGGTCCTCGCCCTCGGCTGGGTCGCCGCGGTTGGCGCCTTCCGCAGGCTGCCGCTCCCCTACGGCGCCTACGCCGCCGCGTCGCTGTTCGTCCCGCTGGTCCTCCAGGTGCCGGAGGAGCCGCTGCGCGGGCTGACCCGGTACGTGTGCGTGGTGTTCCCGCTCTTCATGTGGCTGGCGATCGTGTGCGAGCGGCCGCGGGTGCGGATGCCGGTGCTGGCGGCGTCGATCGCGGGCCTCGTCTTGCTGACGGCGCAGTTCGCGGCGTGGCGGTGGGTGGCGTGAGGGGGGCGGGTCGGACCCCGCCGGCGTACGGAGAGGGCCCCATACCCCTCTCCCCTGCAGAATCTCTTTCTAGAGCGGTATTCGACGGATGTGAGGACAGGCGACCGGGCGGTCTTCTGGATCTGTCCCGAGTCGGGCGAAAGCCGCAAGGGGCTTACAGCCCGAACGACTTCCCCAAGATCTCCTTCATGATCTCGTCGGTGCCGCCGCCGATCGGGCCGAGGCGCGCGTCGCGGGCCGCTCGCTCGATTCCGTACTCCTTCATGTAGCCGGCGCCGCCGTGGATCTGCAGCGCGATGTCGGCGACCTCGAAGCAGTCGCGCTGTGTCTTCAGCTTCGCCATCGTCACCTCGCGCACCGCGTCGTGGCCCTCGTGGAACAGGCGCAGGGCGTTATAGGTCACCGCGCGACCTGACTCGAGCCGCACCGCCATGTCCGCGATCTTGTGGCGGATCGCCTGGTGCTTCGCGATCGGCCGCCCAAAGGCGCGCCGCTCCCGGGCGAACTCGATCGTCCTCTCCAGCGTCGCCTCCATCCCTCCGACGGAGGCGAGCGCCATCAGCAGCCGCTCCCACTGGAAGTTCGCCATGATCAGGTAGAAGCCGCGGTTTTCCTCCCCGAGCAGGTTCTCCTCGGGCACGAACACGTCCTGGAACGCCAGCTCGGCCGTGTCCGAGGCGTGCCATCCCATCTTCTCGAGCTTGCGGGAGACCGCGAACCCCTCCATGCCCTTCTCGAGGATCAGGAACGAGAGTCCCTGGTGGCCGCCCTCGTCGGTGGTCTTCACGGCGGTAACGACGAAGTCCGCCCGCACGCCGTTCGTGATGAACGTCTTCGACCCGTTCACCACGTAGCCGCCGTCCACCCGGCGCGCGCGCGTGCGGATGCCGGCCACGTCCGAGCCGGCGTCCGGCTCGGTGATCCCGAGCGCCGCGATCCTCTCGCCGCGGATCGCGGGCTCGAGGAAGCGCCGCTTCTGGTCTTCGGTGCCGAACTTCCAAACCGGGGGTGTCGCGATCCCGATGTGCGCTCCGACGCCGGCGCCGAGGCCAGCGGACCCCGCGCGCGGCAGCTCCTCGACGAGCACCGCGTCGTGGAGGTGGTCGCCGCCCTGGCCGCCGTACTCCTCGGGGTACTTGAGCCCGAGGTAGCCGACCGCGGCGAGCTTGTGGAAGACCTCGTTTGGAAACCAGCGCTCGTCCTCCCACCGCTGGGCGGGCGGGGCGAGCTCGTTCGCCACGAACCTGCGCACGGACGCGCGCAGCTCCTCGTGCTCCTCGCCGAACGGTGGCAGCCCACGGCGCGCCGCGGCCCGCGGCACCCCCTTCTCGAACGCGCGATCTGCGAGCGGCGTGGGGCTCACTCGAGAACCGGGTCGGCCGGCGGCGCGGCCATCACTCGAGCACGGTGTAGCCGCGTCCCTTGTGGTCGAAGCCGATCAGGTCGCCGGAGCGGTTGCGCTTGCCGTTGTGGAAGTAGGCGCGAACCTCGCAGATCTTGCCGTCGCGGAAGCGGAACCACTCCGAGCCGCGGTCGAGGCGCGGCTCGCCAGTCTCGGGATCGCGCCACGTCATCGCCCACTCGATGCATGCCTGCTTGCCGTCCTCGATCGCGTTGTCGACGTACCACTGCCCCTCGAGCTTCTCGACCGCCCATTTCGTGTGCTCGCCGATGGTGCGCGCGCCCTCGTGCGGGCCGAGCCGCGTGTAGTAGTGGACGGCGTCGTCGGTGAAGTGCTCGGCGACCTTGTCCGGGTCGCCGGTGTTGAGCGCCTCGTAGTAAGAGCGCACGTGATCTAGGAGCTCACCCATCGCGTGTCCCGACATTTTGCGAAGTCGCCGCAGGCATGACTCTGAAACGTTGCATTTGCGTGGTCGAACACGAGCTTTCAGGTGTCACAATGGCCTTGTGGATGATCGCGAGCTCCTAAGCAGGATCGACGAGCACATCGCCCGCGGGAATCGGCTGTTGGAGGAGGTGCGTGAGGAGATGCGCCGCAACCGCGAGTCCACCGAGCGGCTGTTTGCCCGGCAGGACGAGATGTTCTCCGAACAGGTCACCGTCCTCCGGGGGCTGAGCGATGTCATCAAGAAGATGGGTTCATCGCTCGCGCGGGAGCTCAGCGTGATGACCGACGAGCTCCGCGACCTACGGGAACAGGGCAGGGCGCAGACGGAGGCGCTCTGGCAGATGATCGACCGCATGAACCGCCTCGACCCCGGTGGCGCTGGCGCGTAGCGCAAAGGGCGCCTACAGCCCGTACGACCGCCCGATCACGTCGAGCATGATCTCGTCCGTACCCGCGCCGATGCGGTTCAGCCGCAGGTCGCGCCACGCCCGCTCGATCCCGTACTCCTTCATGTAGCCGGCGCCGCCGTGGATCTGGATGCACTCGTCGGCGACGTCCACGGCGACCTGAGACGCGTACAGCTTCGCCATCGAGATCTCGCGCACGGGGTACTCGCCGTTCTGAAAGCGCCACGCCGTGGTGTAGACCAGCTGCCGGGCCGCCTCGATCTTCGTGGCCATGTCCGCGAACTTGTGACGGATCACCTGGAAATGGCCGATCTCGCGACCGAATGCCTTCCGCTCTAACGCGTACTGCCGGGTCCGGTCGAAGCATCGCTGCGCACCCGCGACGCACCCCGCGGCGCCGATCAGCCGCTCGCCCTGGAGCTCCCACATGATGTGGTAGAAGCCCTTCCCGACCTCGCCCAGCACCGCGTCGTCCGGCACGCGCACGTCGTTGAACGCGAGGAGCGCGGTGTCGGACGCGTGCATCCCGAGCTTCTCGAGCTTCTTCTCCCGTATCACGCCGGGCAGGTCCATGTCGACCAGGAAGAGGGTGAAGCCGTCGTAGCCCGCGTCCGGGTCGGTCTTCGTGACGAGCACGATGAAGTCCGCGCGGTGCCCGTTCGTGATGTAGGTCTTCGACCCGTTGATGACCCACTCGCCGTCGTCGCGCACCGCGCGCGTGCGGATGCCGGAGACGTCCGAGCCGGCGTCCGGCTCGGTGATGCCGAGGCATGAGATCTTCTCGCCCTTGATCGAGGGCACCAGGTAGCGCTCCTTCTGCTCCTCGGTGCCGAACATGTGGATCGGCGGGGTCGCCATGTCCGTGTGCACCGCGATCCCCATGGCGAGTCCGCCCGAGTTCGAGTGGCCGATCTCCTCCGCCAGCACGATGTTCGAGTAGTAGTCGCCGCCCTGGCCGCCGTACTCCTCGGGGTACGAGAGCCCGAGGAAGCCGAGCTCGCCCATTCGCTCGAAGACCCAGTTGGGGAAGGTCGTCTCCTCCCATTCGTCGGCGTGGGGGGCGAGCTCCTTCTGCGCGAAGGACCGGATCGACTCCCGTAGCTGGTCGTGCTCGTCGGTGAAGATGAAGTGCCGGCGCTTCGAGTGGAAGTCCGGCTTCAGGACGGTCTCGGCGGTGGCCATGCGACGATTCTCCTCGCGACTCGGGGGCCGCCGGAGGCTAGACGAGCCGGGCCGAAAAGTAAACAGTGGTACGTCCTACTTCCGGACGCGCCCGATCGTGGTGGGAGGACGCGCGCGACTGGGAGGCGCCGCGCGCGCCGGATGTCAGTGATGCCCGAAGTGCATCACCCAGATCACCATCTTTCGCCCCTGGAACCAGCCCGACGCGCGCCCGGCTCCCATCGAGGTGAAGCCCGGGTCCAGGATGATCGAGCGGTGCTCCGACGATCCCATCCAGGTGTCGAACGCGCGCCGCACGTGCGGCTTCAGGCCCGTTTGGATCTCCAGGATCTCGCCGAGCCGGCGCCACCGGCTGCTCGCGTGGATGTAGCTGTCGTGCCCGAAGTACTGGTGGCGCATCAGGTACCGCGCGTACTGCGCGGCGGAGTGGTTGAGGTCGTGCGAGACGTGCAGCCTCTGTAGACCGCTCTGAGCACGGACCTCGTTGACCGTCCGCATCATGTAGCGGTCGGCGTGGTCGGCGGCGCTGGCGACGCCAACGCCGGCGGTCGCGAGGGCTACCGCGACCAGGACGATGAGCATGCGGGTGCGAGCCATGGGTTCCCCCTGCGGCGAATTCGGGTTCCGTTGTCGCCTGTGGCCTACGAGGTGAGCTGACGGGCTCGCGCTGTGCGCTATGGGCGCGGCAATGCGCCCAACTCGCCCCGGCCGGATCCGTCCGGCGGTGGTTCCCCCGTTCGCCCGGTCGGCAGCCGGACGACTCGGCGGGCCGCACTATACAGCTGTTATGGGAGGGAAAAGCACGTGCGCGCGCGTGAGGCTTGGCGACGCGCGGCCGCGCGATCCGTCAAAGTGAGGAGTGGCACTTCCCACTTCCCATGGGCTACGAGAAGATCCGCTACGAGGTCGGCGACGGGGGCGTCGCAACGATCGCGCTCGACGACCCCGACACGCGCAACTCGCTCTCCAACGACCTGCTCGGCGAGCTGATCGATGCGTTCGAGGCGGCAAGGGTCGACGCGACGGTCCGCTGCGTCGTGCTCACGTCCACCCACGACCGCGTCTTCTCCTCGGGGGGGAACGTCGCGCAGTTCGCGGCCGACACCCCGCTGGTCCACAGGCACTTCGCCACCGACCGCTTCGTCCGGCTGTTCGGGCTGATCGGCGGGCTCGGCAAGCCATCGCTCTGCTCGGCCAACGGGCACGTCCTTGCCGGCGCGCTCGGGCTGGCGCTCGCGTGCGACCTGATCATCGCCTCCGAGACGGCGGAGTTCGGGACGCCCGAGATCAACCTCGGCCTCTTCCCATTCATGATCATGGCGTTGATCTACCGCAACGTGCCGCGAAAGCGCGCGAACGAGATGCTCCTCCTGGGCGAGCGCATAAGCGCGGCTGAGGCGCGCGACGCGGGGATCGTGAACCGGGTCGTGCCAGCGGGCGAGCTCGACGCGGCGGTCGACGACTGGTCCCGCAAGCTCGCTTCGAAATCGCCCGTGGTGATGCGACTCGGCAAGGACGCGATGTTCCGGCAGCAGGACATGGCGCTTCAGGACGCGCTCGAGTTCCTCCAGGCGCAGCTCTCGATCGAGCTCTCGACCGAGGATGCCGTCGAGGGCGTGAAGGCCTTCTTCGAGAAGCGCGACCCGCAGTGGACGGGGCGCTGAGCACGATGGCCACCGAAACCCCGGCGCAGGCCCCGTCGATCCTCCGGCCGCTCGTCGAGGACCTCGAGGAGCGGCGGGCGCGGACGCGCAGCGGCGGCGGGCAGGAGAAGATCGAGAAGCAGCACTCCGAGCAGAAGCTCACCGCGCGTGAGCGCCTCGACCTCCTGATCGACCAGGGCACCTTCGTGGAGCTCGGTATGCACGGCCGTCCGCACTTCTCGCAGCGCGCGATGGAGGGCCGGGAGGCTCCGGCCGACGGCGTGGTCACGGGCTACGGCCGCGTCGACGGCCGCCTCGTGGCGGTCGCCGCCTACGACTTCACGGTGATGGCCGGCTCGATGGGAATGACCGGCGAGCTGAAGGTCGGGCGCCTCCGCGAGCTCGCGCTCCAGAAGCGGATGCCGTTCGTGTGGCTGCTCGATTCGGCCGGCGCCCGGATACAGGAGGCCATCGGGTCCCTCTTCGCCGGATCCGGTCACCTGTTCCGCGAGGAGGTGGTCAACAGCGGGGTGATCCCCCAGGTCGCCGCGCTGATGGGGCCCTGCGCGGCCGGGACAGCCTATATCCCCGGCCTTGCCGACTTCGTCCCGATGGTCAAGGGGCGCGGCTCGATGGCGCTGGCGGGCCCGTATCTGGTGAAGGCGGTGACCGGGGAGGACGTGACCCAGGAGGAGCTCGGCGGCTCGCGCGTCCACACCCGCAAGTCGGGCGTCGCCGACCTCGAGGTGGGCTCCGACGACGAGTGCGTCGAGGCGATCAAGGCCTATCTCTCCTTCTTCCCGTCGCATTGCGAGGAGCCGCCGCCCCGTCGCGAGCCCGACGATCCCGTGGACCGCATGGACGAGGAGCTGCTCGACGTCCTGCCCGATTCGAACCGCAAGCCGTACGACATGTACGACGTGATCCGCCGGGTGGTCGACGACGGCGAGGTCTTCGACCTGAAGCCGCAGTGGGCGAAGACGATCATCACCTGCCTCGCGCGCATGGGCGGGCGCCCGATCGGGATCGTCGCGAGCCAGCCGAAGCAGCTCGGCGGGATCCTCGAGAACGACTCCGCCGACAAGGCCGCGCGGTTCATCAACCTCTGCGACGCGTTCGGGATCCCGCTGCTCTTCCTCCAGGACGTGCCCGGGTTCATGGTCGGCACGAAGGTGGAGGCGGCCGGGATCATCCGGCATGGCGCGAAGATGCTCTACGCGGTGTCGCGGGCGACCGTGCCGAAGATCACGGTCGTGGTCCGCAAGGCCTACGGCGCGGGCTATTACGTGATGTGCGGCAAGGCCTACGAGCCCGACCTGATCGTGGCGTGGCCGACCGCCGAGATCTCGGTGATGGGCGCCGAGGGCGCCGTGAACATCATCCTTCGCAGGGAGATCGAGGCGGCCGCGGACCCCGAGGCGAAGCGCGCCGAGCTGATCGAGAACTTCCGCAAGATCATCGACCCCTACATCGCCGCGGGGAACGCCATGATCGACGACGTCATCGACCCGCGCGAGACCCGTCCTGTCGTCATCCGCGCACTCGAGATGGCCGAGCGCAAGCGGGTGCAGCGCCCCTGGAAGCGGCACGGGGTGATGCCGGTTTGAGCTGGCTCACCCGCCTGAACGACGCGCAGTACGCGATGCTGCAGCGCATCCGGCACCGGGAGGCGCTCGAAGCGGGCTCGCGCGAGGGCACGGCTTCCGACTTCTCGCACCTCCGCGGCAAGCGCCAGGCGCTGGTGGTCACGCCGCAACTGAGAGGCCACTCTGTATAGCCATAGCTGTACGAAATGGCCTCTCACCGGGGCGGGGATCTACGAGTCGACCGCGGGCGCGTCCGCCGCCCGCTACGTGGAGGTGACGCCGGCATGAGCCGCTTCGAGGACCCCGTGATCATCACCAATTCGATCTCGGGGACGGTCGCCAACCGCGACCAGTGCCCCGCCATCCCGTACACGCCCGGGGAGTACGCGGCGGAGGCGCGGAGGGCGGTGGACGAGGGCGCGTCGATGATCCACATCCACGCGCGCAAGCCCGACGGCACGCCGAGCTACGACGTCGAGGACTTCGCGGCGATCACCGAGGCGATCCGGGCCGAGCTGGACGACGTGATCGTCAACTACTCGACCGGCGCGATCGGCGTCCCCATCGAGAAGCGCATCGAGTACCTGCGCGCGCTACGGCCCGACGTGGCCGCTCTCAACATGGGCTCGATGAACTACGCGAAGTACTCGCGCAGGCGCGGGGACTTCGTCTTCAAGGCGGTGTTCGAGAACTCGTTCGACACGATCAGCGAGTTCCTGACCGCGATGCGCGAGCTGGAGATCCGGCCCGAGCACGAGTGCTTCGACTCCGGGCACGTCGCCAACCTCGACCCGCTGATCGACATGGGGCTGCTGGGGGAGCCGCTTCAGATCTCGTGCGTGATGGGTGTCACCGGCGGCATCCGTCCCACGGCGAAGAACCTGGCGCACATGTCCGACCAGATCCCGGGCGGCGCCGAGGGCCCGAACAACTGGGGCGTGATCGGCATCAGCCGCGAGCAGTGGATGCTCGTCGCCGCGGCCCTCACGCTCGGCGGCAACGTGCGGGTGGGACTGGAGGACAACTTCTACCTCCCCGACGGCGAGATGGCGCGGTCGAACGGCGACCTCATCGCCAAGGCGCGCCAGATGACCGAGGACGTCGGCCGCCGCCCGGCCACGGTGGCGGAGGCCCGGGAGATGCTCGGTGTGCCGCGGCGCGACGAGCCGACGCGCCGCGAGGTGCTCACACACCCGATCGAGGCGGCGGAGGCGTCGTGAGCCCGGCTTTCGAGCGTGCCCCGGACGGCGCCGGCGGAGCGCTCGCCGACGTTCGGGTGCTGGACCTCTCCCGGCTGCTTCCCGGCGGCTTCTGCTCGCTGCTGCTCGCGGACCTGGGCGCCGAGGTGCTCAAGGTGGAGGACACCGGCATGGGCGACTACGTGCGGTGGGCGCCGCCCTACTACGAAGGCGCCGACGATTCGGCGAAGTCGGCGTACTACCTCGCGCTCAACCGCGGCAAGCGGTCGATCCGCCTGAACCTCAAGGAGGATCGCGCGCGGGAGGTGCTTCTGCGGCTCGTCCGGGAATACGACGTGCTGCTCGAGTCGTTCCGCCCCGGCGTGCTGGACCGGCTCGGAGTGGGGTACGAGCGGCTGCTCGAGGAGAACCCCGCGCTCGTCTACTGCGCCATAACCGGCTACGGGCAGGACGGGCCGCTTCGCGACCGCTCCGGGCACGACATGAACTACCTGGGGCTCGTCGGCCTCCTCGGGCTCACCGGCGATCGCGATGGCCCCCCCGTCCAGGCCGCCGGCCAGATCGCCGACATCGGCGGCGGCGCGCTGATGGCGGCCGTGGGGATCCTCGCCGCGCTGCACGAGCGCCGCCGGTCGGGGCGGGGGCAGTTCGTGGACATCTCGATGGCGGACGGGTCGCTCTCCTGGCTCGCCATGGTCGTGGCCCGCTACTTCGCCGAGGAGCGGGCGCCGCACCGCGGAGACCTCGAGCTTGCGGGGTCGATCGTCTGCTACCGGCCGTACGCCTGCAGCGACGGATGGGTCACGCTGGGCGCGCTCGAGCCGAAGTTCTGGCAGGCGTGGTGCCGGGGGGTCGGGCGCGAGGACCTGATCGAGCGCCAGTTCGACCATCCGGGCTCCGAGACGCACGCGGAGGTCGAGCGGATCTTCCTCGAGCGCACGCGCGACGAGTGGCGAGAGTTCGCCTCGCAGCACGACTGCTGCCTCGAGCCCGTCCTCGACCTGGACGAGGCGCTGGACTCCGAGCTGGTCCGCGCCCGCGAGATGGTCGTAGAGCTGGACCAGCCCGGCGCCGGGCGGCCGGTTCGTCAGGTGGCGGCGCCGGTCAAGCTCGGCCGGACGCCGGCGGGCCCGCGGGGCGCCGCGCCCGTGCTCGGGGAGCACACTCGGGAAGTGCTGGAGTCCCTCGGCTACAGCGAGGAGGACGTCGAGGCGCTCGAGGGCGCGGGGGCGGTGGCGGGGCCGCCGGCGGGCGCCCGCGGAAGCTTTCTCGCGTGAGGTCCGGGTGACTGCGAGCGAGCCCTCGGAGAACGGGCTGCTGAAGATGGGCGAGCTCGCGGCGGCGAGCGGGGTGAGCGCCGCGACGATCAAGCACTACCTCCGCGAGGGCCTGCTTCCCGAGCCGGTGCGGACGTCGCGGAACATGGCGTACTACCCCCCCGACTTCGTCGAGCGCATCCGCCTGATCAAGCGGCTCCAGGAGGAGCGGTTCATGCCGTTGAAGGCGATCAAACGGGTGCTCGACGGCGATCCCGGGCGAACCCGCGCGCTCGTGGAGCTCGAGGACCGCATCCTCGAGCGCGCGGCCGCCGGAGACGAGACCCGCGTGTCGGCGGCCGAGCTGGTGCGCCGCTACGACGTGCCGCGCGAGGTGATCGACCGGCTCGGCAAGCTCGAGGTGCTCACGCCCACAAGCCGCGGCTACCCGCCGTCGGATGTGAAGATCGTGGAGGCGATCAGCCGGTTTCGGGCCGGGGGCTACGACGAGCGGATCGGCTTCACGGTCTACGACACGCTGCGCTACAAGCGTGCGCTCGAGGCGCTCGTCGGCGAGGAGATCCAGGTCCTGATGGAGCGCCTGCCGGGCGAGATGGACGCCGACAGCGCGGCGAAGCTCATCGAGGACGGCGTCGAGCCCCTGCAGGAGCTCATAGCGGCCCTCCACGAGAAGCTCCTGGTCCTCGAGCTGCGGCGCCAGCGCGCGGCCCGCGGCTGATCGCCGGCCGGATCGAGCCTGTTCCGGCCGGATCGAGCCAAGTCCCGGCTGAATCGCCGCCGCCGCCGGCTGACCCGCCGGTAGACTTCGACCGACTGGTCAATCAACGTCTTTGGGGCGGACTGGAGGGGACGTCCCGGCGGGGAACGGAGAGATGCGGGCAGCGGCGGTTCAGCTCAACTCGACGGCGGATACCGACCGCAACCTGAAGAGCGCCGATCGGCTCACGCGTGAGGCGGCCGCGGAGGGCGCCGCGCTGGTCGTCCTGCCGGAGAAGTTCAACGTCCTGGGCGGGGAGCGCGAGCTGGTCGCGGGCGCCGAGCCCCTCGACGGACCAAGCCTGGACTGGGCGCGGGCCATCGCCCGCGAGCTCGGCATCGACCTCGTCGCGGGCTCCATCGCCGAGCGCCGGCCGGACCACGAGAAGCTCGCGAACACGTCTGTCCACGTCGGCCCCGACGGCGAGGTGCGTGCGGTCTACCGCAAGATCCACATGTTCGACGTTGTGGTCGGGGGAGTCGAGTACCGGGAGTCCGCGACCGAGGCCGCGGGGCGCGAGATCGTCCTCAGCGAGACCGACGACGGGCTGCCGCTGGGCCTCACCGTCTGCTACGACCTGCGCTTCCCCGAGCTCTTCCGCATCCTCGCCGTGCGCGGCGCCCGCGTGTTCGCGCTGCCCGCTGCGTTCACCAAGGTGACCGGCCAGGCGCACTGGGAGATCCTGGTGCGCGCACGGGCGATCGAGAACCAGGCGTTCGTGGTCGCCGCGGACCAGGTCGGCAATGACGGCGCCGGTCATGAGAGCTTCGGGGGCTCGATGATCGTCGACCCCTGGGGGGAGGTGCTGGCACGCGCTCCCGAGGGCGCAGGCGAGTGCTTCGTGGCCGCGGACCTCGACCTCGAACGCCAGGAGTCGGTGCGCGCCGAGCTGCCGAGCCTTGCCAACCGCATGCCGTCCGCCTACCGGTGGCCCGTGGAGGTGCCCGCCTGATGGCCGCGAACCCGGCTCGCGCGGGCACCGGGGTGGACAAGCGCCGCCTCATCCTCGACGCCGCGATCCACGTCTTCGCCCGCAAGGGCTTCCACAGCTGCCGGGTCTCGGACGTCGCGGACGAGGCCGGCGTGGCGTACGGGCTCGTCTACCACTACTTCCAGTCGAAGGAGGAGATCCTCGACACGCTGTTCAGCGAGCGGTGGCAGCTGATGATCGACGCGATAGTGGCGATCGATGCCCGCGACGACGTCGCCGCCCGCGACAAGCTGTACATGGTCGCGTCGTTCATCGTCGACTCCTACCGCCACGAGCCCGACCTGATGAAGGTGATCATCGTGGAGGTCACGCGCGCCGCCAACACGTTCGGCCGGCGTCACCTCCCGAAGATCCGCGAGGCCTACGAGCTGATCGGGAAGATCGTCGACGACGCTCGCGGCGAGGGCGCCTTCAAGTCCGACATCTCGGGGGAGTTCGCGGCGATGTTCTTCTACGGCGCGATCGAGCAGCTGCTGTCCGCGTGGATCTTCGACCTCGTTCCCCAGACGGACGAGGAGTTCGAGCGGGCTAAGTCGCTCGTCGTCGAAGCCATCTGCAGCGGTCTGGAGGCCGAGCCCGCGGAGGGGCTCTCGGCCGTCTCTGGTTAGATTTCCGCCTCGCCCGTGGGGAACGACCTGACCAAGCGACTGCTCTGGAGCGGACTCATTGCGGGCATCGGCGCGCTCGCGACGATCGTTTCGAATCGCATAGCAGCCGCGATCTGGGTAAGGGTCATGGGAGAGGACCCACCTGAGTGATGGCCGAGATCCGATTCACGCGCGAGGACGTGACCGGCGTCGGAGACCCTGCGGCGGCCGGCACCGAGGCCGAGGCGGCAGGCACGGCGGGGACGGACGCCCCGCTGCCTCCACCCGCACCGACCGAGCCCCACGCGGCCGAGTCGCCGGCGGAGGCGGATCGCCGCGCGCAGGCCGATGAGGGCGGCAACCCGCTCGTGCCGATCGCGGGGGCCTTCGTCGGGGCGTTCGTGGCCGCGAAGGTCCTGGGCAGGCTGGGCGGAGGTGACGACTGATGGCCGACGACGGCGTCCGCCCAGCGGAGTCCGCGGACAAACAGCTCGGCGACATCGTCGCCGACGTGACCCAGAAGGCCCAGCTCCTGGTCCGCGAGGAGATCGAGCTGGCGCGCGCGGAGATCCAGCAGAAGGTCTCCCGGATCGTGAAGGGCGTGATCTTCTTCTCGGTGGCCGGGTTCTTCGGGTTGCTCTTCGTGATCTTCCTGCTGCACGCGCTCTCCTGGGGCTTCGTCGACTGGCTCGCGGTCAAGACCTGGGTGGGCTACGGCATCACCACGCTCGGCCTCCTCGTCTTCGCCGGGATATCCGCCCTCGTCGGGCTCCGCCTGTTCAAGCGCGGCACTCCGCCCAAGCCCGAGCTCGCAATCGAGGAGGCGCAGAAGACGCGCGCCGTAATCGAGGAGGCGCGGCGCTGATGGCGGACCGGACCCCTGCGGAGATCCGCGCATCGGTCGAGGACACCCGCCGCGAGCTCCAGTACTCGCTGAACGACCTGCAGTCGAAGGTCGCGCAGATCACCGACTGGCGCACGCAACTGGCGCAGCACAGGCGCGAGGCGGTGATCGGCGCGGCGGTCGCGGGCTTCGTGATCGGCGGCGGCGTCGCGGCCGTCTTCGGGCTGTTCCGCCGCTAGGCGAAGAGCCGGGCGGGCACCGAGCCCACGCCGAGCAGCCCGGGCCCGGTGTGCACGGCGAGGACCGGCCCGACCTCCGAGTAGAAGGCGGGATCGGAACCGAAGATCTCGCGACAGCGGCCGGCGAGCGCACGCCCCTGCTCGTCGGACTGGATGTGCTGCACGACCCAGCCGTCGGCGCCCGACGCCTCGCGCTGGCGCGCGTAGTCGACCATCCGCTCGAAGGCTCGGGCGCTGGTCCGAACCCGCTCGACCGGAGTGATCTCGGACTCGACGGTCAGGATCGGCTTGATCTTCAGCGTGGATCCGATCCACGCGCTCGCGGCGCCGATGCGCCCGCTGCGCTTCAGGAACTCGAGCGTGTCGATGGCGAACCACATCTTCAGGTGCTCCCGAGCCTCGCGCGCCCGGGCTAGGACGGCCTCCGCGTCGGCGCCGCCCGCGGCGGCGCGCGCGGCGGCAAGCACGACCATCCCGAGCCCGCCCGCCGCCGTGGACGAATCCATGACGTGGACGCGCTCGCCACCCTTCCCGTCGCGTTCGAGCGCCTCGCGCGCCTGACGTGCCGCGTCGGGAGTGCCGGAGAGCCCGCCGGAGATGTGGATCGACACGATGTCCCGGCCCTCGGCGAGCAGCGGCTCGTAGACGGTGAGGAAGTCACCCACCGATGGCTGCGATGTCGTGGGCATCGCGTCGGCTGAGCGGAGCCGGTCGAAGAACGCCGGGTAATCGCGGACGTCCGACTCGCGCACCATGTCATCGCCGAAGTTGACGTACAGGGACACGAGGCGAATGCCGTTCTCCTCCACGACCTGAGCCGGGAGATACGCCGTGGTGTCGGAGACGACCGCTACCGGAGTCATGCGGCGGCGGAGCCTACACACGGCCCCTACACTGCTGCCCGTGCCTCAGATCGACGAAGCGCAGGTCAAGGCCCGGCTCGACGAGCGCATCCGTCAGATCGAGGAGCGGCGGGAGGGGCTGCGCCGGGGCGGCGACGGCATGCGCGACGAGCTCGCCGACTACGACCAGCACCCCGGCGACCAGGGGACGGAGACCTTCGTCCAGGAGCTGGACGAGACGACGAGCATGATCCTCGACGAGGAGGAGCAGCGGGTGAAGGATGCGCGGCGGGCTCTCGACGAGGGCCGGTACGGCATCTGCGTGGACTGCGGCAAGGAGATCCCGACCGAGCGGCTCGAGGCGATGCCCGAGAGCATCCGCTGCCTGGACGACCAGCGCCAGTTCGAGGCGATGCTGCGTCAGCGCGGCGGCGACGCTTCCCGCTAGCGGGCTCGGGCGCGCGTGGCGAGGACGCTCGTCACCGGCGGGACCGGCTTCATCGGGTCTGCCGTCGTCAGGCTGCTCGCAGAGCGAGGTGACGAGCTCAGGCTGACGGTTCGTCGTCGATCGCGCACGGACCAGCTCGCCGGCATCGAGCACCAGGCGGTCGAGTGCGACGTGACCGACCGCGCCGCCGTGCGCCGTGCGATGCGGGGGGTCGAGCGCGTGTTCCACGTGGCGAACCTCGCCTCGACGCGTCCCGGCGATGAAGAGCGCCTCTACGACGTCAACGTCGGCGGGACGCGGATCGTGCTCGAGGAGGCGCTCAGGGCGGGCGTCGAGCGCGTCGTCTACACGTCGGGAATCGCCGCGATCGGTCCGGCTGCGCGGGGGCAGACCGCCGACGAGCGCCAGCTCTTCACCGCCGGCAGCCTCGGGATCGCGTACGTCAACTCCAAGCACGAGGCGGAGGTGGAGGCCATGCGGCTGGCGGCGCAGGGCCTGCCGGTCGTCGTCGTGAACCCGGCGTACGTCCTCGGCTGGGGCGACGTCTACGGACACGCGACCTCGCTCGTGCGCCGGTTCCTGCTCGGACGGATCCAGGCGTACGTCGACGGCGCCCTGTGCGTGGCCGACGTGGGGGATGTGGCCCGGGGCCATCTGCTCGCCGACGAGGTGGGCGAGGTCGGCGAGCGCTACATCCTCGGCAGCCGCAACTACACGCTCGACCGCCTGTTCGCCGACCTCGCGCGGCTCTCGGGGGTGGAGGCGCCGCCCCTCAAGCTCGCTCCCGCGGTCGCGCTGCGACTGGCCCAGGCGCTCGAGGCCGCGCAGGCCTGGCCGGCGATCACCTCGCAGGAGGTGCGGGTGGCGAGCGAGTGGTGGACCTATCGCAACACGAAGGCCAAGCGCGACCTGGGCTGGAAGACCTCGCCGCACGAGGACGCGATCGAGGCCACCGTCGCCTGGTACCTCGACCACGAGGCGGACCGCTTGGCGCGCACCCGGCGGACCCAACCCGTGCAGTGGAAGCTGGCAGCCGGTGCGTTGCGTGCGGTCGAGGGGGCCGCGGAGGCGGCGGGGCGCCTGTGGCCGCTTGCGTCGTGAGACCGGCGTTACCCTCGACTCAGTGGCCATCCTCTACCGCTGCAAGACGCCGACCGACTGGCTCTGCCCGTGCGGGAAGGTGGCGCGCCGGCTACGGCAGGACGGGATCGGCTACGAGGAGGTGCGGGTCCCGATCCGGCGCCGCGACCGTGACGAGGTGGCCGAGCTCACGGGCCAGCGTTGGGCACCGGTCCTGATCCACGGGGACGAGGTGATCCACGACTCGCGGCGGATCGTCGAGTACCTCGATTACGTGCGCGCACGCGCCGCGTCGGGCCGGGCCGCCGAAGCGGGCTGACGGGTTCCGAGCGAAACCGGCGTCAGCTCAGGCGATTCTCGACTCCGAGCGGCGCGGACTGCGGCGCTTCGGCGGTCGGCGGCTCCGGCTCGTGCTGCGGCTGCTCGACACCGACCCGCTGGGCGAGCTCGCCGCTCTCGTACATCTCCGTGACGATGTCGCAGCCACCCACCAGCTCGCCGTCGACGAAGAGCTGGGGGATCGTCGGCCAGTTGGAGATGGCCGACAGCTCCTGACGTATGCGTGGGTCGGGGAGGATGTCGAGCGCCGCGTACTGGACGCCGAGGGCGTTCAGCGCCGCCGAGGTGCGCATCGAGAACCCGCATGCCGGCTGCTCCGGGGTGCCCTTCATGAACAGCATCACCCGGTTCTCGGCGATCGCGGTCTGGATGAAGTCTCGTATCTCCTCGTTGGTCATCGTTGCCCTTCCGGGGTGGTGGTCTTGAGCGACAGAGCGTGAATCGGGCCGCCGATCTCCGTGCCGAAGACGTCGTAGACGAGCCTGTGCTGCTCGATCCGTGAGAGGCCGGCAAACCGGTCGGAGACGATCTCCGCGCGGAAGTGGTCACCCCCGCCGGTCAGGTCCTCGACATTGGCCTCCGAGCCCGGCAGCGCCGACTCGATGCGTTCCTTCAGCTCGGTCGCGGTCGGCATCGGGGTCGAGCATAGCGGCGGATTTGCCGACTAGAATGGGGACAGATGGTCACGTTGACGGACATCGCGGCGCAGAAGATCGGCACCCTCCTCTCCGATGAGGAGCACGCCGGCGCGGGCCTCCGCGTGGCCGTTCGCGGCGGCGGCTGCTCGGGCTTCCAGTACCAGCTCGCCCTCGACGAGCCGCGCGAGGGAGACAAGGTCTTCGAGCACGAGGGACTCCGGATCCTGGTCGACGAGATGTCGCTTCGCTACGTCGATGGCTCGACGGTCGACTACACCGAGAGCCTGATGGGCGCCGGGTTCCAGGTGGAGAACCCGAACGTCGTGGCATCGTGCGGTTGCGGGTCGTCGTTCCGCGTGGCGGACGAGGACCCCAGCTGCGGCGCGTCCGCCTAGGGCCCGCGAGCCCCAGCCCTAGCTCGGCTCCAGCACCGGCGCGTTGTCGAGCGACGTCCATAGGTAGAGCGACGCCAGCGACCGGTGTGGCCGCCACGGCTGCGCGAGCTCGAACAACGCGTCGGGCGCGGGCATCTCGGGAAGCGCGTAGACGTTCTGGACCGCGCGGCGAACTCCGAGATCTCCCACCGGAAGCACGTCCGGCCTCCCCAGGAAGAAGATGAGGAACATGTCCGCGGACCACTGGCCGAGTCCCTTGACAGCGGTCAGCTCGGCGGAGATCTCCTCGTCCGAGAGCTCGTTCAGGCGGTCGAGCTCGAGGCGGCCGTCCAGCACCCGCTCGGCGAGGTCGCGCAGGTAGCCGACCTTCGGGCGCGACATGCCCGCAGCGCGGATCGCCTCGGGGTCGGTCGCGAGGAGCTGCTTCGGCGTCGGCGTCTTCCCACCCCACAGCTCGAGCATGCGGGCGTAGATCGTGCGTGCGGCCTTCGTCGAGAGCTGCTGGCCGACGATCGATCGAAGCAGCGCGCCGTACGGGTCGGTCGGCCGCCCACGCCGCCTGGCCTCCGGATCGAGCGGGCCGATCGAGTCGATCAGGGCCTTCATGACCGGGTCCGCGCGCCGCAGGTGCCGGACCCCTGCGGCGGTGACCGCATCGCCCGAGCGTCCGGCGGCTCGCGACCCCGCGCTGGGACGGGGGCTCATGCCGCAGGCGCGAGGCCCCAGAAGGGCGCCTCGGCCTCGCCGAGCGGAGTCGAGGGCGGGTCTTCGTACAGGTACTCGCGAGCGATCCGGTGCCAGTTGCCGGTCGCCTCGAGCTGGCCCAGGACCGCGAATACGAGCCCCGCCATGCGGTGGGCGAAGACGGCGTCGCCCGGCAGCGTCTCGCGCCGCATCAGGTCCCAGTACTCGGAGCGGGGGTCGCCGCCGTCCACCATGATCTCGGCGACGAACTCCCGCGAGATCGTCGCCTCGCGGTCCTCGAACCACCACCACGAGAGCGCCCATACGTGGTCCATGAGGCGTTCGGCCGTGACCCGTTCGTCGGCGGCGTCGAAGAAGCCGAGCGCCGCCAGCTGCTTGCGAAGCGCATCGTGGTCGCGCTCCATCGCCGCGCGCAGCCAGGCGCGCTCGGCCTCCACGCGCTCGGCCGTGAGCTTCTTGTTCATCCCGAAGTCGATGAACGCGACGCGGCCGTCGTCCATCAGCAGGTAGTTGCCGGGGTGCGGGTCGGCGCTGAAGTGGCCGGTCCGGTGGAAGGAGCCGATGAAGAAGCGGTAGACGATCTCGGCGAAGCGGTCACGCTCTTCCTTCGGTAGCGACTTCACCTCGTCGAAGGGCATGCCGTCGACCCACTCGGTCACGAGCACGCGCTCGCGAGAGAGGCTGGAGACGACCGCCGGCACGAAGACGAACGGGTGTCCGCGCCAGTCGCGCTCGAACGCGCGGTGCGCCATGGCCTCGAGCTCGTAGTCGCACTCGTCGATGATCCGCTCGCGGATCTCGCCGGCGATGGCCTGCGGATCGAGCCCCGGCGCGATCCGCCTCGCGAGGCGGAGGAGCAGCCCGAGGTTCTGCATGTCGGCCCGCACAGCGGCGCTCACGCCCGGGTACTGCACCTTCACCGCCACCTCGCGGCCGTCGTGCAGGTGCGCCCTGTAAACCTGGCCAATCGAGGCCGCCGCAACCGCCTCCGGGTCGAAATGCGCGAACGCCGCTGCGAGCGGCTGCTCGAGGTCGTCCTCGACCACCTTTCGCATCCGATCGAAGCTCACGACCGGCGCCGCCGAGCGCAGCTCGGCCAGCTTCTCCTGGATCAGGTCGCGGTACTCCGGCGGGACGAACTCGAGGTCGATGAACGACACCACCTGACCGACCTTCATGGCCGCGCCCTTCATCGTGCCGAGCACGTCGACGATCTGCTCGGCGGTCTCGGCGTAGCGGCGCTCGAGCGCCGCCCGTCGGGCCTCCTCGGAGCGGGCGATGTTGGCGGCGCGCGTGGCGGCGCCGCGCGCCGCCTGGGCGCCCACCAGGGTCCCGACGCGAGCTGTCCGACGGATGCGTCCAGTGGGGATCGGCTTGTCGCGGCGCGGCATGCGCTTATCAAGGGTAAGGGACCGCACAGCGGCCGCGCGAGCGCCGGGTGTGGGCGCGAGAGCGCTTAAGCTGCCCGCGCCATGCGCCTCGTCAACTACGAGATCGGCGGCCGGCCGCCGCGCGCCGGCGTCGTGCGGGGAGAGGAGATCGTCGACGTGTGGGAGGCGCTCGGGGAGGAGCCGCCGGGCGCGCCCGGGCTTGGCGGGCTGGTGCTGACGCGCGGAATCGACGGCGTGGAGGAGGCGGCCTCTCGCGCGGAGCCGCGTGTCCGCCTGGACGACGTTCGGCTGCATGCCCCGATCCGCCACCCGCGCAAGATCGTGTGTCTCGGCCTCAACTACCGCCAGCACGCCGCCGAGGCGGGCCTCGACCCTCCCAAGAGCCCGACGTTCTTCGCCAAGTTCCAGAACGCGCTCGCCGCGCCCGGCGCCGACGTCCAGCTGCCGGCGTACAGCGAGAAGGTCGACTACGAGGCGGAGGTCGCGCTGTTCGTGGTGGACGACTGCAAGGACGTGGCCGAGGAGGACGCGACGGACCACGTCCTGGGCTACACGCTGCTGAACGACCTCTCCGCTCGCGACTACCAGTTCATGACGCCGCAGTGGATGCCCGGGAAGGTCTTCGACGGCTCCGCGCCCTGCGGCCCCGCGATCGTGACCCCGGACGAGGCGGGCCCGCCCGACGCGATCGAGATCTCCCTGACGCTCAACGGCGAGCGGATGCAGTCGGCGTCGACCGCCGACCTGATCCACTCGATCCCGGCTGTGGTCGCCTACCTCTCGCGGCTGATGACGCTGCAGGCCGGCGACCTGATCTCGACCGGCACGCCGGCCGGCGTGGGAAGCGTCCGGGAGCCGCGCGTCTGGCTGAAGCCCGGCGACGAATGCGTGATCGAGTCGCCGCAGCTCGGCCGGCTGGAGACGCGTCTTACCTGAAAGGTTGCGCGATCTTGCCGCGGTTTCGCGCCCTGATCGCCGCCGGGGCTAAGTCTCCAAGGCTCACCGAGGCGCAGATAAGGCCCCTCATCCGATAGAACGGCGTTCTAGGATCTCGTTCTACGCAGGGGAGGGGGAGCAGGGCCGGCGGGGGAGGGTTGGCCTGGGAAGGCAGGGCTCGCCGGGCAGCAAGGCAACGAAGGCAGGGCTGGCGGGGAGCCAGCCCGCGCCGCGTTCCGGGCACGCCGATTTCGCGGCTAGGGCTGCCCCTCGACCGCGCCGGGCACGCCGGTGTTGGTCGAGTACTTCGGCTGGATCTTCGTCTGCGGCCTGATGTGGTGCACGGCCTGGGCGACCGCGATCGCCGCTTCGCCGAAGCCGGTCGCGATCAGCTTGAGCTTGCCGTCGAAGGTCGTCACGTCGCCGGCGGCCCAGACAGCGTCCATCGACGTCTTCATCACAGCGTCCACCTTGATGGAGCCCTTCTCGATCTCGAGCGGCCATTCCGCGAGCGGCCCCAGCGCCGTCCTGAACCCGAGCTGGAGCAGGAGGGCGTCGCACTCCACGGCGACGACCTCGCCCGGATCGTCCGTCCGGACCAGCGACACCGACTCGACCCGCGCGCCGCCCTCGACGGACTGCAGT
>JAFAQQ010000039.1 GCA_019246335.1 Actinomycetota bacterium | reverse complement strand
GGATCGGACTCTCGCCGGCACGGACTGGGTCATCTACTGTGCCGGACACGACCAGTGGCCACAGATATCCGGCTGTCCCGCGATGCGCAGGGCGCGCGCTTTCCTGACCGCGAGTGGAGCTCGCATACGCCGCTTCATCGTCGATCCGCACGCCCGGCACGGCGGGCTCCTGCAGAACCGCGAGGATGTTCAGATCGCCCTAGCGGAGTTCAATCGCGTGCTGCGGCACCAAGACGGGAGGCCGAGGTGAGCCGCCTCGCCGGCACGCAGGCCGGGACGCGCGTCGCCGTCTGCTTCGCGATCGGCATCGCGGTGGCGCTGGCGACGCTGGTCGCCGGCAGCGGCGCGTTCTCGGCCCTCGCCGGCTGGGACCTCGGTTCGCTGGTCTTCCTGGTGTGGATGTGGGCCTCGATCGGGCCGCTCGGTGCCGAGCAGACCGCCGCGCATGCCCGACGGGAGGACCCGCGCAGGCTCGTCGCCGGGGCGATCCTCCTCGGGGCCAGCGTCGCGAGCCTCGCCGCCGTGGGCGGGATCCTCATCAAGGCCGGTCATCACACGGGTTCGACCAAGAACCTCCTCATCGCTCTCGGGGTGGTGAGCGTCGTGATCGCGTGGCTGGTCGTCCACACGGTCTTCACGCTCCACTACGCGCGCCTGTACTACCGGGACCCGCCCGGAGGAGTCGACTTCAACGAGCCGGACGATCCCCGGTACCTCGACTTCGCGTACCTCGCGTTCACGGTTGGCATGACCTTCCAGGTCTCGGACACCGACATCCGCAACAAGGACATTCGCGCGGCGATCCTGCGGCACATGCTGCTGTCCTTCGTGTTCGGCGCGGTGATCATCGCCACGACCATCAACCTCGTGGCCGGGCTCACGACCAAGTGATCGGGGCGGCCTCGGGCCGCGAGAGGGGCTTGTTGGTGGATTGACCGTGCCCTAGCACGGTTGATCCACCAACGAATGACCCTCTGGCTGCGACCCGTCGTGACTCAGGGGGTCAGGGCGACGACCTGGTCGCTCACGCTCCCGCCCGAGCCGCGGCCTCCGATCACGAGGATCCGGTTGCCGTCGGTCACGGCGGCGGCGTCCGACGCCGCGCTCGGAAGGCGCCCGGCGGGGACGATCTTCCCCGACGTCGGGTCGACCGCCTGGATGGCGTCGGTCTGACCGCCGGCGAGGGTCGTCCGGCCGCCGATCACGTAGACGGCTCCGCCGAGGCTGGCCGCGGCTGCGTGCGTGAGCGACTGCGCCAGCTGGCCGATCGGGCGCACGCTGTTCGACGCGGGGTCGAACACGAGGACGTCTCGCTTCGGAGTCGTACCCGAGGTGCCGCCCGCGATGACCAGGCTCCCGCCGGCGGCGGCCACCGCGGCGTACCGGAGCGGGAAGGGCAGCTGCGCCACGACTCGCGCCGGGGAACCCGGGCGGAACGCCACGATCGAGCGCAGCGGCCGCGACCCGGTGTAGCCACCCACGACGTACGCCGTCGAGCCGATCTTGGCGGCGGCGACGTCCGATGCGCCCGCCGGGAGCTTGCCCGCGAGCCCGGCCGCGCCGGCGCCGTCAACCGAGCGGATGGCGTCTGTCCCGCTCTCGCCGGTTCCGCCGCCGAACAGGAAGGCGCGAGTGCCGAACGACGCCGCCGCGGCGTCGTGGACCGGCTGCGGAAGGTGCCCGACGACGCTCGCCCCCCGTCCGGCGACGGCCTCGATGGTCGCCACCGAGGCGTCCGCCGCGCTCAGGCCTCCCATGACCAGCACGCGCCCATCTGCGAGACGTGCCGCGGCCGGCAGCTGGACCGGGGCCGGGAGGCGCGCGACGACCCGGGCACGGAGCGGAGCGGCCTGGGGCCGCGGCGGCGTGGGTTGCGCCGGTCGAGCGGCCGGCACGGATCGAGGCGCCTGGCTCGCGTGCTGCGAATTGCCGCCGCCGCACCCGGCGATTGCAAGCGCGATCGCGACGGCGATCGTCCCAGCGGCGGCGGGGCGCTCGGTCATCCCAACGGCGGCTGGGCGCTTGAGCCGGTCATAGCCGCCACAACTGTCCACCGCCCGGGGGGTCACCAGGGTCATTCTCCGCAATTTGCTGCGCAGGCGAGAGCCCGGGGTACGCCGCATAGACTGCGGTCCGTGGACACGAGCAAGATCGGGAAGTCATACCCGCCATTCGAGTACGAGGTCGGCCGCGAGAAGATCCGCGAGTACGCCAATGCCGTCGGCGAGACGAGCCCGGTCTACCAGGATCGGGAGGCGGCGCGGGCCGCGGGCTTCCGCGACGTGGTCGCGCCGCCGATGTTCGCCGTCGTCTACTCGGCGGGCGCCATGGGCCCGGCGATCCTCGACCCCGAGCTGGGCATCAACCTGATGCTCATGCTGCACGGCTCGCAGGAGTTCGTGTGGTCCGAGCCGGTCTGCGCCGGGGACACGGTCACCACGACGGCGACCGTGAAGGACATCCGCGAGCAGGACGGGCGCCAGTTCTATGTGTTCGAGTCGGTCTCGACCAACCAGGACGGGACGGAGACGGTGCGCGGCACCTGGACCAACATCGTGCGAGGAGGATGACCGTGAACCAGGGCGACGCGATCCCCGAGCTGCGTGTCACTCCCGACAGGTACCTCCCGCACCGCTACGCCGGTGCGTCCGGCGACTTCAACCCGATCCACATCGACCCCGAGTTCGCACAGCAGGTCGGGCTCCCGGGCAACATCCTCCACGGCCTGTACGGCATGGCGCAGGTCGCGCGCGCCAACGCCGCCGCCGCCGGCGACGACCCCCGGCGGCTCAAGCGACTGGCCGTCCAGTTCCGTGGGATGGGGTTCCCGGAGAAGGAGATCGTCGTGACGGGGACCGTCAAGGAGCTCCGCGACGGCCGCGCCGTGATCGACACGGTGGCGGAGCAGGACGGCAACCAGATCATCCGCAACGCCGAGGCGGAGATCGAGCCGCAGTAGCGGTGGTCCGCGGGCCGGCCCGCCCGCTGACGCGTACGGGGTCGCCACAATATGGGCGTGGAGCTCACGTCCCGTCAGATCATGGTCCTGCGGAAGGTCGTGGAGGGCCACGTCGCCCGCGCGCAGCCCGTTGGGTCGCGCTGGCTCGCGGAGCAGGACGACGTGCCCTGGGGCCCGTCCACGATCAGGGCCGAGCTCGCGCGCCTCGAGGACCTCGGCCTGCTCCAGCACCCGCACACCTCGGCCGGCCGTATCCCCACGGACCACGGCTACCGCCACTACGTCGACGAGCTGCTCGACCGCGGCGGCGCAGCGCTCGAGCGTCCGTCACTCGAGATCGGCGTCTCGCGGCAGGAGATCGACGAGGCGATGCGAGCCACCACCGAGCAGCTCTCGCAGGTGACGAACCTCCTCGCGATCGTGTCGGCGCCCCCGCTCGGGACGACCACCATCCGCCACGTCGAGGTGCTGCGGCTCCAACCGCAGGTGGCGATGGTCGTGGTGATCACCTCCACGGGCGGCGTCACCAAGCGGGTGATCTCCTACGACACGCCCCTCGACGCCGGACTCGTCAAGTGGGCGGGCAGCTACCTCAACGAGGTGCTCGGCGGGCTGGCCGTGGGCGCGCGCATGATCGCCTCGCGGCTGGCCGCTCCCGACCTGTCGGAGGCGGAGCGCTCCTTCCTCGCCACCCTCGCGCCCGCGTTCATGGAGCTCGAGGACACGGCCGAGGACACCCTCTACGTGGGGGGCGCGGCCCGCCTCGTCTCGGAGGACCGCTTTCAGGAGCTCACGCAGCTCGGCGACCTGATGGACGTGCTGGAGCGCCGGGTGGCGCTGCTCTCGATGCTGCGCGGGGCGCTGGAGGAGCCGAGCGTGTACCTCCGCATCGGCGAGGAGAACGAGGCGCCTGAGCTGCGCTCGCTCTCGGTCGTCGCCGCGAACTACGGGATCGCCACGCGCAACCTCGGTGCGGTCAGCGTCCTGGGACCGGTCCGCATGGACTACCCGCGCGCGATCGCGTCGGTGCGGCAGGCCGCCGACGAGCTGTCGCACTTCGTCAGCGAGCTGTACGACGAGTGAAGCGCGACTACTACGAGGTGCTCGGCGTCTCGCGGGAGGCCGACGAGCGGGAGATCAAGCGCACCTTCCGCCGCCTCGCACGCGAGCTCCACCCGGACGTCAACCAGCGCGACCCGGAGGCGGAGGAGAAGTTCAAGGAGGCCGCGGAGGCGTACGAGGTTCTGACCAACCCGGAGCGGCGGTCGCTCTACGACCGCTATGGCCACGAGGGCCTGCAATCGAGAGGGTTCTCGTCGAGCTTCCAGGGTTTCGGCTCGTTCGCCGACATCTTTGACGCGTTCTTCGGCGGCGACCCCCTGTTCGGCGGCGGGATGCGGCCGGGCGGGCCGAGCCACGGGGGCGACGTGGCGGTCGCGGTCGAGATCTCCCTCGAGGAGGCGGCGACCGGCGCTTCGAAGGACGTCGAGTTCGAGGTGGTGGAGACATGCGATCGCTGCCGCGGGAACGGAGCCGAGCCAGGGACCCCGATCGTCACCTGCCCGCGCTGCGACGGGGCGGGTCAGCTGCGCGCCGTGACCCGCACGGCCTTCGGCCAGCTCGTTCGCTCGACGGCATGCGACCGCTGCGGCGGCGACGGGCGGATCGCCGAGCGGCCGTGCACGGAATGCAGCGGACGCGGTCGGAAGGCCGCCCGCCGGCGACTCACGGTGGACATCCCCGCCGGGATCGACGACGACCAGCGGATCCGGCTCAGCGGGCGCGGCCACTCGGGCGAGCGCGGAGGCGCGGCGGGCGACGTCTACGTGCTGGTGGGCGTTCGGCCGGACGACCGGTTCGTGCGGGACGGAAACGACCTCGTCACGGTGGTCGACGTGCCGGCGCCCTCCGCGGCGATCGGCACGACGGTCAACGTGCCGACCCTGGAAGGCGACGAGGAGGTCGCGATCGGGGCCGGCACCCAGCCCGGCGCAGTCGTCACGCTCCGCGGGCGCGGCATGCCCTCGCTTCGGCGCGGCTCGCGCGGCGACCAGCGCGTGGTGGTGAATGTCGTGGTGCCGCGCAACCTCTCGGCCGAGCAGCGCGAGCTGGCCGAGCGGCTCCAGTCGACGCTGACGGAGGAGAACCTGCGCGACCCGGCGGAGGACGGGTCGCTTTTCGCACGCGTCCGGCGCGCATTCCGCTGACGAAGGCCGTGTCCGCCTCACCGCCACCCCGACGACGCGGGACTCCGATGGCGGTCGGATGATCCGCCTCGCCGTGCGCGCTGCCGCGCGTGATGCCGAGCAAGTGCTCGGGGCCGTGCTCGAGCTTGCGCCTTCCGGGGTCGAGCAGGTCGACGGTGACGGCTGGGTCGAGTTCGCCGTCTACGGCGCGCCCGGCGAGCTGCCCGCGCTCCCCGAGGGCAACGCCGAGGTGGCCGGCGCCAGGGTGTCGGTGCGGGGCGAGCCGGTCCCGGACGACTGGACGGAGCGCTGGCGACGGTTCCATTCGCCGGTCCTGATACGAGGTCGCGTTTACGTCCGGCCGCCGTGGGACGAGCCCGCGATCCGCCCGGGGGTCCACGAGGTCGTGATCGATCCCGGCCAGGCGTTCGGCACGGGTGCTCACCCCACCACTCGCATGTGCCTCGAGCTCATGCTCGACTTGCGGGAGCGCGGCTCGCTCGCCGATGTCGGCTGCGGTTCGGGCGTCCTGGCGATCGCGGCGGCGAAGCTCGGGTTCGCTCCCGTCGTCGCCCTCGATTCGGATCGCGCCGCCGTGGAGACGACCGACCGCAACGCCCGCGCGAACGCCGTGGAGCTCGCGCGCGTCGAGCGGTTCGACCTGCGCCGCGAGGCGCCGCCGGCGGCCGACGCCGTCGTCGCGAACCTGATGCGGCCGCTGCTCCTGCGCGTGGCCGAGCTGATCCGAGCGACGCCGGCGGCCGTGCCACGGGCGCTCATCGTGTCCGGGCTGCTGGACCACGAGGCCGACGAGCTGGCGGCCGCCCTTGCGCCGCTCGGCGAGCGACGCCGCCTGACCTCGCAGGGGTGGACGGCGATGCTCCTGACCCGCCCGGCGGAGGGATAATCGCCTCTCATGCCGCGCTCCTCGTTCGAGCAGCTCCTCGAGGGCCAGCGCCTCCCGGCGCAGCCCTCGCGCGCACTCGTCCGCCGCGAGTTCGGTTACTTCCTCCGGCGCCTGGCCGTTGCGGGACTCTCCCTCGCCATCCTGATGGTGGGGGGCGCCACGGCCTATTCCAGGTTCGAGGGGGAGACCTGGTGGAAGGGGTTCATCCGGGCGTTCGAGACCGTCACGACGCTTGGCGCATCCGGCTCCCCGGTCTCGCTCGGCGGGCAGATCACCGAGATAGTCGTGATCTCACTGGGCCTGGGTACGCTTCTCTACCTGCTCGGCACGATCACCGAGCTGCTGGTGACCGGCCATCTCAACGGGCTTCTCCAGGCGCGCCGGATGCAGAAGCGGATCGAGGACCTCCACGACCACTACCTCATCTGCGGGTTCGGGCGGGTGGGCCATCAGATCGCGCGACGCCTCGCGGCCGCCGGCGTCCCGTTCGTCGTGATCGACGAGAACCCCGACGTGCGCGAGGACATGGAGCAGATGGGCCTGCTGCACGTCGACGGGCGGGCCTCGGACGACGACGTCCTGTGCGAGGCGGGCATCATGCGGGCGCGTGCGGTGATCACTTGCGTCGACTCCGACGCCGAGAACATCTTCGTGACGATCACGGCGCGCGCGCTGCGTCCCGACATCGAGATCGTCGCCCGGGCCGCGGAGGAGCCGACCGAGCGCAAGCTGATCCGGGCAGGGGCGAACGACATCGTGTCGCCGTACAAGGCGAGCGGCGACGCGATGGCGCGACTGGCGCTGGACGTGGGCGGCGCGCGTGACGCGGGGCGCCCGGTCGACGTCGACGCCGATGGCCGGCCGGAGGGCCGGATCGCCGATCTCGACCCGGCGAGCTGAGCCTCGGAGTACGCGTCCGGCGTTACGGGCCCGGAGCTACAGGCCGCTGCTACAGCCCCGGCGGATGGCGCGCGACGAACCCGACGTTGTCGCGCGTCCAGTTCTGCCAGCGTGAGCCGCGCGGTCCGCTCCGCCCGCTGGTGTCGAATCGGAGCCCGGCGACGTACATGTAGACGTGGCCGCCGCTTGCCTCGATCGTGATCCACTTGCCGGGGCCCGGGTCGCCCCAGTTCTCGAAGTCGGCCGCCACCATCGGGCTCTTCAGCAGGCCGGCGGCCGCAAGGGCGTAGCTCACCGACCCGGAGCAGTCGTAGCCGCTGTCCTGGAAGGAGCCGTGCCCGCCGCCCCAGATGTACGGGAAGTTGTAGATCTGGTTGCCGCCGTTGATCACGCGCACGACTGCGTCTGGCGCGTTCGCGGGGGGCTCGGCCTGGCCATTGGGGAGGAGGATCGCTCGACCGCCGGGCGCGCGGGGGCCGGCCTCCTTCTCGAGGATCTGCAGCTCTCGCTTGACCTCGGCGTCCGTGGGCGCGCCGGGACTGGGCACCGAGGCGAGGGAGGCGGCGTTCGGGGCCTTGGCGTGACCGCCGGCCGTGGTGCGACTCTCGGCGAACGATTGGGCGGCTTCGGCGTCGCCGCCGGCGATCGCCTGACGCACGGCCTGCTTGTTCGCCGCCAGTTGCGTGCCCGTATCGAGCGAGATGACGTGGCCGCGCCGCCCGGCTGCATGCGAACCCACGAGCACCGCGGTGCCGCCGGCGGCGATCGTGAGCAACCCGATCGCCGCGACGATCAACCGAACCGCACCAAAGCGTGTCGCGAGTGCCTGCATCAGCCTCCTTATCGGACGGTAGCGGCCCGGCCGAAGGGTCTTCCAGGGTTG
The DNA here is from genome assembly GCA_019246335.1 of Actinomycetota bacterium. Classification (GTDB taxonomy): domain Bacteria; phylum Actinomycetota; class Thermoleophilia; order Solirubrobacterales; family Thermoleophilaceae; genus AC-37. The sequence goes on along the minus strand of JAFAQQ010000039.1, from coordinate 10,993 downwards.
CAGAAAGGGCGCCGCTGCGTCGCGGTACGGACCCTATATATCCGCCGGCCCGGAGATCGCCCAGACCTGCAGCGTTTCGACCACCCGCGCCCCCGGAGCCGCGACCCTAGACTTGGGCGGGTGTCGCTGCTGGAGCGCGTGCAGTCCGACGTGAGCGCCGCGATGAAGGCGGGGGATCGCGAGCGCGCGGCGGCCCTGCGGGTGGTGGCCTCGGAGCTCCAGAAGGCGCACAAGGAGGGCGCGGGCGGCGAGGCGGACGAGGTGGCCGTGCTGCAGCGGGAGCGCAAGCGGCGAGTCGAAGCCGCCGACGCCTATCGGGAGGCCGGCCGCGACGATCTGGTGGCGGCGGAGGAGCGCGAGGCCGCGCTGATCGACGCCTACCTCCCCGAGCAGCTCTCGGATGACGAGCTCGGGGCGATCGTCGGCGACGCCGTGGCGGAGAGCGGCGCGTCGTCGCCGAAGGAGATGGGCCGCGTGATGTCGATGGTCATGCCGCGCGTGCAGGGACGCGCCGACGGCAAGCGCGTGAGCGCCCTGGTCAGGGAAAAGCTCACCGCGTAAGAAGAGGGTGCGCACCCAGCTCGAGCTTCCCAACGACGTCGCCACGGAGCTCGCGGGCCCCGGCGACGCGATCATGCGGACGTTGGAGGGTCACCTCGATTGCGAGGTCTTCCTGCGCGGGAACGTGCTGACCCTCGACGGCGGCGAGCCCGAGGTCGAGGTCGCGGAGACCGTCGTCCGCGAGCTGTCCGATCTGGTGCGGCAGGGGCACGAGATCGCGCCCGGCACGATCGAGGCGATCACCGACGCGCTCGACCACCACGAGAGCCCGAGCTCGATCCTGGAGGACGTCGTCTGGCGCAACCGGGGAAAGGCCGTGGCCCCGAAGACGGTGAACCAGAAGCGCTACGTCGACGCCATTCGCAATCAGACGATCACCGTCGGGATCGGACCGGCGGGGACCGGCAAGTCGTTCCTCGCCATCGCGATGGCGGTCGCGGCGCTCGCGCGGCGCGAGGTCAGCCGGATCGTGCTGACGCGCCCGGCGGTCGAGGCCGGAGAGCGCCTCGGCTTCCTGCCCGGGGACATGATGGCCAAGGTCGACCCGTACCTGCGGCCGCTGTTCGATGCGCTGTACGACATGCTCGACCCGGAGCGGGTCAACCAGCACCTCGACCGCGGGGTGATCGAGATCGCACCGCTCGCGTACATGCGGGGTCGGACGTTGAACGACTCGTTCGTGATCCTCGACGAGGCCCAGAACACGAGCCCCGAGCAGATGAAGATGTTCCTCACCCGACTCGGGTTCAACTCGACGATGGTGGTCACGGGGGACATCACGCAGATCGACCTCGAGCGCGGCCGGCACTCAGGGCTCGTGGTGATCGGAGACATCCTCGGGTCGGTGGAGGGCATCGAGTTCGTGCGGTTCGGCGGCGAGGACGTGGTGCGCCACAAGCTCGTGCAGCGGATCGTCGCCGCCTACGACGCGTATTCGGCGCGCGAGCGCCCGCCCGGCCAGTCGGACGCCTTATAGCGGTAGAGCTCGAAACCCGGGGGGTGGCGGATCCGCGCGTGGAAGCGGCCGCGCGATCGGCGCTCGCCGCGGCTGGCGTCCACGACGGGCACCTGGCGATCGAGTTCGTCACCGAGGGCGAGATCCGCAGACTCAACCGCGAGCGCCGCGGCCGCGACCTCCCGACGGACGTCCTCTCGTTCCCGGTCGACGGAGCCGGGCCGGTCGCCGGGCCCCGCGAGCTGGGCGACGTCGTGGTCTGCCCGGCGCGCGCGGCGGACGCGGTCGAGGCCGTCGTGCACGGTGTGCTGCACCTGTGCGGCTACGACCACGAGGCGGACGGCGGCGAGATGCTCGAGCTCCAGGGCCGGATCGTGGACTCGCTGTGAGCCGCTCCGGGTTCGTCGCGCTCGCCGGGCGGCCGAACGTGGGCAAGTCGACGCTGCTCAACCGTCTGGTCGGCGAAAAGGTGGCGATCGTCTCCAACCGCCCGCAGACGACACGGCGGGCAATCCGCGGGGTCGCCACGCACGACGACTGGCAGATGGTCCTGGTGGACCTTCCGGGGGCGCAGCGCCCGAGGGACGCTCTGACCGCGCGAATGCAGGCCCGGCTGGAGCGCGAGCTGGCCGAGTCGGACACCGCGCTGCTGGTGCTCGGCGGGGACCAGGGCGTCGGGCCCGGGGACAGGTTCATCGCCGCGGCGATCGCGCGGGCGGGGTTGCGGGCGACGGTCGCGGTCAACAAGGTCGACGTACTGGACCACGGGCGCACCGCGGCCGCGCTCCAGGGGGCGGCTTCCCTGCCTCTCGACGCCGAGATCTTCCCGGTCAGCGCGCGCACCGGCGCGGGGGTGCCGGAGTTGGTGGACGAGCTCGTCGGACTGCTGCCCGAGGGGCCCTTCCTCTACACGCCCGGGGAGCGAACCGACCTGCCGGCGCGCGTGCGCGTGGCCGAGCTGATCCGCGAGCAGGTCCTCGCGCGAACGCGCGACGAGCTACCGCACGCGGTGGAGGTCGAGGTCGACGAGATCGAGGAGCGCGAGGACGGATTGATGCTGGTCGCCGCGCGCGTCTGGGCCGAGACGGAGTCTCAGAAGGGCATCCTGATCGGGGCTGGGGGCCGGATGGTGCGCGACGTGGGCGCTTCCGCACGCCGCCAGATCGAGGCGTTGCTCGGTCGGCGCGTTCACCTGGACCTCTCGGTGCGCGTGCGCAAGGGATGGCGCCGCGATGACGCCCTGCTCGACCGCCTGGGGATCGAATAGTGGCCGCGCGAGCCCATCGCCCACTCCGGCAGGGGGGCAATGGGCTCGCGCCGGCCGAGGACGGCCGATCGGGCGCGCGCTACTTGACGGTGACGGTGGTGAGCAGCCCCTCCTCGAAGTGAGGCTTGCCACCGTCGCGGTCCTTCAGCGGGCAGAAGAGGACGTATTTGCCCGGCTTCAGGGCGAATTGCGCGATCTGCGACTTCCCGCTGTCGAGCGCCGACGTTCCGGTGAACGAGGTCTGGTCGGCGAACGGCGGGGGCGGCCCGTTCCCGGAGAGCGCCTTGATGATCTGCGCCTTCGAGGGGCTGCCCTTCAGCCGGAACGCCTCGACCAGGTGGATCGTGTTCTTGCCCCGGCTCGCGAAGCTGACGTCGCTGATGCCCGGGCGCAGGCCGCTCGAGAGCTTCCACTGGTACTTGTCCTTGCCCGCGGGCGCCGCGGTCACGGTCGCGGGCGTGGAGGGCAGGCTGCCGCCCTTGCCCGGCGTAACGGTGAACTGCGCGTAGGCCGGCGGCCCGGTGGTGGGGCCGTTTCCGCCCACGTCGGCGACGAAGTACCTGCCCGCCGGAAGGACCATCGTCGCGGCCGCAGGCTTGTCAGGCACCGCTTCGCTGACGCCTCCCTCGGCGCGTATCCACGCGGGGATCTTGCCGTTACCCCCGATCGCCTTCAGGGCCTCCATCGGGGTGTGGCGACCCAGGAGCCGTACGAGCTGGCCGCTGTGGGGCGCCCGGCCGTGGTTCACGAGGACCATCCTCACGAGCCCGCCCTTCACCGTTGACGGGACGGAGTACTTCGCGGTCTTGCCGCTCTCGGTCACGACCACGCTGAGCACGGTCGGCGCGGCGGTCGAGGCGGTCTTCTTCGTGCTGTTCCCGCAGCCGGCGACGGCGCCGGTCGCTACGGCGAGGGCGAGCAGGGTGCAGCCGAGCGTCGTTCGGCGTGTTCTCAAGGCGAGTCCTTTGTCTCTGAGGGCCGTGCGGCCCGGTCCCCCGGGGCCGCCGTAAACGCGCGCAGACTATCGTCGCCGTGGCCGTAACGCGGGCTCCCGCAACCGGACTGTGCCCAAGCGGCCGCCCAGGCCGTGAGACCGAGCGCCAGCGGAGGTGCGATGACCCCCAAGATGCAGAAGACAGATCAGGAGTGGCAGGCGGAGCTGACGCCCGAGCAGTACGAGGTGCTGCGGCGACAGGGAACCGAGCCCCCCTTCACCGGCAAGTACGTGTACTCGAAGGAGAGCGGGACCTACCGCTGCGCGGGCTGCGGCGCCGAGCTCTTCAGCTCCGGCACCAAGTTCGAGTCCGGGACCGGCTGGCCCAGCTTCTACGAGCCGATGGACGAGGGCGGCGTCGAGCTGCGCCAGGACCGCAGTCACGGGATGGTGCGGACCGAGGTGGTGTGCGCCGCGTGCGGCGGGCACCTCGGGCACGTCTTCGACGACGGCCCGCGCCCGACCGGCCAGCGCTTCTGCATCAACTCCTGCGCACTGGAGCTCGAGCCGGAGAGCGCGTCGTAGAGCGTCGCCGGGACGCCGGGGCCCCCGTCGATTCCCCCTCGGCGCCTCCTACAATTTCGCCTCTCGTGGCCGAGGGGCTCGAAACCCTGCCGGTTGCCGAACCGGCCGACGCGGGCACTGTCGAGGCGAGCGTCGCGACTGCGCCTCCGCAGCGGCGCGCGAACCCCGCCCTGGCGCTGATCCGCGCCCTGCGCCCGAAGCAGTGGGCGAAGAACGTGCTGATCTTCGCCGCGCCGGGCGCCGCCGGCGTGCTCACGCACGGGCACGCGCTGTGGCGGCTCGGCGTCGCGTTCGCCGCTTTTTGCCTGCTCTCGAGCGGGACCTACCTGCTCAACGACGTCCGCGACCTGGAGGCCGACCGCCGGCATCCCACCAAGCGCCACCGGCCGATCGCCGCCGGGCACGTGGGGGAGGGCCTGGCACTCGGCGCCGGGCTCGCGCTCATCCTCGCCTCGCTGGCCGTGGGCGCCGTCCTGCGCACCGAGTTCCTCGTCGTGATGGCGGTCTACCTCGCGATCACCGTGGTGTACACCCTGTGGCTCAAGCACGAGCCGATCCTCGACATCGTCGCGATCGCCTCCGGGTTCATCGTCCGTGCCGTGGCGGGCGGCGTCGCGGTCGACGTCCCGCTGTCCCGCTGGTTCCTGATCGTCACCTCGTTCGGCTCGCTGTTCATGGTGTCGGGCAAGCGCCACGGGGAGCACATCGACCTGGGCGACGATCGCGCGGACGTCCGGTCGACGCTGGGCGTGTACTCGCGCAACTACCTGCAGTACGTGTGGACGATGACGTCGGGCGTCACGGTCGCCGCGTACTGCCTGTGGGCCTTCGCGATGGCCCCTCGTAACGCCGCGGTCCCCCTGTACGAGCTCTCGATCGTCCCCTTCGTCACCTTCATCCTGCGCTACGCCATGCTGCTCGAGCAGGGCCACGGGGAATCGCCCGAGGACCTCGTGCTGGGCGACAGGATCCTGCTCGCCCTAGCCGCGGTCTGGATCGCGGTCTTCGGTTCGGGTGTCTACTTCCTCCACTGACCCGCCGCTGAACGGGGGCGGGTCGGCGGCGCCTGAGCAACGGCTCCTTACCGGCTGGGGCAGGACCTCGCCCAGTCGCGCCGAGGTGGTCGAGGCCCGCGCGGCGGACGCGGTGGCCGACGCGGTGAGCGGCGCGGGCGCGCGGGGGGTCCTGGCGCGCGGATTGGGGCGAAGCTACGGCGACGCCGCTCAGAACGCGGGCGGGCGGGTTGTGGACATGCGCTCGCTCGCTGCCGTCCGCGAGGTCGACGCGGACGCGGGCACGGCGGTCGTCGACGCCGGGCTGAGCATCGAGCAGCTCGTCCGGCTGCTGGTGCCGATGGGCCTCTTCCCGCCAGTGGTACCGGGCACGTGGCACGTCACGATCGGTGGGGCGATCGCCGCCGACGTGCACGGCAAGAACCACCACCGCGACGGATCGTTCTGCGAGCACGTGGAGTGGCTCGACCTGCTGACGCCGCAGGGCCAGCGCGTCCGCGTGACCCGCTCGGACGACCGCGAGCTGTTCGAGGCGACGGCGGGGGGCATGGGGATGACCGGGATCGTCCTGGCGGCGCGCCTGCGGCTTCTCCGCGTGGAGTCGGCGTACGTGGCGGTCGACCGCGAACGCGCCGGCGACCTCGACGACGCGATGTCGCGCATGTCCGAGCGCGACGACGACTACCGGTACTCCGTGGCGTGGATCGATTGCCTGGCGCGCGGCGGGCGCCTCGGTCGCTCGGTGCTGATCCGCGGCGACCACGCCGATGCGGGCGCCGCGCAGCGGTCGAGCTCGAACGGCGCGCTCGCGTTCCCCGGCGGAGCGCGGCTGGCCGCGCCGCCCTGGACGCCCTCCGGCCTTCTGCGCCGTTCCACCGTCCGGCTGTTCAACGAGGCCTACTACCGCGCCGCGCCGGCACGCGAGGTCGGGCGGCTCGAGCACATGCGGTCCTTCTTCTGGCCCCTCGACTCGGTCCGGAACTGGAACCGCATCTACGGGCCGAGCGGCTTCCTCCAGTACCAGCTCGTGGTGCCCCAGGGCCGGGAGGACGCGCTCCGGGGCGCGCTCGAGCGGCTCAGCGACGCCGGCTGCCCGTCGTTCCTCGCGGTGCTCAAGCGATTCGGGGGGCAGAACGGGCTGATCTCGTTTCCCCTCGAGGGCTGGACGCTCGCCCTCGACGTGCCCGCCGCCCTGCCCGGGCTGAGCCGGCTGCTCGACGGGCTCGACGAGCTGGTCGCGGAGGCCGGGGGCCGCGTCTACCTCGCGAAGGACTCCCGGCTGAGACCGGAGCTCCTTCCGGCGATGTATCCGCGGCTGTCCGAATGGAGGGCGATCGTGGAGCGGCTGGATCCGGCGGGCGTGATGCGCTCGGACCTCGCGCGGCGGCTCGACCTGCGGTGAGGGACGCGGTCGGCACCGTCCAGTCGCTGCTCGTGCTCGGCGGCACGTCGGAGATCGCGGCTGCGACGGCCCGGCGCCTCGTCGCGGACCGGGCGCGCCGGGTTGTGCTCGCCGCTCGCGACCCCGCGGGCGCGGAGCCGCTGGCCGGGGAGCTGCGGAGCGCGGGTGCGACCGACGTCGAGGCGGTGCGCTTCGATGCCACCGACTTCGACTCCCACCGCGCCTTCGTCGAGGAGGTCTTCGACCGTCACGGCGACATCGACTGCGTGCTCGTGGCCTTCGGCCTGCTGGGCGACCAGGACGAGCTCATGCGCGACGAGGCCGCCGCCGTCGGGGTGGTCCAGTCCAACTACGCGGGCGCGGTCTCGGTGAGCGTCCCGCTCGTCGAGCGGCTGCGCGTGCAGGGCCACGGGACGATCGTCTACCTCTCGTCCGTCGCCGGGGAGCGCGCGCGGAAGTCGAACTTCGTCTACGGGTCGTCGAAGGCGGGCCTCGACGCGTTCGCGCAGGGACTGGGTGACGCGCTCCAGGGAAGCGGCGTGCAGGTGATGGTCGTACGGCCGGGATTCGTGCGCACGAAGATGACCGCCGGGCTGGAGGAGGCGCCGCTCGCCACCGACGCCGACGCCGTGGCTGAGGCGATCGCGACGGGGCTGCGGCGCAGCGCGGACACCGTCTGGGTCCCGGCGCCGCTACGAATCGTGATGTCGGCGCTCCGGCACCTGCCGAGGCCGGTCTTCAGGCGCCTCGACATCTGAGACGCGAGTTACGGCCCGTATCTCGCCGTAACCAGACGGATCTCGTCGTCGTCAGTCGAGCGGCGGTCGGCGGTCGGGCCAGCCGATCTCCGCCTCGAGCTGCGCCGCGAGCGACAGCAGCGTGGCCTCGTCGCCCGGCCGCCCGACGAGCTGCACCCCCACGGGCGCGCCGGCATCCCACGTCGGGGGCGGGATCGAGCAGGCCGGCTGCCCGGTGACGTTCCAAGGCGTGGTGAACGACGCGATCGGCGTGGCCCCGTTGAGGCTCGAGAACCAGCCCGCGCCATGGAGCCTGTCGGCCTCGGGCGGAGGGGCGTGCGTGGTGGCGGTCACGAGGACGTCGCACTCGTCGAAGACCGCGTTGAAGCGCGCGGCCGTCCGGGATTCGGTTCGACGCGCGCGCCGCGCCCCGCGCTGGCCCACGAGCGCTCCCATCCGCTCGAGCGCGCGGGTGCGGCGCTCGAGCCGGTCAGGATGCGGCATCGCGCGGGCGTCGTCGTGTATTCCCCGCAGCCAGCGCGGGACGAACGGCGGCCGGATGTCCCCGTACGCGGGATCGCGCGGGCGAACCTCGTGACCCAGCGAGCGAAGGACGCCGGCGGTCTCCTCGACGGCGAGCCGCACGCTCTCGTGAACGCGCACGCCGAGCGCCCCGGGCTTGACCGACGTCGATATGCGAAGGCGCTCCGGCACGGCGCCGGCCGAGTCCGTGAACGGCCGCGCCGGCCGCTCCGCGGCGACGACGTCGAGCCACAGGGCGGTGTCGACCACGCGGCGCGTGACGGAGCCGGCCACGCTCAGCCCGTGCCAATGGTCGAGCGGCTCGAACGCCACCCGCCCGCGCTGCGTCTTGAGCCCGACCAGGCCGCAGGCCGCGGCGGGGAGGCGGATGGACCCGCCGCCGTCCGTCGCCGAGGCCGCGGCGGCGAGACCGGCGGCGACCGCGGCTGCGGACCCTCCGCTCGAGCCGCCCGGCGAGAGCCGCGTGTCCCAGGGGTTGCGCGTGACGCCGAAGGCCTGCGACTCCGTCCACGGCCATATCGCGAGCTCGGGCATCTGCGTCTTGCCGAGGATGATCGCGCCCGACTCGCGCAGGAGCCGAACCTGCTCGGCGTCGCGGGGCGCCGGCTCGCCGGCCGCCGCCGACCCCTGCGCCGTGACCTCGCCGGCGATGTCGACGTTGTCCTTGACTGCCACCGGGACGCCGAGGAGCGGTCGGTCGTCGCCGGCCCCGGCGCGCCCCTCGGCCTGCTGCGCCTCGGCACGTGCCCGCTCGGCGAACACCACCCGGAATGTGTTCAGCCGAGGGTCGAGCCGTTCGATCCGGTCGAGGTACACGTCGACGAGCTCGCGCGGCGAGACCTCGCGCGCGCGCACGAGCTCGGCCAGGCGCGCGATCCCGGCAAACGCGAGCTCCGCCGAGTCCATCGCCGGCACACTAACGGGGCGCGGCGGACCGCCTCACGACGAAGCATGGCGACGACCGGCCCCCATCTGGCCAGGGAGCCGCGCCGGTCCGCCGGGAGGCCCTGAGCGCCGGCCATAGAATCGACTCGCATGCAGGAGATCTCGTTTGACGAGCGCGGACTCGTGCCGTGCATCGTCCAGGACTGGCGCACCGGCGAGGTGCTGACGCTGGCGTACATGAACGCCGAGGCGCTGGAGCGCACCCGCGCCACGGGCGAGACGCACTTCTGGAGCCGTTCGCGCAACGAGCTCTGGCACAAGGGGGAGACCTCGGGCAACGTCCAGCGCGTCCGCGAGCTGCGACTCGACTGCGACAGCGACGCCGTGCTCGCGCTCGTCGAGCCCGCGGGCCCCGCCTGCCACACCGGGGAGCGCACCTGCTTCCACAACGGCGATGTGGGCCCGCCGGCCCCCCACGAGGCGCTGCCCGCGCTCGAGCGGACCGTGTCGAGCCGCCGCCGGGAGCAACCCGAGGGCAGCTACACGGCGACGCTCCTCGCGGACCCGCCGCGGATCGGCGAGAAGGTGCGCGAGGAGGCCGACGAGGCCGCCCGCGCCGCGGCGGGCGAGTCCGACCAGCGCGTGCGCGAGGAGGCGGCCGACCTGCTCTACCACCTCACGGTCCTCATGGCCTCGCGCGGCCTCGCGCTGGCCGATGCCTACGACGAGCTCAATGGCCGTCGCCGCTGACGCGACCAGCCTCGAGATAGCCCCGACGCTGGACGAGGCGCGGGCGCTCGCGCGCGACCACTCGCTCGTTCTCCTGCGCCATTCGTTCATCGACGACTGCGAGACGCCCGTCTCCGCGTACCTGAAGCTGCGCGGCGACGGCCCGTCGTTCCTGCTCGAGTCCGCTGAGCAGGGCCAGCGCTTCGGACGGTGGTCGTTCCTCGGCGCGGGCCAGCGGTCGGTGATGCGGCTGAAAGACGGCGCCCTGACGGTGGACGGCGAGCCCCGCACGTACACCGACCCGTACGGCGCGGTGGCCGATGAGCTCTCCAGGTACGACCTCGCGCCGGCCGACGACCTGCCCCCGTTCGCCGGGGGGGCCGTGGGCCTGTTCGGCTACGACCTCGTGCGCACGTTCGAGCCGAGCGTCGGCACGCGCAAGCCCGACGAGCTCGGGCTGCCCGACCTGGCAGTGATGGTCTCGCACGTGCTGCTGGCCTTCGATCACCTGACCCACCGGGTCACGGTGCTCGCGGGCGTGTTCGCGGACGAGGGCGACTTCGAGCGCTCGTACGCCGGCGCCGCGGCCGCGATCGCCGACGTTCGCGAGCGACTCGCGGCGCCGACCCCACGCGCCGCCGCCGGGCCGCGAACCCCGCCGGCTTGGGAGTCCAACATCGGCAGCGAGGGCTACGCGGAAGCCGTCGAGCGCATCAAGGAGCACATCCGCGCCGGCGACGCCTACCAGGTCGTGCCGAGCCAGCGCTGGTCGGCCGACGCCCCGATCGACGCCTTCTCCCTCTACCGCGGTCTCCGGACCATCAACCCGAGCCCGTACATGTACTTCCTCGATTTCGAGGACTTCCAGGTGGCCGGCGCCTCCCCCGAGTCGCTGGTCAAGGTCACCGGACGCCGCGCCGAGCAGCGGCCGATCGCCGGAACGCGGCCGCGTGCCCAGACCACCGAGGAGGACCTCGTGCGCGCGCGGGAGCTGCTCGCGGACGAGAAGGAGCGCGCGGAGCACGTGATGCTCGTCGACCTCGGCCGCAACGACCTCGGGCGCGTGTGCGAGTTCGGGAGCGTCAAGGTCGACGAGCTGATGGCGGTCGAGACCTATTCGCACGTGATGCACATCGTGAGCGCGGTCTCCGGCACGCTGCGCGACGGGGTGACCGCGATGGACGCGCTGCGCGCCTCGCTCCCCGCGGGCACGCTCTCAGGCGCGCCAAAGATCCGGGCAATGCAGATCATCGACGAGATGGAGCCCGTCAAGCGCGGCCCGTACGGCGGCGCGATCGGCTACCTCTCCTACACGGGCGACCTCGACAGCTGCATCTTCATCCGCTCCGCCGTGATCAAGGACGGCCACGTGCACATCCAGG
>JAFAQQ010000140.1 GCA_019246335.1 Actinomycetota bacterium | reverse complement strand
AACCCAGTTGTGCCAGGGACCGAGCCCGAACTGCCGGCGCTCCCGCCGGAACCCGATAACGCGCCGCCGCCGCCACCACCGGGTTCATAGCCCCCGCCTCCGCCAGAGCCCGTGCTCGCGCTGGCTCCCCCTGCGCCGCCGCCAGAGACATCGGGGCCGCCGCCGGTGCCGCCACCGCCGCCGCCACCGCCGGCAACGATCAGACGATTCGCTCGGCTTGGCGACGACCGAACGTCGCTCGCGCCTCCCCCTCCGGCGCCGAGAGTCGCACCGGTCGACCCTCCCCCCAGGCCGCCGGCCCCGCCGCCGTTGAAGCCTTCCTGCCCGCCAGCCTGCCCCTGGGTCCCCACCACAATCACGAATTGCTCGCCTGCAACCACTTGGAGCGCCGCCTCAACCCGCGCGCCCGTGCCACCCGATCCGGTTCCAGCGCCGCCGCCCCCCTGAGCTCCGCAGACATCGAAGGTCGCCTCGGTCACCCCAGATGGAACGGTCCAGCTTTGCATCGCACCGGTCGCGGTGAAGGTGACGCGCTGATAACCGCTCGGCTTCGGTGCGGGTGGGCAGCCGCCGATCGGGCCCGCACTCGCCGAGTCGAACGTGGCGAGTGACGAAATCACTGCGATCGTTGCCGGGAGCGCCGAATACCACCAGCGCGACCGGCTCCGCTTGCAGCTCGCAACGGGCGATGGCGAAGGGGCGCGCTGATTTGCTCGACGTCGTCGCGTCAAGGGACCCTTGGTGAGCTAGTAGGGGCAGGTCGGGGTCCAGACCGTTCCGGATTCCCTATCGCGACCTTACATCGAAGGCGCCAACCGTGTCGAGGTTTCGATCAACACCCGTGCTTGCGTGCTCTAGCGGAGGGGGAGGGATTCGAACCCTCGAGGGACGGACCGCCCCTAACGGCTTTCAAGGCCGCCGCATTCAACCGCTCTGCCACCCCTCCGATGAGGCGGAAGGGTAGGCGGAGCCCGGTCGTTTACGCGCGTGCGTACGCCGGGTCCGTCGCGTGGCGGTCCTCAGCTCCCCGCCGCCGCCTCAGCGCGGATCGTCTCCGGCGCGCCGTAGGGGTGAAGCACGCCGGGGATCTCGATGGTGCCGTCGTCACGCTGGCCGTTCTCCACGATCGCGATCATCGTGCGCCACGTCGTGGCGGTCCCGTTGAGCGTGTGCGCGAATCGCGGCGAGGCGCCCTCCGCCGGCCGGTACCGGACGTCGAGCCGGCGCGCCTGGAAGTCGGTCGTGTTGGAGCACGACGTGACCTCCCGGTAGCGCTCCTGCCCGGGCATCCACGCCTCGAGGTCGTACTTCTTCGCGGCGGAGGCGCCGAGGTCCCAGGCGGCGATGTTCACCACCCGGTACGGGATCTCGAGGGCCTGCAGCAGCTCCTCCTCGATCGCGAGCAGGCGCTCGTGCTCCCCCTCGGATTGCTCTGGCTCCACGAACGCGAACATCTCCACCTTGTCGAACTGGTGCACGCGGAAGATGCCGCGGGTGTCCTTGCCCGCGGCCCCCGCCTCGCGGCGAAAGCACGCCGAGAAGCCCGCGTAGCGCAACGGCAGCTTGCCCGGATCCACGATCTCCCCCGCGTGCAGGGCCGCGAGCGCGACCTCCGACGTCCCGCTCAGGTACAGCTCGTCATCCGGTAACGCATAGATCTGCTGCTCGGTGTCCGGGAGAAAGCCCGTGCCGAACAACGCCTCCTCACGGACGAGGACCGGCGGGATGACCGGCTCGAAGCCGTGAGCGGTCAGGACGTCGAAGGTCCAGCGGACCATCGCCAGCTCGAGCATCACGAGCGGACCGCGCAGGTATGCGAATCGCGAGCCGGAGAGGCGCGCGCCGGCGTCGATGTCGACCATCTCGCCGAGCAGCTCGATGTGGTCGCGACCCGTCTTGCCGGCCCGGCCCTCCTCGCGAAGCACCTCCTCCTCGTCCGGCGCCGACGTCGCCGGAGGGTTGGGGACCGTCGCCCTGAGGGCGGTCAGCCGCTCCTCGAGCTTTGACTGCTCGGCCTGCATCTCCTTGACGCGTGCGGCCACGCCTTGCATCCGCTCGATCGCCCCCGCCGCGTCCTGACCCGAGCGCTTCGCCTCTGCAATCGCCTTCCCCGCCCGATTCTGCTCCGCCCTCAAGCCCTCGAGCTCCGGGAGGAGCTCGCGGCGACGGGCGTCGAGCTCGAGCAGCTGGTCGACGATCGTGCCGTCCACCCGCCGGCGCTCGAGCGCCTTTCGGACGCGCTCCGGATCCTCCCGAACGAGCTTCAGGTCGAGCATGGCCAGCTCGCCGCTGCCCTACGGGCCGCCGGAGCGTGAGCTCGGGCCCTGTCCCCCCGAGCTCTGGCCGCTGCCCGGACGATGCCGGCCGGCGTACCGCGCCACGAACATCGCGACCTCCCGCGCATCCTTCCCCACGACCACGTTCGCCGGCATGATCGAGCCCGAGAACCCGCCGTTGCGGATCGCGAACAGCACGTCGGGCACGCTCTCCTTGCGCACGTTGAAGTTCGGGCCGTCGGTGCGCTCGCCCGGCTTCGTCTGGCCCGCGGGCTTGGACCCGCGCGCGTTGGCGGCCGCAAGCGTGTGGCAGCCGCTGCAGCGCTCGTTAAAGAGCACCGCCCCGCGATGGAGGGCGGCATCCTGCACAGGGACCTCGATCCGCCCCCCGCACCCCGGGAGCAGAGCGACCGCTCCGGCGCAGGCGAGCAGGGCGGCGCGGCGAGGCATGGCGGCGGATCTTATCCGGGGAAATCGGCGTGGCGTAACGGAAGGAAACGCTCCGGGAGAGGCGAATTCCCAGTGGCCCCGGCGCCGGCCTGGGCGGTCGACCCACAGCATTGATGCTTCCCGGCGACCGTCCTCATCGGCGGCGATCAGAGCTGGCGTCGGGGCTCTAACCCTCTCACACCGAGCGTCAGAGCCCGCCTCCGGTGGACGCGGCGCGCAGCGCGAGCGTGACGATCAGGATGGCGCCGATCGTCATCGTCCCCATCTCTCGGAGCACCACCCGCCTGGCCAGCAGGATCTGCTCGCGACGGTCGAGCGCCTCGATGTCGCCGGCGGCGTCGATCTCGCCCTGGGCGATCCCCACGCGTGCCGCCTCGCAGACCAGCGAGACCACGAGTGGGGCGATGCCGTACACGTAGTGCAGGGAGTCCGGCGGCTTCTTTCCGCCCGCCAGGAGGACCACCCCGAGCACGACCTGGACCACGACGATCACCTGCGCCGTGCGGAGGAGGTACCAGAAGATCGTGGAGGGATCTCTGCGCGTCCAGGCAATCCCGCCCCAGGCCGCGGCGAGCCCATTGCTGGCGAGGACGGCGATCCCGAGGTAAAGGTGGAGCTTCGTCACCCCGGCGAACTATGCCGCCATGGCTCCCGGCGCCGCGCCCTCCGCCGGCGGGCTTGGAGACCCTCGCGACGACGAGGTCCGGACGCGGCGCAGGCCCGAGCCTGACCCGTGCGTGTCGCGAGGGTCTCCGCCGTAGTTCCTCTCCTACGCGGAGGCGGGCGCCGGGTCGGGCCGGACGACGACGGTGTCGCCCACCGGCACGACCTCGTCGGCGGCGAGCCCGGCGCGGGAGGCGTGGTCGCGGATCGCCTCCGGGCTGCTCGCCTGGTAGATGCAGACCGTGCCGAGCTTGCCGTCCGCCTCGCTCAGCACGTAGCTGCGGATCCACCGGATGTCCTCGGACATCTCGTCGTCGCCGACTTGCCGCGACCGCCCAGCGGCCTGCTGGAGCTCGTCCGGCGAACCCCAGGCCCCGCGCCGGAGGATGACGTAGGTCTCCATGTTCCCTCTCCCTTCTTTCGAGTGTGGGCGGCCGTCCTTGCGCGCGGGCCGGGCCCGCATGGGTGAGGCGCGCCCGACTTGCAGCGCGGCCGCCCCCCCTCCATGCAGCCCGATCGTTTTGGCGCTCAGACAATACCGACCGACTGTCGGTCTAAAATAGCACAGAATGGAGACCGCCGCCGAGAGATCAAGACGACCGATCTCCCGGCGGGGGCGCGGCCGACCGAGCCAGGGGGCGCGCGCCGCGCTGGTCGCGGCGGCGCGACAGCTCTTCACCGAGCGCGATTTCGAGGAGGTGAGCACCGCCGATCTCCTCGCTCGCGCGGGCGTGAGCCGCGGCGCGATGTACCACCACTTCGAGTCGAAGACCGACCTGTTCCGCGCCGCGTGGGAGGAATCGGAGCGGGAGGTGATGGCGCGGCTGGCGTCGGCCGCCGCCGGATCGGACTTCCCCTTCGAGGCGCTCGCCGCCGGCTGCCGCGCCTACCTCGAGCTGTGCGCGACGTCGCTCGAGCTTCAGCGCCTTGGGCTGCGCCAGAGCCGGATGGTTCTCGGCTGGGACGGGTGGAGCGAGGCGGCGGCCGAGCTCGGTATCGGCGCGATGGAGGCTGGTGTGCGCGCGGCTTCGGACTCCGGCGAGCTGGAGACTGGGGATCCGAGCACCACGGCCCGCCTCCTCCTCGCGACGCTTGTCGAGGCGGGACTGTTGATCGCGAGCTCGCCGGATCCACGGGCACGGTTCGAGGAGGTGGCGCCGGAGGCGCTGCGGTTCCTCGAAGGGCTCAAGGCCGGCCCGCCTCGAAGCCCCGGATAGACGAGCCGTGGGACGCGCCGGGAGATCTCGCCGACCTCCGGTGCTCCGCGGGAGCCGTGTGACCGGTCGAACTGGGAGCGCCGGCCTCCAGCGGATGCGCGCTCTATCGTGCCGAGCAGGCCGCAATGTCGATCACGCCTCTTGACGACGGGCTGCTCGGACCGGACGCGGTCGCCTGGCGCGTCATCGGCCACCCGGGCGCGCTGGTCGGGGGCCTGAGGTCGCTGATCATCCAGTCGCTTCACCCGCTGGCGATGGCGGGCGTGGCCGAGCACAGCGACTTCCGGCGCCGCCCGCTCGAGCGCCTCAAGCGCACGACCTACTACGTCGCGGCGACCGCGTTCGGAGACCGCGCCACCGCCGAGGACGCGGTCCGGAGGGTACGGCGCCGGCATGCCTCAGTGCGCGGGACCGACCCCGTGACGGGCCGTCCGTACAGCGCCGACGATCCGGATACCCAGGTGTGGGTCCACATCACCGAATGGCATTCCTTCCTCGCGGGCTATCGCACCTTCTGCGGCCCGCTGGACCCGGCCGACGAGGATCGCTACATGCGCGAAGGCAGGGTCATCGGCTCCCTGCTCGGCACGCCGGCGGAGCGCATCCCGGGCTCGCTGGAGGAGGCGCGCGCGTACTTCGAAGCCGTCCGGCCCGAGCTCCGGGGGAGCGACTGGGCGCGCGACGCCATCCGCTTCGTCATCGACCCCCCGCTGACCCGCGAGCTGTTGCCGTTGCAGGTGCCGCTGCGGCTCATGGCGAGCGCGGCCGTGGCGCTGGTCCCCCGCGACCTGCGCCGGCTCGCGGGGATCGATCGGCCCTGGGCGATCGACGTCGCCGCCCTCACAGCCGTCAGGCCCCTGCTGGTGCTCGGGATGGTGCCCGTCGCCCGCGAGCTGTTCGGCCTGGCGGCCGGCAGGCCCACGCAGGAGCTCATCGTGAGCCGCGCCGCCGGCGCCGGCCGCCGCGCGGCTTGATCCGCCCGCGGCGAAGTCCCCGCTCCGTGGTGGGTGGGTGATTCGCCCGCTTCACCGATAGGCCACAAGTACCACCTATAGCTGGTACGAATGGACGATCGCGTCCCTTGCGCGCCCTGCGGGACGTCGGACGCGCGGCTGCCGCCTGCGCGCGGCTCGCCCGGCCGTATACGCGCGGCAGCCCGCGTGAAAAGCGCGCATTCGCACTATGTAGCAACTTGTTACAAAGCGGTATATAACCGCTCGCCGTGCTGAAGAGCTACCTGCCCGCGCTCGTCTTCCTCGCCCTGGGCGCGGGCACCGGCGCGGCTTTCACGGCCCTCAACAGCGTCCTCGGCCCGAGGCGGCCGAGCAAGGTGAAGTCGGACCCCTACGAGTGCGGCCTGCCGTCGGAGGTGACCTCGAGCTTCCGCTTCGGAATCAGCTTCTACCTGATCGCGATGCTGTTCATCCTGTTCGACATCGAGGTCATATTTCTCTATCCCGTCGCGGTCGGGCTCAAGCAGTTCGGGACTTTCGCGCTCGTCGAGACGATCGTCTTCATCGTGCTGCTGTTCGTCGCCTTCGTGTTCGTATGGAGGAGGGGCGCGCTCGAATGGAGGTGACCCGCCAGCGCGTCGGCGGGGACCAGCGCTCGGGTGCGGATCAACACCCCGGCGACCGGCAGCATCCCGGCGCGAACGCCCTGACCGGCGACCTGCGAATCCATCAGCTGCGCGCCCGGCAGATGCTCCGCGGGGACCTCGAGCCGGACGACCTCGAGGCGTACGTCCAGGAGCGCATCGGGCTGACGACGCTCGAGAAGGCGCAGAACTGGGCTCGGGCGAACGCCCCGTGGCCGCTCACGTTCGGGCTGGCCTGCTGCGCGATCGAGATGATCTCGGTGGTGGGCTCGCCCCGGATGGACGCCGCACGCTTCGGCGCCGAGGTCTTCCGGGCCTCGCCACGGCAGGCCGACATGATCATCCTCTCGGGTCGCGTCTCGATCAAGATGGCAGCGGTCATCCGCCGCATCTACGACCAGATGCTCGAGCCGAAGTGGGTGATCGCGATGGGCGCCTGCGCGTCGAGCGCGGGCATGTTCAACAACTACGCGGTCGTGCAGGGAGCCGACAAGTTCCTGCCGGTTGACGTCTACGTGCCCGGCTGCCCGCCCCGGCCGGAAGCCCTGATGTACGGGATCATCAAGCTGCAGAACAAGATCAAGGGCCAGCCCGACCTGGGATGGCGGGAGCGCTACGACGCGTACGGCACGGAAGAGCAGCCGGAAGCGTCCGAGCGCTACAACCCGCATGGCACCGTGGAGGGGCCTGCTTGAGCCGACGGCGCCGTGCCTGACGCCACCGGGCTAGAGCTGCTGGCCACGGGCGTGCGGGAGCGCCTCGGCGACGACGCCGTCGTCGGCACCGTCTACCACCGCGGGCAGTCGACGCTCGATCTCGCGCCGGCT
>JAFAQQ010000070.1 GCA_019246335.1 Actinomycetota bacterium | reverse complement strand
CCGCCGCGCTGAACTACGCCACGCCGGTGGTCGTGGCCGCGAAGGGCGACACCGTGCGGTTCACCAATCTCGACTCGCTCGCGCAGCACGACCTGAGCTCGGACATTCCCCATCTGTTCACGAGCAAGCTGATCGGGACGGGACAGTCCGAGGTCGTGCAGGGTGTCGACAAGCTCCCCCCGGGCAGCTACCAGTTCCACTGCTCGATTCACTCGTGGATGCACGGCGTCCTAAACGTGGAGGCCGTGGGGGCGGGGCTACCCGGCGTTCAGCCGGGGTCTCCGCCGCCGGGAACCTCGCCTGACAACGGCGTGAACCCGGTCGACCTCGTGCCGAAGGTGCCGCCGGCGCCGCTCGAGGGCGGCGGCTGGCCGTTCTACGGGCGCGACCTGGCGAACTCCCGTGACGGCGGGCCGACCGGGCCTTCCTACAACGAGGTGGCGACGCTCGGGCCGGTCTGGAGCTTCGAGTCGAAGAAGGGCGACTTCACGGGCACGCCCGTGATCTCGCGCGGCACCCTGGTGGCGGGCGCCGGCGACGGCACCGTGTACGCACTCGACGCCTCGACGGGCCGCAAGCGCTGGTCGCGCGCCACGGGCGCGCCGATCAACGGGACCGCTGCGATCTCCGGCGGGCGGGTGTTCGTCCCGCTGGCGACGGTCGGCGCGCCGGCGATCGCCGCGCTGCGCCTCTCGGACGGGAAGCAGCTCTGGCGACACGTGCTCGACCGGCAGAAGGACGCCGACATGTTCGGCAGCCCGGTGGTGTGGAGCGTCCCGGCGCGACATCGGAGGGATCGAGAGGACGGCGGACGAGATCGCGGGACCGGCGACGACGGGCGCCCGACCGTCTTCGTCGGGGTCTCGGCCGAATACGGCGAGGTGAACGACCCGAACGTCGCCGTTCGCGGGAGCGTGGTGGCCCTCGACGCGCGCACCGGGAAGGTCCGCTGGAAGAGGTATGCGGTGCCACCCCACCGCGATGGCGGCGCGGTGTGGTCGACGCCGGCGATCGACACCCGCACCAAACGCGTATACGTCGGCACCGGCAACGCCTACCACGCCCCTGCCGCGGATACGACGGATTCCATCCTGGCGCTGGACACCCGCAGCGGGAAGATCACCGGTCATTTCCAGGCCACCGCGCAGGACGTCTGGAACGAGACCGGCAACAAGGCGGCCGGGCCGGACTACGACTTCGGTGCTTCGCCGAACCTGATCGCCGATCCGCTCGGGCGGCCGCTCGTCGGCGAAGGCCAGAAGTCGGGCACCTATTGGGCCGTCGACCGGCGGACCATGCGGCCGGATTGGAACGTGTTCACGGCGCACGGCGCCCCGGCGGTCGGGGGCATAGTGGGATCGACCGCCTACGACGGGACGCGGATCTTCGGCCCGGACACGCCCGCCGGCGAGGTCTGGGCGGCGAGCCGCACCGGATCGCTCGACTGGGTCTCGAGCGACGGCGGGCCGCTGCAGTTCTCGGCTGTCTCGGTGGCCAACGGCGTGGCCTACACGACGAACCTGTCCGGGACGCTCACGGCACGCGACGTCGCGACCGGCGCTCCGCTGGCGAAGCTCCCGCTCGGAGCCCCGTCGTGGGGCGGCGTGGCGATCGCGGGCGGCTACGTGTTCGCCGTCACCGGCACCTCCGGGACGATCGGCTACATCGTGGCGTACAGGCCGCGCGACTAGCTCCCCTAGGCCCCTCGCCTACCTACCCGATCCGGGGATCAAGGGGACCCGACTCCGGGCCGAGTTAGGCCACATGCGCCAGCCTGGCGGCACATGGCTCTGCCCCACGCCAGCCGACCGCCAACGAGTAGTCGACAACATGGGGCGGGTCCGGCGCGCCCGGATGATCGCGTCGGTCGCGGTCGGCTTCGCGCTTGCATTCTTCGCTCCGGAGTACGGCTGGTGGACGCTCGCGCTCTTCGGGCTCTCCGGGATCAACATGCTCACGCTCGACGCCCGCTCCCGGCGCAGCGCCCGTCCGGAGTACCACGTGGCGTTCAGCGTCGTCTGGACGCAGGCGATCCTCGCCGCCGCCATCGCGCTGAGCGGCGGGCCGAGGAGCTTCGCCATGCCGTGGATCGTCATCCCGACCGCCGTCGCCGCCGCACGTTTCCGCGCCCGGGTCGTGATGGCCGGGATCGGGACGGGGCTCGTCCTGATGCTCGCCGCCGCCCTCGGCGTCAACGCTCACGAGACGCTGGTCCACCCCGACCAGCTCCTCGTCGCCACCGCGTTGCTCGCTGCGGTCACGGCCACCGTGTTCGCGCTGAGCGGCGCGGAGATCGAGCACCGCGGCCAGTCCACGCTGGACCCGCTCACCGGGCTCCTGAACCGCACGGCCCTCGAGCGGAGGTTCCAGGAGCTCGCCGACCAGGCGCGGCTCACGGGCGACCCGGTATCCGTGCTCGTCTGCGACATCGATCGCTTCAAGCACATCAACGACGAGCATGGGCACTCCCGGGGAGACGCCGTGCTGCGTGACGTGGGCTACGAGCTGCGCAAGCACCTCCGGTCCTTCGAGCTCATCTACCGGATGGGGGGCGAGGAGTTCCTGGTCGTCTTCCCCGGCGCCGACGAGACGGCGGCCGGGCGCCTCGCGGAGCAGCTCCGGACGGCCATCGAACAGGCGCGGCCCGGCGGTGTCGACATCACCCTCTCGGTCGGCCTCGCCTGCGCGCGCGGGCAGGCGGTCGGGTTCGAGCGCCTCTACGACGCGGCCGACGCGGCTCTCTACGAGGCCAAGTCGGCGGGCCGCAACCGGGTGGTGTCGGCCGGGCGCGAGCTCGCAGCGGCGTAACGTTCGCCGTACCGTCAACCTCTCGCCAGGGGGTCTCGGGGTCTCGGAGCGCGCGAGCCTCAACTACGAACGACGCGGCGCGGGCGATCCCGTGGTGCTGATCCATGGGGTGGGAAGCTGGTGGCGCGTGTGGGAGCCGGTCCTCGACGCGATCGCCGCCGAGCGCGACGCGATCGCGCTCGACCTCCCCGGGTTCGGAGATTCGCCTCCGCTCCCGGCGGGCACGGCGCCCACGGTGCCGGCGCTCACGGGCGCCGTCGCGAGCCTGCTCGAGGAGCTCGAGGTCGAGCGCCCGCTGGTCGTGGGCAACTCGCTCGGCGGCTGGATCGCGCTCGAGCTGGCCAAGCGAGGCATCCCGCGCGCGGTGGTCGCGAGCTCGCCGGCGGGGTTCTGGTCGGGGGCCGAGGTCGTCTGGCTTCGGGCCCAGCTCCGGTTGGCGGCCTTCTCCGCGCGCCGCATGCCGGGAGTGGCCGAGCGCGCGGCTCGAAGCGCGCGCGGGCGGCGGTTGACGAGCGGCGTCTTCTACGGGCATCCGGAGCGCGTCCCCGCCGGCGCGGCGATCGCGGCCCTCCGCAATCTCGCCCGTTCACCGGCGTTCGACTCGACCGTCGACGCGATGAGCCGCGCGCGCTTCGAGGCCGGCCATGAGGTGAAGGCGCCGGTGACCATCGCGTGGGGAGAGCTCGACCGCCTGCTCTTCCCGCGGCAGGCTCGTCGCGCGCTCGAGCACCTGCCGCGGGCGCGTTACATCTCCCTCGCCGGCGCCGGCCACGTGCCGACGTGGGACGTGCCGGAACAGCTCGTCCGCCTGTTGCTGGCGGCCTGAGCGGGCTCTAATCGACGACGATCTTTCCGGTGAACCCGTGGACCGTGCAGGAGTAGGCGAACGTGCCCTTCTTCTTGAACTTCAGCTTGAAGTCCGTGACCTGGCTCGCCGTCGCCGAGTGCTTCGTCGCGCTGAAGGTGACGTTGTGCGACGCATTGCTGTTCCACGACCAGTGCACCGTCTGACCCTTCTTGATGGTCAGCTTCTTCGGCGCGAAGCGGTAGCTCGCGAAATCGGTCCCCTTGATCGTCACGTGGTGCGTGTGCTTCTTCGCGGCGCCGGCCACATCCGGGCCCAGCGCCGCGCTCCCTGCGGCGACGGCGGCCACGGCCGCCCCTACGAAGATCGCGCGTGTGTGTGCTGGCATTGCCTGAGATTACGCGCGCGACGGAGAATTGGTTCGGTGGGCCCACGCATAAGAGCTACGTATGAGTGGCCGCGGCGACGCGAGGTCGGAGCCACAATACGTCCATGCGGATCCTCGTCGTCGATGACGAACGTCGCCTTCGCGACGTCCTGCGCCGATCCCTCACCCTCGAGGGCTACGACGTGCGGCTCGCGGGCGACGGGTACGAGGGCCTCGCGGAGATATCGGGCGGCGTTCCGGACGCGGTGGTGCTCGACATCGGGCTGCCGAGGCTCGACGGGCTCGAGGTGTGCAGGCGGCTGCGGAGCGACGGCAACAGGGTCCCGGTGCTGATGCTGACGGCCCGCGACGCGGTATCGGACCGGATCGAGGGCCTCGACGCGGGCGCGGACGACTACCTGGTCAAGCCCTTCGACGTCGACGAGCTCAAGGCGCGCATCCGCGCGCTCGTCCGGCGCGCCAGCGGGGAGCACGATCCGGCGGGCCTGGCGTTCGCGGAGCTGCGCCTGGACCCGGACCGCCACGGCGTATGGGTCGACGAGGAGCTCGTGGAGCTGACCAGGACCGAGTATCAGCTGCTCGAGCTTCTGATGCTCAATCCGAGGCGCGTCCTCCCACACAGCGTGATCTACGAGCGCGTCTGGGGATACGACTTCGGTGCCGCGTCGAACGCGCTCCGCGTCTACATCGGGTACCTCCGCCGCAAGCTCGAGGGAGCCGGCGCGCGGCCGCTCATCCACACGGTCCGGGGCGTGGGATACGCGCTGCGAGAGCCATGAGCCTGCGGACGCGCATGGGGCTCGTCGCCGGCGTGGCGGTCGCGTTGGCCGTGGTCGGGGTCGCGACGGTCGTCTACGCGGGCACGCGCTCTGAGCTTCGCGGCCAGGTGGACCGTGCGCTCGAGGGACGCATCCGCGGGTTCAACCGTCCACCGATCCCGCCCGGGCTGCCCCGCGGCGTGGGACGCCTGATCCGCCCGTTCCCACTCCTCCCGCGATTCCGCGAGCACGCCCCGCGCGAGTCGGCGCCACCGTTCGGTGGACCGGTCGAGGCCGTCGAGCTGATCGCGCCCTCCGGAACGGTCGTGGTCCAGCGGCCGGGGATCTCCCGCATACCGCCGGACGGCGGCGCACGCAGGATCGCCGCCAGCGGGAGCGGCAGCGCGTTCGAGGACCGCCACGTGAACGGCGTGCACCTCCGTGTCCTCACGGTCGGCCTCGGGCCGGCCGGCGCGGTCGAGGTCGCACGTCCCCTGACGGAGGTCGACAACGCGCTTCAGCGCCAGCTCGTGCTCACGCTGCTGGTCGGCGCGGCCGGCATCGCCCTCGCGGCGCTCCTCGGCGTCGCGATCGCCCGAACGGCGCTGGCGCCGATCACCCGCTTCACCCGTCGCACGGAGTCGCTCACGCGAAACCCCGACCCGTCGGAGCGGCTCGACGTCGAGGGGCGCGACGAGCTCGCGCGCCTGGCTCAGAGCTTCAACGCGACGCTTGACGCGCTCGAGCGGTCCGTGGAGGCGCAGCGGAACCTCGTCGCCGACGCGAGCCACGAGCTGCGCACGCCGATAGCCACGCTCCGGGCCAATCTGCAGCTGCTCGAGAACATCGACCAGCTCTCGCCCGAGGACCGCGCCGGGCTGCGGCGCGACATGCTCGACGAGCTCGACGACCTCACTGCGCTCGTCGGGGACGTGGTTGAGCTCGCGCGCGGAGCGCAGCCCGGGGTGGCGGTTGACGACGTCCGGCTGGACGAGGTGGTCGAGGAGGCCGTGGGCCGCGCCCGCAGGGCCGCGACCGACATCGCCTTCGTTGCCGACCTCGAGCCGACCGTGGTGCGAGGACAGGCTGACCGCATGGTGCGCGCGGTGTCGAACCTCCTCGACAACGCACGCAAGTGGAGCCCTCCGGGCGGGACGGTCGAGGTGGGGCTGCGCGACGGCGTGTTGGAGGTCCGCGACCATGGTCCCGGCTTCGACGAGGATGACCTTCCGCACGTCTTCGACCGCTTCTATCGCGCCGCCGCGGCCCGCGACATGCCCGGCTCCGGCCTCGGGCTGGCCATCGTCCGCCAGGCGGCGGAGGCGCACGGCGGGAGCGTCGAGGCCGCAAACGCCCCCGGTGGCGGAGCCGTGCTGCGGGTGAGCTTCGGGCGGGTCGCCCCTCCCGCGGAGCGGGCGGACGACTCCTACGTTCGTCTTACGGCCGCCAAACCAGCGTCTTAGCCACGGCCGCGATCCTCCATCGCGCAGTCGCCGAAAGCAAGGAGGAGCCGCATGTTCAAGGACAGGAGATTTCGCACGGGCCTCGCCGTGGCGGCGGTATGCGTCGCGGGAGGCGTGATCGCCGGCATCGCCGGCAGCGCGGCGGCCCCATCGCGAGGCTCGGGCTCGAGCGCGGCATCGCCCTCGGCATCACAGAGGCCATGGCCGCCGAGACGGCGCGGGCTGCGCTTCGGCCCAGGGCCCGTGGTGCATGCCGACGTCATCATCCCGAACCGGGGCGGAACCGGGTTCGCCCACGTCACGATCGACGCGGGCAGGGTCCAGTCGGTGTCCGGTGATCAGCTGACGATCACCGAGGGCACGCCGAAGGCCACCTACAAGACGGTGACGCTGACCATTCCGGCCAGCGCCGTGGTCCGGCGCAACTGGGCGAGCGCCAAGCTGAGCGACCTGCAGCCCGGCGACCGCGTGCGCGTGCGGGTGGGCCCGCGCGCCACGTTCGTGAACGCCAACGACGCGAAGCACGCTCTAGCCGGACGGGGTCGCGGATTCCGCCGTTTCGGCGGGCCCGACGGCGCGCCGCCCCCAGGTGGTCCGCCGCCCGGAGGGCCGCTGCCCGGAGGAACGCCCTAGATCGCACAAACCCCAGCGAGTCACCCACCCACGCTGGGCCTGATCCCCGGCCGCGCCCTCCCACGCGGCCGGGGATCTCCCTTTGCGTGAGAGAGACGCACGCTCCGCCGGGGTCGTCCGCACCTGCGCCCACTAGGTTTGTGCCCGGATGGGCGGGCCTCCCCAAAAGCGGTCAGCCGGACGGAGCCGGTCGCTCTCGGTGCCGCTGGCGCTGGCGGCGTTCACGACCGTGGTCGCCGTCCTCGGCGCGCCTCACG
The DNA here is from genome assembly GCA_019246335.1 of Actinomycetota bacterium. Classification (GTDB taxonomy): domain Bacteria; phylum Actinomycetota; class Thermoleophilia; order Solirubrobacterales; family Thermoleophilaceae; genus AC-37. The sequence goes on along the minus strand of JAFAQQ010000070.1, from coordinate 15,380 downwards.
CGTCCGCCGGGGCCTCGCCGACGGCGAGCCAGAAGATCCGGCACGTGGTCATCGTCACGCAGGAGAACCGCTCCTTTGACAGCTACTTCGGGACGTTTCCCGGCGCGAACGGGATCCCGATGGTCAAGGGCCGTCCGCAGGTGTGCCTGCCGGATCCCGCGACAGGCGGGTGCAAGCGTCCGTTCCACGATCCGAGCGACCGCAACGGCGGCGGCCCCCACGGCGCCGGATCCGCTCGCCGTGACATCGACGGCGGACTCATGGACGGCTTCCTTCGCGAGTCCGAGAAGGCTCGCCACTCCTGCGCCGACCCGAACAACCCCGCCTGCCGCGAGGGCTCCGCTCGGAGCGTCCTGGGCTACCACGACTCCCGCGAGATCCCGAACTACTGGGCGTACGCGCGCAATTTCGTCCTCCAGGACGGGTTGTTCCAGGCGAGCGCGTCCTGGAGCCTGCCGGAGCACCTGTTCATGGTCTCCGAGTGGTCGGCGATGTGCACCCGGCCCGGCGATCCATTCAGCTGCCAGAACGCCCTCCAGCGCCCGCCGATCCCGCACCCGTACACGAACCCGAGCACGAACCCCCACTACGCCTGGACGGACCTGACGTGGCTCCTGCACCGGGCGGGGGTGAGCTGGCGTTACTACGTGTTCCAGGGGAGCGAGCCGGACTGCGCCAACGACGAGGCCGTGACCTGCAAGGCGGCTCCGCAGAACGACCGCACGCCCGGGATCTGGAACCCGCTCCCCTTCTTCGACACGGTCCAGGCGGATGGGCAGCTCAGCAACATCCAGTCGATATCGAACCTCTACCTCGCCGCCAGGGCCGGCAAGCTTCCGGCCGTCTCCTGGGTCACGCCGAACGACACGGTCAGCGAGCATCCGCCGTCGAGCGTCAGCGCCGGTCAGGCGTACGTGACGACGCTGATCAACGAGCTCATGCGGGGGCCCGAGTGGAAAAGCACCGCGATCCTCCTGTCATGGGACGACTGGGGAGGGTTCTACGACCACGTCGCTCCCCCCGAGGTCGACCAGAACGGCTACGGGCTGCGGGTGCCGGGGTTGGTGATCAGCCCGTACGCGCGTCGCGGCTACATCGACCACCAGACGTTGAGCTCGGACGCCTACGTGAAGTTCATCGAGGATCTCTTCCTCGGCGGGAACCGGATCGACCCGTCGACGGACGGGCGACCGGATCCGCGGCCCGACGTCCGCGAGGACGCGCCCCAGCTCGGCGACCTGCGGGCCGACTTCGACTTCACGCAACCGCCGCGCCGCCCGGTGATCCTCAACCCCGCGCCGTCGCCCGGCCCGGCCCCGGGACCGCTGCGCGTAGGGCTTCGACCGCGGAACGTGCAGGGCGACGTCCTGCGCCACTCCACCCTCAAGACGGACGTACGCTGCAGTGGCCTTTGCGCAACGGCGGTGACCGCGGTCGTGACCGACGGCGTGAGCAGCGTCTCGTTCGCCACGCCGTCCCCGTTCCTGCTCGATCCGGGTGTCCTCACCCGGCTGGCGATTCCAGTGCCCGCGTCCGCGCGTTCGCTCGCGCGGCAGGGGCTGCAAGCCGGGCGCCAGGTCACCGTCACGATCACGGGGCAGGCGGAGGGTGAGGCAGGCTGGAGCGCGACCCGGACCAGACGTGTGACGCTGGCGGCCGGCGGCTAGGACGAGCTGGGGCCGCGGGCGCCCGCCCGCCCCCGGCCGGCTCGTTGTTCGATTTCCCACACCATGACGTGGGGAATGCACCAATCAACCTCCTGAAGGTCTCGCCCCCGGTGACCGGGCGAGGCCGGCCCGCCCCTGCTACCCCAGCGCCATGCCTGGCGCCACACGCGTCTCCACGAGGCGCGGCTCCGGCGCCGAGATCGCCTCGGCGAGCGCCCCGCGCAGCTCGTCCTCGGCGTCCACCCGCCGCGCGTCGATGCCGTAGCCGGAGGCGATCGCCGCCGACTCGAGCTTCGGGAGGTCGAGCCCCGGCGCCCCGGTGACGGCCTCCATCTGGGCGAACCACTTGAGGATCGCGTACTCCTCGTTGCGGAGGACGAGGAACGTAACCGGGACGCGATAGGCCGCCGCCGACCAGAGCCCCTGGACCGCGTACTGGACGGACCCTTCGCCGATCACGCAGACGACGGGGCGGTCTGGCTGCGCGAGCTGCACTCCGATGGCGGCGGGGAGCCCGTAGCCGAGCCCGCCGCCGGCGCTGAAGTAGTAGCTGCCGGGTTGGGAGAGCCGCAGCCGGTTGCGCACGGCGAGGGTGCCCGACGGCGACTCGACGACGACTATCCCCTCCTCCGGGAAGACGTCGGCTAGGGCCGCTACGGCCGCGGACGGGCTCATCGGGTCTGACTCCGGCGGCGGCTCCGCCGGCGGGAGACGGTCCGGCGGCTCGCGGTCCGAGGCCGCGAGCTCGGCCAGCAGCGCAACCAGGGTAAGGCGGACGTCCGCCACGATCGCGTCGCCCATCGGGGCGCGCGCCGCCTCGTCCGGATCGCTCGTGATCGCCACCAGCGATGCGCCATCCGCGAGCAGCGGGCCCGGGATGTTCGGGTAGTAGGGGAAGACCGAGGAGCCGACCACCAGCACCAGGTCGTGCCCCCTCAGCGTCTCGGCAACGGGGCCGATGGCCGGCGGCAGGACGCCCCGGAAGAGCGCGTGCCCCTCGGGGAACCCGATCCGCCCCCCGCCCGGCGCCGGCGTGGCCCATACCGGCAGGCGCTGGCGCTCGGCCACCGCGACCGCGGCGCGCCATCCGCCGGAGGCGTCGATGTCCGGCCCGGCGACCATCACCGGGCTCGATGCGGCCTCGATCCGGCGCGCGAGGTCGCGCACGACCTCCGGGTCGGCCGCCGCGCCGCCACGCACCGCGCGCGACGTTTGGTGCGCGACCGCGCCTTCGTCGACCGCGACCCCCCAGTCGTCCATTGGAATCGACACGAAGGTCGGGCCGCGCGGCGACAGCTCGGCGAGGTGCACCGCGCGCGCGATGGCGTGCGGTACGTCCTCGGCGCGGGGCGGCTCATAGCTCCATTTGACGAGGGGATGCGGCATGCGGACGGCGTCGCGATTCGTGAGGTTCGCCTGCAGGGTCATCAGCGAGCGCGCCTGCTGTCCGGCGGTGACCACGAGCGGCGTCTTGTTCGCCTGGGCGTTGAAGATCGCGCCCATCCCGTTGCCCACGCCCGGCGCGGTGTGCAGGTTCACGAGAGCCGGGGCGCCGCTCGCCTGCGCGAAACCGTCGGCCATCCCGACCGCGACCGCCTCCTGAAGGCCGAGCACGTACCGGAAGTCATCGGGGAAGTCGGCGAGCATCGGGAGCTCCGTGGAGCCCGGGTTGCCGAAGATCGTGGTCATCCCGCGATCGCGGAGCAGCTCGAAGACGGCATCGCGGACGGTCGGCACGAACGCGCTCCCTACCGAGCCGTCAGGTCCGCACGGGTTGCACGGACCGCGTGCCGGACGATGTCGCGCGCCGCGGGATCCCCCCGGACGAAGGCCCGCGTCATGTTGCGGACCGTCTCGAACCGAAGCTGCGGGGGCATGGGCGGCATGTCTGGGTCGGTGACCGCCTCATACAGGACGGGCCCGCGGTGGGCCAGCGCCTCCTCCCACGCCGGCCGGACGTCATCCGGCGAGTCGACGCGTAGGGCCTTCATCCCGAAGAGCTCGGCATACCGCGCGTATGGAAGCGGCGGCAGCGCCTGCGAGGCATCGAAGCGAGGGTCTCCCGCCATCGCCCGCTGCTCCCACGTGACCTCGTTCAGATCGCCGTTGTTGAGGACGAGCACGATCGTCTGGGGATTGGGAAACCGCTCGGCGTAGTGCGCAACGTCGATGAGCGCGTTGATCCCGGTCATCTGCATCGCGCCGTCGCCGACCGCTGCGACGACCGTCCGGTCCGGATGCGCGAACTTGGCGCCGAGCGCGTAGGGCACCGCGCAGCCCATCGTCGCGAGCGTCCCCGAGATGCCGGCCTGCATCCCGGCCCTGAACGAGATGTGCCGTGCCCACCAGTTCGCGCACGTTCCGGAGTCGGCGGTGAGGATGCTGCCCTCCGGAAGGAGCGGGCTCAGCTCCTCGAACACGAGCATCGGGTTGATCGGATTGCCCGGCACCCGCGCCCGCTCCGCGAGCTGACGGCGCCAGCGCTCCACGCCGGCCTCGATGTCTTCACGCCATCCGCGATCGTCCTTGCGCTCGAGCAGCGGGAGCAGAGCGCGCAGGGTGTCGCGCGCGTCGCCCACCAGGGCGACCTCCATCGGATACCTCAGGCCGACGAGGCGACCATCGATGTCGATCTGCACGCCCCGTGCCTGGCCCTCCGATGGCAGCCAGTCGGCGAACGGGAAGTTCGACCCGATCATCAGGAGCGTGTCGCAGCCTCCCATCATGTCCGCCGACGGCTTCGTCCCGAGCAGGCCGATCGACCCGGTCACGAACGGCAGGTCGTCGGGCAGAACCGCGATGCCGTTGAGCGCCTTCGCGACGCCGGCGCCGAGCAGCGCGGCCGTCTCCACGAGCTCCTGCTCCGCCCCCTTCGCGCCCTGCCCCACGAGGATCGCCACGCGCCGCCCGGCGTTGAGAACATCGGCGGCGCGCCGGAGGTCCGGCTCGTCGGGGATCGTGCGCGGCCTGCTCACGACCGCCGACGAGAACACCGAGCCGTGCGAGCGGCCCGGGTCCTCCGCGTCAGCGTGCTGAACGTCGACCGGCACGATCACGCAGGCGACCGAGCGAGTGGCGATCGCAGTGCGCATGGCGCGATCCACCAGGTGCCGCGCCTGCTCGGGCGCCATGCAAACCTGGACGAAGTCGGCGACGTCCTTGAAGAGCCCGTGGAGGTCGACCTCCTGCAGCCAGTCGGCGCCGAGCGACACGCGCTTCTGCTGCCCGACGATCGCGACGAGCGGCTGGTGGTCGAGCTTCGCGTCGTACAGCCCGTTCAGGAGCTGAACGGCGCCGGGTCCTGACGTGGCGAGGCAGACGCCCACCTCGCCGGTGAACTTGGCGTGTGCCGTGGCGGCAAACGACGCAATGACCTCGTGGCGAACCTGGATGAACTCGGGCTCGTTCCCGAGCTCCTGGAACGCGCCCATGAATCCGTTGATCCCGTCGCCTGGGTAGCCGTAGATCCGCTCGACGTCCCACTCTGCGTGGAGGCGGTGGAGGATGTACTCGGCGACGGTCGTGGCCATCAGGCCGTCACCTCGGCGCGCGCGACGTCGCGCGCGCCCGCGATCGACCGCGCGGCCAGCCGCGCGCTGAAGACGCACCCGCCCAGGAAGGTGCCCTCGAGCGACCGCTTGCCGTGCATCCCGCCACCGCCGAAGCCGGCGGCCTCGCCGACCGCGTACAGGCCCGGGATCGGCTCGCCGTCGGGCCGCAGGACACGGCTGTCGAGGTCGGTCTGGATCCCCCCGAGGCTCTTGCGCGCCATCACGGTCATCCTGATCGCGATCAGCGGTTTTGCGCCGTCGTCGTCGATCTTCTGGAACTTCGCGGTGCGCAACCGATCGCCGCGCCAGTTGCGAAGCTGGGCGATGCGACGCAGCTGGTCGTCGTTGAAGAGCGCCTTGCCGCGATCGATCGTCGCGTCGTAGCGGCGGATCTCGGACTCCATCAGGTCGGCGTCTAGCGCTCCATCCTCGGTCACCTCCGCCATCCGCCGCGCAAGCTCGGGCAGCGTGTCCGCCGTCACGAAGTCCGGGCAGCGCTCGATGAAATGCCGGACCAGCACCGGCTTGCCCAGCAGGATCGAGAGCAGGAACCGGGGGAGGTTCTGCTCCCGGATGCTCGGGTTGTGCTGGGAGCCGGAGACGTCGAGCTCGCGCTTCGCAATCTTCCAGTTGCAGACCATCCAGTAGTACTTGCGGTCGTCCTCGCACATGCGCTCGAGCGCGTAGTACGCGTCGAAGGTGGGGATGAGCGGCGCGGGGCCGTAACGGCGACCGGTCGGGTCCACGACGATCCCCGAGCGTGGCGGGATCAGCTTCAGGCCGTGGTTGGGGCGCGCCGGGTCGGGATGGCGGACCGCGTCGGCGTAGTTCCACATGCGGTCGATGTGCGTCACGTTGCCGCCGATCCGCTCGACCTCCTCGTGCATCGCGCCGTCCGCGTAGTAGTGCGATCCCATGAGGATCTTCTCGGGGGGAGGCCCCAGGTCTTTCGGCCACTCGCGGCGGACGATGTCGAGGTTGCCCCCGATGCCGCCGGCGGCCACGACGACCGTCTCGGCGGACACCTCCTGCTCGCCGCCGCCATTCTCGGAGGCCACTCGGCATCCGCGCGGGCGCCCGCCGTCCATGATGATCTCGGTCACACGGCTGCGGAACCGAACGTCGAGCTCGTGCCGCCGCGGATGCGTCTGGATCGCGCGCCACATCGCGTCCACGAGCGCCTTGCCGCAGCCCCACGTGAGGTGGAACCGCGGAACGGAGTTCCCGTCGCCGTAGACGCCGCGCTCGGCCCAGTTCACGACCGGGAAGAACCTGACGCCGCGGCCCTTGAGCCAGCCGCCGACCTCGTCTCGGGCGCGCGACACGTACTGCTCCGCCCACCGGCGGGGCCAGACGTCGGCCTTCTCGAAGTCCGCCACACGGTTCCAGTCGGCGAGCGCCAGCCCAACGCTGTCCTCGATGCCGGAGCGGCGCTGCTCCGCGGTGTCGACCATGAACATGCCGCCGAACGCCTCCCGAGCGAGACCGCCCACCTCCTCGGGCCGGCAGCGGTCCAGGAGAACCACGCTGCGCCCTCGATCGAGGAGCTCGAGCGTCGCGACCAGGCCGGCGATGCCCGCCCCGATGACGACCACGTCGGCTTGCGTGTCGCCGGGGCTCACGGCCGCGGATGCTATTCAGGTGGGCGCGACGACGTGCGGGTCGGTGCGTGCGCGGTCGTGCTGGGAAGGCGACGCGCTCATGCGCTCGACGAGGCGGTGGCACGCCCGGGCCGCCGACTCGACCGTGCCGTAGTCGACGCGGTCCGGCGTGTCCGTGGGCCAGTGGTAGTTGGTCGGCAGCTTGAACTCGTCGACGGAGCCGACCACCGCGGTCGGGTAGCCGGCCTTGAGCGGGATCAGCCCGTCGGTCGCGTTGCGAAAGCGCAGGTTCGGAACGTCGTGCGCGCCGACCTCCTCGATGCACGAGCGGACGAGGGCCAGCAGGTCCTTCGGGTACTCGCGTATCCCGAGCATTCCCTCGCCCTCGAGCAGGAGCAGGTCGGGGGAGCCGACGGTGTCCAGGCAGATGAAGGTGGTCGACTCCCGCGGCAGGGTGTGGAAGTGCCGTCGCCCCCAGGCGACCATCCCCTCCATGAACGACTCCTCGGCGCCGGGGAAGAGGAGGATCACGCGGAGCCCGGCGGGAGGATCCGCCGCCAGCGCGCGGGCCACGGAGAGCAGCGCGGCGACCCCCGTTGCGTTGTCGTTCGCGGCGGGGACTACCTCGCTGCGGCCAATGTCGGCCATCGCCGCGGCGTAACCGGCGGCGATCGCGGCGCCTGCGAGACGCAAGCCGCGGCGACGCAGCAGAGAGCCCGCCGCCACCGCGAGTGGCGCCGCGAAGCCCGCCCACATCGTGGGGGGCGTCGTGTTGATGCGGTTTCGGATCGCGGGCGGGAGCGCACCGAGGACACGACGTGGCGCGCTCGGCTCGAAGACGGCCCCGGTGTGAGCGGCGTCGTGGTGAGCCATGAAGACGAGCGTTCGCTCGGCACCGGGCTCGCCGACCTCCGCCCAGACGTTCACCGTGGTCCGTTGCGGAAGCGCGCGACGCAGGACGCGCGGCCCGGCTTTGATGTCGTCGGCCACGGCTCCGGCGGCCAGCGCGCCCACCGCGATCCCGGCAGCGCCGCCCACGACGCCGGCCGCAGCCGCGGCGGCGCATGGCACCCCGATCGGCCACCAGTACGTGCCTTGCGCGAGCTCGGTCTCGCTGGCGGGCGACAGGCCCAGCTCGCGCAGCTCCTCGGCGATCATGTCCGCACCGCGCCGTTCGCCGTCGCTGCAGGAGCCGCGCTCCAGGCCGGCGAGGCGCTCTACGCGGTCGCGGAGCTCGTCGCGGGTCAGGAGGGACGGGGGCATCGCCGAGCAGGCTACAGGCGGCAGGCCGCCCTCTGGCCTGACCAATCTGTAGTCCACTGACCGATCGGTCGTCCATCCGTACCAGCCATGGCCGGTACTCGTGGACGAACGGCTGCTAACTTAACGTTTACGTTGAAATCAGTTACCGAGACTCGAGCCCGCCTGCGCATCGCGCGCCCGGACGCCGACGACGAGCACTACAAGTGGTGGGCGCTGTCGTGCACGAGCCTGGGGATGCTGCTCGCCACGATCAACTCCGGCACGCTGATCATCGCGCTGCCCGACCTCGGCCGCTCGCTGCACACCTCGCTGCTCCAGCTCGTCTGGGTGATCCTCGCGTACATGATCGCCTCCACGGTGCTCGTCCTGACGGCCGGGCGCCTGTCCGACCTGTTCGGTCGCAAGCGTGCGTACCTGGCGGGGTTCGCGGTCTTCGCGGCCGCATCGCTCGGCGCCGGATTCGCGGGCGACGGCACGGAGCTGATCCTGTGGCGGATCGTGCAGGGGGTCGGCGGCGCACTGATCTTCGCGAACTCGTCCGCGCTCGTCACCGACGCATTCCCGCGCGAGCAGCTGGGCGTGGCGATGGGGACCAACACCATGGTCGCAGCCGTCGGCCTCGTCCTCGGTCCCGTGCTCGGCGGCGCGCTCGTGTCGATCTCGTGGCACTGGGTCTTCTGGTTCAACGTGCCGCTCGCGCTGGCCGGCACGCTGTGGGGCGCGGCCGTGCTGCACGAGCTCGCCAAGCCCGACGAGGTGCGCGGGCTCGACCTGCTCGGGACGGCCACGTTCGTCGCCGGCCTCACCGGACTGGTCCTCGGGCTGTCGCGCGGCGGGCTCTCGGGCTGGAGCGATCCGATCGTGATCGTCGGGTTGGCCCTGGCAGCCGTCCTGCTGCCGGCGTTCGTCGCCATCGAGCGCGCCGCCAGGGCGCCGATGCTCGACCTCACGATCTTCCGCAACCGGATGTTCGCGGCTGCCACCGGCGCCGCGTTCATCAACGGGCTCTCGCGCTTCGCGCTGATGTTCGTCTTCGTCTTCTACTTCCAGGGCGCTCAGGGTGACGACCCGATCACCGCCGGCATCAAGCTCACCCCGATGGCGCTCGGGATGCTCGTCTCCTCGCCGCTCGCCGGTATGTGGGCGGACCGCCGGGGGTCGCGCGCGATGGCGGCGCTCGGGATGGTCGTGAGCGCCGGCGCCCTGGCCCTCATGACCACGCTCGAGCCGCACTCCGCCTACTGGCAGAGCATGCTGTGGCTGTTCATCGTCGGAGTGGGCTCGGGGATGTTCAACAGTCCCAACACCGCCGCGATGATGGGAACCGTGCCGGCTCATCGCCGGGGAGTCGCGGCCGGCGCGCGGACCATGCTTCAGAACACCGGCGCCGTCATATCGATCGCCTTCGTGCTCGCGATCGTCACCGCGGCGGTGCCCAAGACCACCCTGTTCCGGATCTTCTCGGGGCTCGCGAAGGGACTCAGCGACGCGAAGCTCGCCCCGTTCATCGCGAACATGCACACCGCGCTGTGGGTCCTCGCCGCCACCTCCCTCGTGGGCGCCGTCGTCTCGCTGATGCGTCCCTCGCACCGCGCGGCTCGGCAGCTCGCCGAGCGGGAGGCGCTGGCGTGAGCGTGGTCGCGGCGCCGGCGCGGCCGATGCGCATCGGCGACCTCGCCAGGGCGGCGGGCACTACGACCCGCACGGTCCGCTACTACGAGGAGATCGGGCTGCTTCCACGCGCCGGGGAGCGCCCGGCCGGCCAGCACCGGGTGTACACGGACGCCGACCTCGATCGCCTGCGCGAGCTGATCAGGTTGCGCGACCTGCTCGGCGTCTCGCTCGACGAGCTGCGCGAGCTCGCGGAGGCCGAGGACGCGCGCGCGGCGCTGCGCACCGAGTTCGAGGCGAGCGAGGACCCGGAGCGGCGTCGCGAGATCCTCGAGGAGTCGCTTCCGCTGATCGACCGCCAGCTCGTGCTGATCCGCCGCCGCCAGCGCGAGCTCGAGAAGCTCGAGGCGGAGCTCGCCGCGCGGAGGCGTCGCATCCGCCGGCGGCTCGCCGCCTGACTCCCGGCGCTGGGTAGTCTCGCGCGCCATGCCGCGCGACCGCCTGACCGACACCTCCTACGTCGTGCTCGGCCTGGTGGAGATCTGCGAGCCGGTGACGCCCTACACGCTCAAGCGCGTCGCCGAGGTAAGCGTCCTCCACTTCTGGTCGCTGCCGCACAGCCAGATCTACGCGGAGTGCGCGCGGCTCGGCGAGTCGGGGCACCTGAGCGAGAAGCGCGAGCGCGAGGGTCGCAGACGGCGCGTCTACCGCCTCACGCCGCGGGGCCGCCGGGCGCTCGGCGCATGGCGCGAAGACCCGCGCGGCGAGCTGCTCGAGCTGCGCGACCTCGGGCTCCTGAAGCTCTTCTTCGGCGCCGCGCCCGGCCCGCTCGCCGGCGAGCAGCTCGGAGCGCACCTGAGGCGCCTGCGCTCGTACGAGGAGATCGCATCCGCGGACCCCGGCATGGCGGAAGGCCAGCGACTCGCGCTCGAGGCGGGCATCGGCCACGAGCGGGAGTTCATCCGCTTCTGGAGGAAGGTCAGCAGTGGCGCGGCGGGGCGGGCAGCGGGAACCCCTTCACGGTCGCGCCGCTGATGGTCGCGGCGTCCACCGGGAAGGCGCCGCTCGCGCGGTAGTCGTCGAGCCTGATCGACGGGCTGCCCTGGATTTGCCTCGTCCGGGCGCAGCGGAGGAACCCCAGGCGCACCGTCGCCTTGCTGATCGATATCGGCTGGCCGGTGGGGATGTGGCTCCACCACTCCGCATTCGACGAGGTCACGAGCACTCCGATCCGGTGGCCCTTCTTCAGGATCCAGTCGTCGCCATAGAGGTCGTAGTCGACGTGGTTCGTGCCGGCGTCGAGGAGGTATGCCCCGCGGCTGATCAGCAGGGCGTTGCCCTGCGCGTCGACGTCGTACAGGTCGACGACGAGGTTCCCCGCGGGCGCGGGCGCCGATGCCTCGAGCGCCACCTCCGGAACGCTCGCCAGGTGCGCGAGGTGCCGGAGCGGCGGCGAGAACGTCCAGATGCCCTGGCCGAACGGCTGCATCCCGTGGTAGGCCTCGCCGTTGTTCTGGCCGGTGTCGAGGTACGAACCGGAGCGCAGGTGCACGGTGAGCGGAAGCGAGTCCCGCGGCGGCCACCGCTTCTCCGCACGCCACGTCCCGTCGCTCGTCTCGACGGCGATCTTCGGGTCGCGGTTGACCGGCGCCCGCTTCAGCGGCCGGCCTGCAACGTAGTGGTCGAACCAGTGCATGACCTCCTTGAACCAGCCCGTGCGGCCCATCCGGAGCCGCCCGCTCGGGTCGGTGTCGTTGCCGCGCACGTGCTCCCACATGCCGAACCAGGCTCGGCGCGGACCTCGCAGCTCGTTGAAGAAGTCCCACGCGCCGTCCGGCTTCGTGTTGTCCTCCAGGAAGCCCTGGGTGAGGAAGAGCGGCGTCCTCGCGCCCTTCGCCCTGCGGATGAGGTCGCGCACGCTCCAGAACGCCGAGCCGTGGTTGGGGTCCTGCTGGGCCGCGTAGTTCTGCGCCGGGCAACCGGGCTTCGCCGTGTCGTTGATCGAGTTGACGTTGTAGGCGAGCGTGTCAGAGGCGGTGCCGGGAGTTCCGGCGATGGCGTCGTACAGCGCCGGCGTCGCCAGCGAGTTCTCGAACCGCACGCGGTTCATGTAGAGGTAGCGGTAGAGGTCGTACACGGGCTCCTGGGCCACCACCGCCCGCAGCCCCTTGGGATGGAGGGCGACTCCGACGAGCCCGGTCACGGCGTCGTATGACTTCCCGTACATGCCGACCCGCCCGTCCGACCAGCTTTGGCTCGCCGCCCACTCGACCGCCGCCTTGACGTCGGCCTGCTCGCCGGGGCCAACCCAGTCGAGGCAACCCGTCGACCCGCCGAAGCCCCGCAGGTCGACCATCACGTACGTGTAGCCCTTCTGCATCAGATGGGCGCCTGTCTCGAAGTCGTAGAACCGCGTGGACGGCCCCTTCGCCGCCGTCGGATCGAAGGGTGTTCCCTCGACGGGCGCCGCCGGGCCGACCTGCCCAGAGTGGTTGAAGTACGGCCCGATCGAGAGGATCACCGGCGTCCTCCTGCCGGCCGGAAGGTTCGCCGGGCGCAGCACGTCCGCGTGGAGGACGGTCCCGTCGCTCTCGTGGATGTACTGCTGGCTCCAGATGGCGCCGTGCGGGATCTTGGTCGTCTGGGTCGACTGGACGTCGGCCTGCGCGGCCGCGGCCCCGATCGCGCCCGCCGCCGCGACGGCTGCGACCAAGCCGCGGCGGAGCGACCCCTGCACCGTCATCGCCTCGGATGGTACGAGATGCCGGGGGCCGGTCCCGCGGGGCGCCGCCTGCGGTTATGCTCATGCGAGGTGGTGAGCGTCACGACAGGCGAGTTCGTCCACGACGGACACCGGCTCACCTACGACGACTACGGCTCCGGTGCGCGCCCCTTCGTGCTGCTGCCGGGGCTCCTCCTGCCGCGGCTGATGCACCGGCCGCTCGCGCAGGCGCTCGCAGAGCGGGGAAACCGGGTGATCACGCTCGACCTCCTCGGGCACGGCGCGTCCGACCGCCCGCGCGACATGTGGCGCTACTCCATGTCGCTCTTCGGCGCCCAGACGGTGGCGCTGCTCGACCACCTCGAGCTGGAGGAGGCCGTGGTCGGGGGCACGTCGCTCGGCGCGAACGTCACCCTGGAGGCGGCGGTCCGGGCGCCGGAGCGGATGCGCGGCCTGGTAATCGAGATGCCCGTGCTCGACAACGCGCTGCTCGCCTGCGGCGTCATCTTCACCCCGCTCCTGGTCGGCCTCACCTTCGGGGAGCCCCTGGTCCGCCTCGCCAGCAGGATCGCCGGGCGGATCCCGCGCGGCCTCTCGCACCTGACCGACGTCGGGCTCGAATGGATCAGCCAAGACCCGGCCCCCTCAGCCGCCGTCCTCCAGGGGCTCTTCTTCGGCCGCATCGCCCCACCGCGGACCGAGCGGAGCCGGATCGAGTCGCGCTCGCTCGTCATCGGGCACCCGCGCGACCCCCTCCATCCGTTCTCGGACTCCGACATGCTCGTTCGCGAGCTCCGCAACGGCAGGCTGCTCGAGGCGAACTCGATCCTCGAGATGCGGCTCGCACCCGCGCGCCTGACCGATGAGATCGCGCGCTTCCTCGACGAGTGCTGGCGCGAGCCCGCGCGGGTGGCCGGCGGTCGGGCCGAGCGCGCCACCGCGTAACACGGCTGACGGATATGTGACCCATCCCACCCCGGACCGATCGTCCGGAATGGACGATGCGCGGGACTGTGCTTGATCGCCTGGCGAGCTTCGCATACCGCAGGGCGCGGCGGATCGTGGTCGTCGCGGTTGTCGCCGCGGGCATCGCCGGCGTCGCGGGCAGCGGCGTAGCCAAGCACCTCGGCCCCTACAAGGCGAAGGACCCGGCCAGCGAGAGCGTCAGGGCGGATGACCGGCTGACGCAGGCGACAGGGCTGGACCAGGAGCAGGTCGTGGCCCTGGTGGCCCTTCGCGCCCCGCCGTCGTCGCCCGCCGGTCGCGGCCAGATCCAGCAGGTTGCGCGCCTTCTCGCGGACGATCGCGATGTCGGCCGGGTGGTCGCTCCGTCTGCCGGCACCCCGGCGCACGCGGTTTCCCGTGACGGCCGTCATGCGGTCATCACCGCGTACTTCAGGCGGACCGTGGACAGCTCCCGTGCGGTGGACCGGCTCGCCCGCCGGCTTGCACAACGCCATGACGTGCAACTCGGCGGGTCCGCCGCGGCGTCGCGGGCCGCCAACCGCATCGTGTCCGCCGACCTCGCACGAGCGGAGATGCTCGCGTTCCCGCTGCTGTTCCTGCTTGCGCTGTGGTTCTTCCGCAGCCTGGTAGCCGCCGCGCTGCCGCCCCTGGTCGGCGGTCTGGCGATCGTGCTCACGTTCCTCGCGCTGCGCGGGCTGAGCGAGCTGATGCACCTCTCCGTGTTCGCCCTGAACCTCGTCACCGGCCTCGGCCTGGGTCTCGCGATCGACTACAGCCTCTTCATCGTCTCGCGGTACCGGGAGGAGATCGCGAAGCGGGGGGCGGGTCTTGACGCGATGGCCGCGACCCTGAGGACCGCGGGGCGCACCGTGCTCTTCAGCTCGCTGACGGTGGCGGCGGCGCTTGCGTCGCTGCTCGTCTTTCCGCAGAACTTCCTCTACTCGATGGGGGTGGGCGGCACCCTCGTGGCGCTCCTCGCGGCGGCCGTCGCGCTCGTCGTGCTCCCCGCGATCCTCGCCCTGCTCGGCGAGCGCGTCAACGCCCTGGCGCCCGCGCGCCTGCGCCGTGCCGCGGATGCCGACGCGCGACCGGCGCAGAGCGGCGCCTGGTACCGCCTTTCGCGGTTCGTGATGCGCCGGCCCGGGCGGGTCGCGGCGCTGGCGGCCACGGTGATGATCGTCCTGGGGATCCCGTTCCTGGGAGTCCAGTTCACGACGGTCGACGCGACCGTGCTGCCGCATTCGGAGCAGGCCCGGAGGGTGGACACGGTGCTGGCGCGGGACTTCCTCCCGAACATGACATCGCCGGTCACGGTCGTGGCGGCCACTCGCAGCGGCTCGGCGGTCGAGCAGCTCGCGCGGAGGCTCCGCTCCATTCCTGGCGTGCGCCTCGTTGCGCCGCCCGCCCCCGTCGGCGCCGCGCTGTGGAGGATCGACGTGGTGTCGCGGTCGCGGGCGCTGTCCGGCGCGAGCCAGCAGCTCGTGAAGCGGATCCGCGCGCTGCCCGTCGCGTTCGGCAGGGGGGTGACGGGGCAGAGCGCTTCGTTCGTGGACCAGAAGGCGAGCCTCGGCGCGCACATGCCGCTCGCGCTCGGCATCCTCGCCCTCACGACGCTGGTGATCCTCTTCGCCATGACCGGCTCCGTCGTCCTGCCGGTGAAGGCGCTCGTGATGAACGCGCTCACGCTGAGCGCAGCCTTCGGGGTGCTGGTCTTCGTATTCCAGGACGGTCGCTTTCAGGGCGTCCTCGGCTACACCTCGCAGGGAGCGCTCGACTCGTCACAGCCGCTCGTCCTGCTGGCGATCGCGTTCGGTCTCTCCACCGATTACGGGGTGTTCCTCCTGTCTCGGATCAAGGAGGCGCACGACCGCGGCGCCCCGAGCTCCGAGGCGGTGGCGATCGGCCTCGAGCGGACCGGGCGGATCGTGACCGCGGCGGCGCTCCTGTTCTGCGTGGCGATCGGGGCGTTCGCCACCTCGCGGGTCGTCTTCATCAAGGA
>JAFAQQ010000022.1 GCA_019246335.1 Actinomycetota bacterium | reverse complement strand
CCGCTACCGCGGCGTCGAGTACGAGGGCAAACACGCGAAGCTGATCTCGGAGGAGCTCTTCGAGCAGGTCCAGGCGGTGCTGGCCGCACGCGACGTGGCCGGTGAGAAGCAGCGTCGTCACCCGCATTACCTCAAGGGGACGATCTTCTGCGGCCACTGCGGACGGCGCTTCCTCTACCAGAAGGCGATCGGGCGGCGCGGCGGGACGTACTGGTACTTCATGTGCGCGGGTCGGCACCAACACTCGGGCTGCCCCCAGCCCTACATCCCGGCGGAGCTGGCTGAAGCCGAGGTCGCCCGCTACTACGGCCGCACAGTGAAGCTGCGGGCGGAGCGGATCGCAGGACTGAAGGACGATCTCGTCGCCGGCTTCGACGAGCTCGCGAAGCACCGTGACCGCGAAGCCGCCAGACACCAGAAGGCGATCGGCAAGCTGAAGGAGGAGCGGCGCAAGCTGCTTCAGGCCCACCTCGCCGGCGCGGTTCCGCTCGACCTACTGCAAGAGGAGCAGGCTCGCGTTGGGCGTGAGCTGGCGGCCGCCGAAGCGAAGCTGACGCAGGCCGAGCAGGAGGTCGGACAGGTCAAGGAAGGTCTCGAGCTCGCCCTCCGACTGGCCGCGGACGCCGAAGCCGCGTATGCCCTCGCCGACGATCTGACCAAGCGCCGCTGGAACCAGGCCTTCTTCAAGAAGATCTTCCTGCGCGACCTCGAGATCTCCGGTGCCGAGCTGGCCGATCCGTTCGCGCAGCTGCTCGCCGACGACCTGGCCCAGGAACTCGAGCGGCTCTCAGCCGATGCGCGTAGCAGGGGTTCGATTGAGAACCAATTAGTGGAGACGGGGGGAATCGAACCCCCGTCCGCGGAGCCCTGGGGCCGGCGTCTACGAGCGTAGCCGGCGCTCTGCGTCTCGCCTCCTGCTTGCCGCGCCGGCGGGGTTGCGGGAGGCCAGCCCTCTTGGTGTCCCCTCCGCGCCGAGGGCGCTCGCGGCGGGCTCAGCCCGTTAGCTGATGCCGGCGATCTCCCCCACGGGCCGAGGGGAGGCCGACACTCGTCTACCTAGTTGTGGCTAGGCGGCGAGAGCGTACTCGTGAGAGTCCGCACTTATTGGTTGTCCCGGTTGTTTTACGAGGCCGACCGGGGACCTCGACTCGCTACCGACCTCACGGAACGTCCACGTCGAAGCCTGTCGTCCCCGTGAGTATGTGCACAAAGGGTAGTCGGCGCCGGCCGCTCAGCGCTCAGCTCCGCTCGTGCTCGCGCAGGGCGCGCTCGATCTCGCGCCGCTGGTCGCGTTCCCGCAGGGCCCGCCGCTTGTCCGCGAAGTCCTTTCCGCGCGCGAGCGCCAGCTCGACCTTGGCGTGCGGGCCCTTGAAGTAGATCCGGGTCGGCACCAGCGTCAGGCCGCGCTCGGCCGTCTTGCCGATCAGCCGCTCGATCTCCCTCCTGTGCATGAGGAGCTTGCGCGGGCGCTCCGGGTCGTGGTTCTCGCGCGACGCGGGCGCGTACGGCGCGATGTGAGCGTTGTAGAGCCAGACCTCGCCGTCGCGCAGCGCGGCGTAGGAGTCCTTGAGCTGGACCCCGCCCTCCCGCAGCGACTTCACCTCTGAGCCCACGAGCTGGATCCCGCACTCCCAGCGCTCCAGCAGGTTGTACCGGTGCGAGGCCTGGCGGTTCGTCGCCACGTCGCCCGCCCCGATCTTGCGCTTGGAGCCTGTGCGCTTGGCCATCGCGAACCCCTCAACCCGTCGCGAGCTCGAGGTCCACCCGTCCGCGCGCGGCGTCGATCCGGCCGACCTCGACGCGCGCCGCGTCGCCCAGCCGCAGCGCCCGTCCCGAGCTCTCGCCGATCAGCGCCGTCTCCTCCTCGTTGAGCGACCACCAGTCGCCGCGCATCCGCCGCACCGGAAGGAACCCCTCGAACCCCTCATCGCCGAACCGGATGAACGCGCCCTTGGGGATCAGCCCCACCACCTCGCCCTCGAAGGACGCCTCCCAGCCCGCGTCCTGGAGGCGCCGCTCCAGCAGGAACGCGAGGCAGACGTCGTCCGCGTCGCGCTCGATGCCCATCGCGTCGCGCTCGGCCGACGAGCTCCACTCGCCGGCTTCGGCCAGCTCGCCGGCGCGCGGGCCCGCGTCGTCCAAGCCGAGCGACGCGAGCAGCGCCCGATGCGCGACGAGGTCCGGGTACCGCCGGATCGGCGAGGTGAAGTGGCAGTAGCGGGCGCTTGCGAGGCCCGCGTGGCCGACGTTGCGCGGCGAGTAGTACGCCTGCTTCAGCGCGCGGAGGACGAGCGATCCGAACGCCCGGCGCCCTCGCCCGCTGCGGCGCACGTAGTCGGCCACGATCCGGCTCGCCTCCCCGACGACGTCGCCCGCCTGCTGCGGGCTCATCCGCTCCGGCACGGGCGGGGTGGGGACTTCGAGGCTCGCGAGCTTGTCCACCAGCTGCTCGACGGCCGCCGGCTGCGGCCGCTCGTGCACGCGGTACAGCGTGGGCACGCGGCGGTCCGCCAGCCGCCCCGCGACGCATTCGTTGGCGAGGATCATCAGCTCCTCGATCAGGGCGTGCGACTCCGTCTGCTCCACGTACCGCACCCCGATCACGTCGCCGGAGTCGTCGAAGGAGAACGCCGGCTCCTGGGACTCGACGACGACGGTGCCGGCCCGGCGCGCCCGGCGCTCCCTGAGGCCAGAGGCGACCTCGCGCGCAACCGCGAGGGGCTCCGCCCACGGCTCGCCCGCGCGCTCGGCGCCGGCGAAGATGCGGTCGACCTGGGGGTACGTCAGGCGGGCGTCGCTTCGGATGCGCGCGCGGTGGAACGCGACCGAGTGAACGTCACCTCCGGCGAGCACGAGCTCGACGCTCACCGTCAGCCGCTCCTGGCCCGGCACCAGGCTGCACGCGCCGGACGACAGCGTCTCCGGGAGCATCGGCTCGACGGCTCCGGGAACGTACACGCTCGTGGCGCGCCGGCGCGTCTCGCGCTCGAGCGCCGTACCGGGGCGGACGAACGCGCTCACGTCCGCGATGTGGACCCACACCCGCGCCGTCCCGTCCCCCTCCCGGCGGGCCGAGATCGCGTCGTCGTAGTCGCGCGCGGTTTCCGGGTCGATCGTGAAGGTCGGCAGCCCCGTGAGGTCGCGGCGCCTTCCCGCCCCTGCGGCTGGCTCCTGCGCCGCCGCCCGGGCCTCGTCCTCGACCGCCCGCGGAAACGTCCGGTGCAGGCCACGGTCGAGCATGAGCGCCTCGACCACGTCGGAGGCCACGCCCGGCCGCCCCAGCGACCGCGCCACGCGCACGCTGCGCTTGCCGCCGCCACCGAGCAGCACGAGATCCCCCAGCCCGGCTCCGCGGCGGGCACTCGGCGCGAGTGTCACCCGCGGGCCGCGCTCGAACAGCGGCTCGGCCACTACGAACCGGCCCCGCTTCTGCAGGACCGCGACGCGCGGGAGGTCGAGCGCCCGGTTCCGCCGCGCCACCGCCCTTGGCGGCGCGCTCAACGTGCGCGCGCGGCCAGCGGGGCGAGCACTCGCAGGGCGGTGTCGACCGCCTCGTCCCGGGACGTTCGCGGGTCGTCGCGAACCCGCACCGCCGGCACGATCCCGTTGTGCGCGAGGTTCGACCCCTTCGGGAGGTAGTAGCTCCCCACCGTCAGGTCGAGCACGCCGCCGTTCTCGAGCGACTGGACGTTCTGGAAGACGCCCTTGCCGTAGGTCTTCTCCCCCACGACGACCGCGCGGCCCCGGTCGCGAAGCGCGCCCGCCACGATCTCGGACGAGCTGGCGGTCCCCCCGTCGACCAGCACGACCATCGGCAGGCTCGGCGCGATCGTCCCGCCCTCGGCGTTGAACACGTGGCGCGGTTGGGTGCGGCCGTCCGTCACCACGATCGGTCCCCGCTTGATGAAGAGGCTGGCGACGAGGACGGCCTCGTGCAGCAGCCCACCGCCGTTGCCGCGCAGGTCGAGCACGATTCCGCGCGCTCCGCGCCGCAGGAGCGGTTCGAGCTTTTGAGCGACCGCGGCATGCGCGCCTGCGCTGAACGTGGCGAGCCTGACGTATGCGAGCGGCTGTCCAGCCTGGCGCTTCAACTGTCCGGCCGCGACCGGGACGTCGATCTTCGCCCGCTTGACGCGGATCGGGCGAGGCGCCTTCGCGCCGGGACTCAGCACCGAGAGCGTGACGGAGGTGCCGGCGGGGCCCTTGATCCGGGCGGTCGACACGTTGGTGGCCTCACCGGCGATCGATCGACCGTCGACCGCGGTGATCACGTCGTCGGGCCGGATGCCGACGTGCTTCGCCGGAGATGCGTCGAACACCGAGACGACCTTCAGCCCGCGCGGATCCTTGCGGATCGACATTCCGACGCCCTCGAACTGCGGGTTTATGACCTGCCGGAAGAGCTTCGCCTCGTCGGGCGTGTAGTAAGAGGAGAACTGGTCGTGGAGCGAGTTGACGATCCCCTTGAGCGACGCCTGCTCCAGGGACTTGGGCGAGACCTTCTTGTAGTAGTCGCTCTCGATCGCGTCGATCAGCTCCGCGCGCACGGCGCGATCGTCCGAGACGAAGACCTTCTGAAGCCCGCCCGGCAGGTCGGTCGGGTGCCCGCCGAGCCACAGCCCCACGCACACGGCTATGACCGTGCAGGCAAGAGCGATTATCGCTGTGGCAGAACGGCTCACTCGGGGCGGAGCGCGTGGGGGAGCGCGCCCGCCAAGGGTAGCTGGGGCGTCCCTCAGACCGGCAGACGGAACCGGAGGAAGAGGTGCCCCTCCGCCTCCATCACGCTGACGAGCTCCATCGCACGTGGCGGCTCGAGCGGTGGGCCGTCGACGATGCCCGACCCGTGCCCCGCGCCGAGCGTGGGCGCCACCGACAGGAACAGCTCGTCCACCAGCCCCTCCTGGAGGAGGGAGCGGTTGAGCACGGGTCCACCCTCGCAGAGGATCGTCCCGACCCCGTAGGCGGAGCGCAGCCCGCGCAGCATCGGCGCGAGGGCCAGACGCTCCGGGCGCTCCTCGCGCTGGTCCGCGGGCGAGGAGACGTCATCCGGGCGCAGGTAATCGACCCGTGCACGGCTCCCCTCGACCGCGGCCGGAGACGCGGTCAGGATGACGACCTGCGAGTCGGGGTCCTGGAGCAGCGGGATGTCCGGCGGCAGCGCGAGCCTGGCGCTCGCGATCACGGCGAGCGGGTCGGGCGCGAGTCCGGCCTCCTCCCGGCGCCTGCGCCGCTCGGGGTCGCGGACCAGCCGGCCATACCGCTCGATGCGAACGGTGCCCGCGCCGACGAGCACGGCGTCGACCTGGGCGCGCAGCTCGTGGAAGAGCTCGCGGTCGGCCTCGTTGCCGATCGGCCCGGAGCGGCCGTCGATCGTCGCCCGCCCGTCGGCCGTCGCCACCATGTTGAGCGCCACGAAGGGCCGATCGCCCTGGGGACGCGCAGATTCGCGGAGCGCCGCCGCGGCCGTCCGCGCATCGAGCGCACCCGCCTCGGGCAGCAGCCGCTGGAAGGTGCTCCCGCGCGCGGCGCTATCCCGCGGGGATCGCGACCATGCGCTCAATCGGCACCCGCGCGCGCTCGGCCACCGCGGGCGGGACCTTGACCGTGTACGCGGCGCCGTCGTCGAGGAGC
>JAFAQQ010000010.1 GCA_019246335.1 Actinomycetota bacterium | reverse complement strand
CCCGGGAGCGTGCGCTACGCCGAGTCGGACCTGCAGGCCTTCGAGGACGGGCCCGTCCTGCTCTACGTCGGCCGCTACACGGAGGTGAAGCGCATCCCGCTCATGATCCGCGCGCACGCGCGCGCGCGCGCACGCTATGGGAGGCGCGTCCCGCTCGTCCTGCTGGGCGGCTTTCCGGGGGAGTGGGAGGGCGAGCACCCGCTCGATGCAGTGCGCCAGTCAGGAGCGCGCGACGTGTTCCTCGCCGGTTGGCGGGGCCACGAAGAGCTCCCGGATGGGCTGAACGCCTCCGACGTCGTCGTGCTCGCCTCCGTCCACGAGCAGTTCGGCCAGGTGCTCGTCGAGGGGATGGCATGCGGGTTGCCGCCGATCGCCGTCGATGCACACGGCCCGGCGACGATCGTGGAGGATGGCGAGACCGGCTGGCTCGTGCCGCCGGACGACGAGGAGGCCCTGGCCGAAGCGATGGTCGCCGCGGCGACGGGCGACGACGAGCGCCGCCGGCGGGGGGAGGCCGCCTACCGCGAGGCGCGGTCGAAGTACTCCTGGCCCGCGCTGGCGGAGCGGCTGGCGGGCGTCTACGAGGAGGTCGCTCGCGGCGGCCGCGGCACCGGCGGCGGTGGGTGACGGCTGGACCGGTGATCCACGACGCCGGGCGGCCGTGGTCCATGACGAGATTCCGGTTGAGGGGACGTTTTGCGTCGCTATAGCGACCACGAATTGACCCTCAGCTCGTATTTGGCGCACAACCCCAAGCCCGCCGGACCGCCGCCTATCCTCATCCGGCCCCGATTCCGACCGGTCCCTGCGCCCCAGTCGTCCCGATGCCCTCCAGTCCCTACCTGCGCGATCCCTCGATCCCGTACCCGATCAGGCGCTCCGACCGCGCCCGCAACGCCCGGATCGAGGTCGACCGCGACGGCGTCCGCGTGATCGTGCCGCGCCGGATGCCGCTCGGCGCGGTGGCCCCCTTCGTCGCCTCGAAGAGCACGTGGATCGAGCGGACTCTGCGTCAGCACCGCGAGGCCGCGCGGGTCGAGCGCCGGTCGCGACTCGCGGATGGCGGCACGGTCCCGTACCTCGGTCGCGACCTGAAGCTGAACGTGCGCGTCGAGGCTGGCCGGGTCCGGCCGCACGTAGCGCTGCGCGGTGACGAGCTCACCGTGGCGGTTGGCCGCCCGGGGCCCTCCGCCATTCGCGACGCCCTCGAGCGCTGGTACCGCCGCCGCGCCCGCAGGGAGGTGGCACGGCGCCTGGACGCGGCGGTGGCCCGGCGGGGCACCTCGTACGCGCGTCTCTCGATCCGCAACCAGCGCACCCGCTGGGCCAGCTGCTCGCAGGACGGCGCCATGAGCTTCAACTGGCGGCTTCTGCTGGCCCCGCCCGAGGTCCTGGACTATGTGGTCGAGCACGAAGTCGCGCACCTCGAGGTCCTCGGGCATTCACGCCGCTTCTGGGCGCTTGTGGAACGCCGGGTGCCGGACTACCGCGAGCATGAGCGGTGGCTGCGCCTCCGGGGACCCGGTCTCTACATATAGGTCCGCCGTGGAGTGCGCGGCGGCGGCGCGCGGCGGCTATTCCCAGCGGAAGTAGCGGACGGCCAGCGCGATCCCCGCGACCGACCACGCGACCAGCGCGAGCAGCGCGCCGACGTGGCTGCCAAGCCCCGAGCCGGTCACGATCGCCGCTCGGAGCCCGTCGATCACGTGCTTGAGCGGAAGCGCGCGCGCTGCAGCGTCCAGGACGCCGGGGAGGGAGGACGTCGAATAGAACGTCCCCGAGATGAAGATCATCGGCAAGAAGACGGCGTTGACGTATGCCGGAGCGGCATCGAAGTTGGGGATCGCGTGGGACATCGCGATGCCGAGCGAGCCGAACGCGACGACGCCCACCAGGGTGAAGACCACGAGCTCCGCGACGTCGAGGTGCGCCCAGCTCAGCCCGTAAACGGCGTGACCGATCACGATGACGAGCGCGACCTGGACGACCGCGTTCAGCACCGAGTTCGCGAGCAGGCCGCCGAAGTACGACACCGGCGGCATCGGGGTGCCGCGCACCCGCTTCAGGATCCCCTGCTCTCGCAGGAAGGTGATGTTGAAGGCGAGCGAGGTGAACGTGGTCGTCATCACGGCCATGCCGGCTATGCCCGGCACGAGCGTGTTCAGGTCGTTGGTCTTGTGACCGAACACCGATGCGATCAGGAACAGGAAGATGAGCGGCAGGGCGAAGTTGAAGAACGCCGCGCTCGGATTGCGCCAGAACATGCGCCGCTCGAAGCGGAACTGCCTCCACAGGAGGGCGCCCGCGGTCATTCGGGACCCCGCGTGGTGAGCTCGAGGTAGACGTCCTCGAGGGTCGGCCGCGACACCGAGAGGTCCTCGAGCCGCTCCCCACGGGCCAGTGCCTCGCCGGTCAGCCGGTGAAGCAGCTCGGTGGGGTCGTCGGTCTCGTGGTCGATCACCCGGCCGTTCTGCCGGAAGGACACGCGGTAGCTCGCGCGATCGCGTGAGAGCTGAGAGGGGGGACCCTCGGCGATCAGCAGGCCGTCCTTGACGATGCCCACGCGATCCGACAGCGACTGGGCCTCGTCGAGGTAGTGAGTGGTGAGGAGCACGGTCTTGCCAAGGTCCTTGAGCTTGCGCACGACCTCCCAGGCCGCGCGGCGCGCCGCCGGATCGAAGCCCGTGGTCGGCTCGTCGAGGAAGATCAGCTCGGGGTCGCCCACGAGCGCAAGGGCGAGGTCCAGCCGGCGGAGCTGGCCGCCGGAGAGCTTGCCGGCCCGGGCGCCGGCTTTCTCCGACAGGCCGACGAGATCGATCGTCTCCGCCGGGTCGCGCGGCGCCGGATAGGCGGCGGCCATGTGCTCGACCGACTCGCGCACGGTCGCGCGCGGGTAGAACCCGGAGCTCTGCAGCACGATCCCGATCCGGCGGCGCAGGTCGAGGTCGCGCGCGGCGGGGTCGCTGCCCAGGACCGAGACCTGCCCCGCGCTGCGCCGCCGGTATCCCTCCAGGATCTCCACGGTCGTCGTCTTGCCCGCGCCATTCGGACCGAGGAGCCCGAAGATCTCGCCCCGCAAGACGTCGAACGAGATGCCGCGCACCGCCTCCACGCCGCCGTAGCTCTTGCGCAGGTCGCGGACGCTGATCGCCGCCTCGGGCACGTGACAACTATGCCAACAGGGCGATCGGTGACCGAGCCGGGCGGCGCCGGATCAGGCCCCCGCGCCCGCTCCGCCGCGCCCCTCGCCGGCCGCGAACCGCGCCGCCCCTCGCTGGGCGACGGCGAACGTGGTGGCGCCCGAGCGCGCCTCGATCTCAAGTCCTTCGTCCAGCGGGCGCCCGCTTCCGTCGATCGCAGACTGACGGTCGGCGAGCATCGTCTCCTGCGGAAAGCGGGCGAGCGCATCGGCGATCGCGAGCGACCGCGTCAGGTGCTCACCCGGTCCGACGACCTCGTTGACGAGGCCGATCGCGTGGGCCTCCTCCACCGGCACCATGCGGCCGGTGAGGATCATCTCGAGCGCCCGCCCGAGGCCCACGATCCTGGGCAGCCTCTGCGTGCCGCCGTCTATCAGCGGCACGCCCCAGCGCCGCTCCGGGAAGCCGAGCGTGGAGCCCTCCGCGGCGATGCGGACGTCGCACCAGAGCGCCAGCTCGAGGCCCCCGGCGAGGCACCAGCCGGAGATCGCGGCGATCGTCGGCTTCGACGGCGTGAGGCGTGTGAAGCCGAGCGGCCCGCCGCTCGCCCCCAGTCGCGGCGCGAAGGTCTCGACGGCCTTGAGATCCGCTCCCGCGCAGAACGACACGCCCCCGGCGCCGCAGAGGATCAGAACGCGCGCGTCGTCGTCGGCCTCGAAGCGCTCGTAGCCCCGGGCCAGGAGCTCGGCGGTCGGCCCGTCGACCGCGTTCCGGCGCTCCTGGCGGTCGATCGTGAGAACCGCGGCGGCGCCGGCGCGCTCGTACCTGACGGCCTCGGTCGCCACGCGCGGGATGCTCGCACAAGGCGGATCGCGATCCGTCGATCAGCAGCGACGCGCGGGGGACGTGCGGGCGGCGGAAGCCTCCACAACTAGCGCGGCTCCGGGCGGGGGCTCCGGAGCCGCGCGGCACGACGAGAGGGAGGGAACCTCGTCGACGGGCCCAGCATGGTCACGTGACTTAAGGGAGGTCTAAAACTTCCGAGCCGCTTCGGAAGCGGCTCTACCAGCCTGTCCGGCCGCGCAGGCGGGCCGCTTTACGCGCCGCCTTGCGGCGCTCGAGCACGGTCTGCAGGAGCGTCCCGATCGTCACCACGAGCGGGAAGAAGACGATCAGGCCGAACGCGAAGAACGTGATGACCTTGTCGTTCGTCTCCCCGACGAGGCCCTCCCCGTTGCCGCCGGCCGCGAAGGCCGGGGAGGCGACGACCGCCTGGGCGACGAGGATCGAGATGGCGCACGCGAGCGCTCTCATCTGGTTGGACTGTACCGGAGGGGTTGGCGCGATCCACTGAGCCCGTGCAGGTGGGTAACCTCGTCCGCGCGATGGCGGATGAGCCGCTGAGGTGCCTCGTTGAGATCCCGAAGGGGAGCCGGAACAAGTACGAGTACGACCACGAGTCCGAGGTCATCAAGCTCGACCGCTTCCTGTTCTCGTCGATGGTGTATCCGACGGACTACGGGTTCATCCCCGAGACGCTCGGCCTCGATGGCGATCCCCTCGACGCGATGGTCTGCGTCTCGGAGGCCACTTTCCCCGGGTGCATGATCGACGTGAAGCCGATCGCGCTCTTCCGGATGGAGGACGACAAGGGGATTGACGACAAGGTGCTGTGCGTCCCGCTCCAGGACCCGGCCTGGAACACGCTCGAGAAGCTGGATGACCTGTCGAAGGCGTTGCGGGACGAGATCTCGCACTTCTTCTCGGTCTACAAGGACCTCGAGCAGAAGGCGGTTCGCGTCGACGGCTGGTACTCGCGCGAGGACGCGCTCGAGGAGATCGAGGAGGCGCGGAGGCGTCACCAGCGCCAGGACGACCGCGACGGGTCGGCTGGCTGACGTGGATCGGCTGAGGACGCTCCGGAACTTCGGAATCGTGGCGCTGATCGCCCTCGCGATCGCGCTCGCGCCCGGCGGCGGCAAGGGGTTGAACGTCGTGCTGTGGCTGCTTACGGTCGCGTTCTTCGTCTCGATCGCGTTTCTCGGGTACCGGCTCTACATGGAGCACCGGTTCACGCTCGACTCGCTCCCGACAGAGCGCAGATGGGTGCTCTACGGGTCGGTCGGGTTGGCGTTCTGGGACTTCGCCGCGGCGCCGCGCCTCTGGCCGCTCGGGGCGGCGGGGATCGCGGGGTGGATCGCGCTGCTCGCGCTGGCTTCGGCCGGCGTCTGGTGGGTCTGGCGCAAGTCGCGCGAGTACGGCTGAGCCGGCGGGAGGGCGGCCGGCGCCGCTCTGTCGCAGAGATGTCGCAGTCCGGTCACGCAGAAGTAGCGGCGGCGTCTTGAACGGTTACTCCCCGGCGCGCACGCTGGAGCCGTGGCGACCTCGCCCGCATCTTCCGCCGATCGAAGACGGCTACCCGTGCTCGACGAGTGCGGTCAGGCGGCGGCCGAGCTCGTAGCCGTAGCGCCGCTCGCCCTGGTCGTGCTGCTGGTGGGCTGGCAAATCGTGCTGGCGGGGCAGACCCTGTGGCTCTGCGCTCACGCCGCTCGTGCGGCCGCCCGTGCTGCGGCCGTCGGCCGCGACGCCGCCGCGGCGGCCCGGAGCGCGCTGCCGACGGAGCTCGAGCAGGGCTTGCGCGTGTCACACACCGGCGGCGACGCAATGCGGGTCGAGGTCCCGATGCCGCTGATCCTGCGGGAGTGGCGCACTCCCTTGACCGTGGCCGCCTCGGCCGGCCTGCCCAAGGGCGGGTCGTGACGCGGCGCCTGCCACGAGAGGCCGGCCAGGCGAGCGTCGATCTGCTTGCGGCTGTACCCGCGGTGCTGATCGTCGCGACCGCCGTCTTTCAGCTGCTCGCGGTCGGCTACTCGGAGGTGCTGGCCGGCGACGCCGCGGAGGCAGGCGCGCTGGCGCTCGCGGGCGGCGGCAACGCCAGCCAGGCGGCGAGGCACGCGCTACCCGGTTGGTCCCGGGCGCACATGCGGGTCGCCGTGGAGCATGGGGACGTCCGCGTCCGGCTTCGGCCGCCGTCTCCGATCGCGGCGGTCGCCCGGCGCCTCGAGGTCGAGGCGAGCGCGGCCGTGGAGGTGCGTTGACGGCCGGCGGTGACCCCGGGGGAGCCGGCTTGCTCGCGACAGCGATCGCGCGCGCAGAGGCCTGGTTTCTCGAGCCCGTGGAGCCGGCGGCGCCGAGCGCCACCGAGGCGCCGCGTCCGGTCGTGGCCGTGCGCGGCCTGGCCCCGGGCTGCGGGACCTCGACGGTGGCGCGAGGGCTCGCCGCGACGCTGGCGTCCCGCGATCCGCGAGGCGCGGCGATCGTGGTGGGCAGGGCCGGGGGCGCCGGGCCACCGCTCGCCAGCTCGGCCGCCGTGCGCCTCGCGAAGGAGCTCGCTGCGTGCGGCTGCGAGGGAGCCCGCGCCGCGGGGCGGCTCTGCCTCGTTTCGCCCACCCAGCACGTCGCAGCGTTCGCCCTTCAGCGACCCTGTCCCGTGGTCCTCGACATCTCGCCCTTGTCCGAGCCGGACGAGGGCCTGTCACTCGCCGACCACGTAGTCCTCATCGCCTCAGCCGGTGACGAGCCCGCGATGTCGAGCGCGGTCGCCGCGTGCATCGCGCGCGCCGGGCACAGCGTGGAGGTCGTCGTCAACCGCGTCCACGAGGCGGCGACGACCGAGCCGCCGGAGGGCGCCGAGCTCATCCCCGAGGCCCGCCTGCCCGCCCACGTCGCGCACGCGTGCCGCGGAGCCCGCGCAGCGCTGGCCGAGCCTCTCGGACGGATTGCCGGACGATGCCTCGAGCGTGCGCGCGCGTAAGGCTTCGCTCCGAGCGCGGCCAGGCCGCGCTCCTGATGCTCGGGGCTATTGCGGTGCTGATCGCCCTCGGGACCGTCCTCGCGTCGTTCGGAGAGGCATTCGGGACTCGCGGACGCGCCCAGCGCGTCGCCGACGTCGCGGCGGTGTCGGGCGCGCGGCGCATGAGCGACCTCTATCCCGGATTGTTCGAGCCTGCGTACATCAGGCGAGGCTCGCCGAATCCACGGCACATCGATCGCGGGCGGTATCTCGCCCTGGCGCGGGAGGCGGCGATGCGCGCGGCGAGTCGCAACGGTGTGAGCGTTCAGCCGGGCGACGTCACCTTCCCCGACGGCTCGAGCTTCGCACCCACACGTGTCGCCGTGGTGGTCCGCGACGCGGCGAGCGTCCCGGTTGCGCCCGGCGCGGTCCGGCGCACGGCGATCCGCGTGAGGGCGCGCGCCGAGGCGGAGCTCGCGCCCGTGGTCGGCACCGGGTTTGCCACCGGCGACGGCGAGTATCGGGGGCCGTTCGCGTACAGGCAGGGAAAGCCCATGAGGCCCGACACCGCACTCGCCTTCGACCGGCTGGAGCGCGCGGCCGAGAGCGCGGGCATCCACCTGATCGTCGTCAGCGCATACCGAAGCAATGCGGAGCAGGCGGCCCTGTTTTCACGCCACCCGGACCCGAAGTGGGTCGCGCCGCCAGGCCGCTCGCTGCATCGACTCGGGACGGAGCTCGACCTGGGCCCCCAGTCGGCCTGGAACTGGCTCGTGGCGAACTGCGAGCGCTTCGGGTTCATCCACCGCTATCCGTGGGAGCCCTGGCACTTCGGGTACGGCCGCAACCCCGGCTCGGCGTCGGTGGGCTTCGGCGGGCGCTCGCATGACGCCAGCACGCTGCAGTCGTTTGTGCCCCCGCAGTACGCGGCGCCGCTGGCCCAGGCGGCGCAGCGCTGGAACATCTCGGCCGCGCTGCTCGCGGCGCAGCTCTACGCGGAGTCGAACTTCAACCCGTTTGCAGTGTCGGGCGCCGGTGCGCAGGGGATCGCCCAGTTCATGCCCGGGACGGCCAGCGCATACGGGCTGCGCAACCCGTTCGACCCGGGGGACTCGATCGACGCGCAAGCCCACCTGATGCACGACCTGCTCGCCCGGTTCGCCTCGGTGCCGCTCGCGCTCGCGGCCTACAACGCGGGACCGGCGCCCGTCGCCCGCTGCGGCTGCGTGCCGCCGATCCCGGAGACGCAGGCGTACGTGGCGCGGATCCTGGGGCTGCTCGGGGCCGCCGGCGATGTGGGGGCCGGGGGACTGACGGTGCGGCTCGTGGCGTAACGGGGGTGCAGCGCTGACAGGCCGGGCAGCCGATGGCCGCGGGGGGCCGGGGGCAACCGACTGTGGCGTGGGCCGCAGGGCAGCCGGTAGCGAAGCGGGCCGCGGAGCAACCGGCAGGGCGCGCGCGGGCCGCGGGGCAACCGGTAGGCCACGAGTACCACCTATGGCTGGCACTGGTGGACGATCGCTTCGCGTCGTGGTCGTCACCGCTGATGCTCCCTGCAACCAGACTCCCATCCGCGGCGCCTGCAACGTCCCTGTCAAGTCCTCCCGCGGCGTGCCGATAGTTCCCGTGGGTGTTCGCGCGGGATGCGCGGTCACCCATGAAGGTCCCCCGGCGTACCGCACCCTCCGAAGGCTCGCGGACGCAACCGGGAAGGCCCACGCCGCCAGCCGGGCCCAGCAGACCGCACGACACGGACGTTCCAATGCCGACTTTCGCAATCCCCTCCATCGACGCATGCCCCCGTGCGCGGGCGCACCAGCGCCCGGCCTTCGCCCCGCGTCCTTCGTCAACGCGCATCTGAGCCGTGCCGGTCCAGGTCATCTCCGACTCGGGCCTCGACCCCGCCAGCTCGGCTCTGCTCGAGCTCACGTTGTGTCACGGCGTGGGAGACGAGGAGATCGCGCGGGCGATCGGCGCCGACCCGGACGAGATCGGTCGCCACCGCGACCGGGCCCTGGCCCGCGCCGCCAACCGGGACGACAGGAGCGCGATCGAGCCCGACGAGCAGGTCAAGGTCCGAGAGGTCGAGGCGGTGGCCTTCCGCCTCGCCGCCCGGGCGCTCGAGGCGAAGCTCGCGGCTCGCGACCGCGCCGCTCGCGATGGTGCAGATGACGACCCCCGCCCGGCGGGCCGAACCAAGCCCGTCCCGATGGCGTGGCCGCCGGGCGCCGTCGCGGTGGCCGGGGCCACGGTGTCGAGGCTCGACGTGGCCCTGCGGGTCGTCTGCTCCGCCTACCTGATCGCTGTAATCGCCGCGGTCGTCGCGTTCAAGGCGGCATTCGTGCAGGCGCTCGCCGTCGATCCGATCTTCACGACGTACGGCCTCGTCGTCTCGGCCTACATCATCAGCCGCTTCGCCTTCAGCCTCCTGTACCGCCGCCCGCGCAACCACGGTCTCGAGCCACGGGTCGCGGTGGTCGTGCCGGCCTTCAACGAGGAGCAGGCCATAGGCCACTCGCTCCGCGCTCTGCTCGCGCTCGACTACCCGGCCGAGAAGCTCGAGCTCGTCGCGGTCGACGACGGATCGACCGACGCCACGCTGGCCGAGATGCGCGAGGTCGCGGCCCAGAGCTCGCGCGTCCGCGTCATCCACTTCCACGAGAACCGCGGCAAGCGGGCCGCGATGGCCGCCGGCATCCGCGCGACGGAGGCCGAGATCGTGGCGTTCGTGGACTCTGACAGCGTGCTCGAGCCCGACGCCATGCGCCGCCTGGTCCAGGGCTTCGGGGACCCGGGGGTCGGGGCGATGTGCGGCCACGCGAGCGTGCTCAACGCGAAGGAATCGTGGATCACGCGGATGCAGGCCGTGCGCTACTTCGTGGCGTTCAAGGTCGTGAAGGCCGCCGAGTCCCTGTTCAACGCGGTGACCTGCTGCTCCGGGTGCTTCTCGGCGTACCGGCGCAAGGCCATCCTGCCCCGGCTCGAGTGGTGGGAGAACCAGACCTTCCTGGGCTGCCCGTCGACCTTCGGGGACGACCGCTCGCTGACGAACTGCGTGCTTCGTGACTGGAAGGTGCGCTACGACTCGACCGCCGTCTCCCACACGATCGTCCCGAACACGTTCGTGACGTTCATGCGCCAGCAGCTCCGCTGGAAGCGTTCATGGACCCGGGAGTCGCTGATCGTCTCGACCTTCATCTGGCGGAAGCACCCGGTGGCGGCGATCACGACGTACGTCGGGATCGTCCTGCCGCTCGTCGCCCCGATGATCGCGCTCAGGACCGCGCTCTGGCTGCCGCTGGCCGCGCACGCCGGCTTCCCCTTCGTCTACGTCGTGGGCGTGTACTCGATGGCGGTCGCCTACGGCCTCTACTACGCCGTTCGGCACAACCGCTACGACACGCTCTGGATATTCGGCGTCGTCTTCTGCTTCTTCTACTTCGTCTTCCTGCTGTGGCAGACGTACTACGCGATCGCGACGGCGCGGACCGCGAAGTGGGGAACCCGTCCAGCCACGGCCGGCGTGAGCGCGCCCGCGGCGAGCTCGGCATGAGCGCCACCGATGGCGTCGGTCGGGCACGCGCCCCGTCGCGTACCGGCAGCCGCGAGCGGCGGCTGCGGCGCGCAGGCCTCCTCCTCCTGCCGCTGTCGCTCGTGCCGTTCGTGTTCGTGGTGCCGCAGATCCTCGGCTGGCACAGCTTCCTTGCCAGGCAGAGCGCCGGCCACCCGCTGCCCGCCGTGCGCGTACAGCTCACCCGTGCGCAGGCCCGGCGGTTCCAGCCCGTGCCGCTCTACCGGAGATCCGTCCCGGTGCTGCTCTACCACGGCATCGGCGATCGCGACGACGGCTATGCCATCACGCGCCGCACCTTCGCCGAGCACATGGCGGCGCTTGCGCGCATGCGCTTCCACACGATCACGATCGACCAGTACGTCCGCTTCCGGAACGGCGACGCCGCGCGGCTGCCCCCGAGGCCGATCCTCATCACCTTCGACGATGGACTGCTCGATTCGTACAGGGGAGCGGACCGGGTCTTGGCCGAGCACGGGTTCAACGCCGCGGTGTTCGTGAGCACGCACGAGGTCGACCGCCGCAATCCGCGCTACCTGACCTGGAGCGAGCTCCACCGGATGCGCGACTCCGGCCGGTGGGACGTCGAGGCCGGACCTCCGGACGGATACGAGCGGGTCGCGTACGACGGCTTCGGCCGTACGGCGTCGGCGTATGCGGTGCGCCGCTACACGGAGGGCTGGGGCCTCGAGAGCCTCGCCGACTACGAGCAGCGCGTCAGCATGGAGCTGTTCGACGTCCGCGGCACCCTCCGCGCCCAGGGATTCGAGCCGGTCGCGTTCGCGGTGCCCAAGGGCGACTACGGGCAGCGCGGGTCGAACGACGCGCGGATTGCGCCGCTCATGCGCGGCCTGCTCCATCGTCAATTCGAGGTCGCGTTCACCCAGCGCCCGGACGACGACCCGGGCTACACGAGGCCCAGGGGCGATCCGGAACGCTTCGAGATCCACGCGAACACGACGACCGACCGCCTGTACATGTGGCTGCGCGACCACGCGCCGAGGAAGCGATGAGCGCGCGTCTGGGGGCCATGCTCGTCGCCGTCCTCGCGACCGTCGCGGCCGCGAGCGGCGCCGCGCAGCCCGCCGCCGCGCGGCCGGCCAGCGGATGCAAGGGGCC
>JAFAQQ010000193.1 GCA_019246335.1 Actinomycetota bacterium | reverse complement strand
GACCTCGCGCCATTCCTTGACGGCCTCCAGGCCGGCGATGTCGTCGACCGGGCTCCACTTGGCGTTGGTCGTCGTGATCAGCGGGTCGTAGCGGTTCGCCACGGCCTCGACGACCGGCTCGTACGCGGCGTTCAGGATCTCGTTCACCCTGTCGTGGTCGGGCTTCCGCGACGCGCCGGAGCGGGTGTGCTGGCCGAGGGCGGCCACGACGAACGGCATGTCGTTCTGCACGTGGGCGTTGATCCCGAGCAGCATGTCCTGACCGGCGTTCACCTGCCCCGATCGGGCGGTGTCGAACGCGATCTGCCAGGCCGGCGGGACTGGACGGTGCCGCTCGTACGCGTGGACGGTGTTGAAGTACACGTCCGCGAAGAGGGCGTCTTCGGTGTAGAGGTAATGCGAGTACTCGAAGAAATGGGGGTCCTTGCGAACCGTCCGCCTGAGGACCTTCGTCAGCGTCAGGTAGGTCGTGGCGAAGACGGCGCGGTGGTCGCAGCCGAGAGCGTCCTGCAGGGCCCGCATCCGCCTGATCTCGGTGTCCACGCAGCGGACGCTGGACCTGCGGCAGTGCGGCACGGACCGCGGTTGCACCGTGGTTGTGCCCGGCAGCGCCGGTAGGTAGCTCGGCCAGTTGACGTCGACCGGCTCCGCCGCGCCGGCGGCGACAGCCGCGATGAGGGCGAGCGCCGCCACCGGCAGCAAGGCGCGGCTCACTCGGCGGCTCACTTCCAGCACCCCGCTCGGGGAGTTCCCCGCAGCCCCGCATGCAAAACGCGTGCCCGGCGTCGATCGACTCCACGTCGCCGAGCTTCGGCGTCAGGCTCGAGTCGTATGGCCGTCGAGCCAGTCGATGAGATCCGCCACGACGAGCTCCCGCTCGGGCTCGTTGAGGATCTCGTGCGCGAGCCCCTCGTAGGCGACGATCCGCTTGTCCGCCGACCCGGCCCGCTCGTGAACCATCACCGACCCCTCGGGCGCGACCAGCTCGTCCGCGGTCCCGTACATCACGAGCAGCGGCAGACGAAGCTCCGGAACGCGGTCCGGGAACCCGCGCACCGCGGCGCTCAGCTCCGCCACCGTCCGCGCCGGGAGCTTGCCGTGGTGATTCAGCGGATCCTGCTCGTAGTCACGAACGACCTCCGGATCGCGGCTCACGAGCTTCGGGTCGACCGTGAACACGCCGACCTTCGGCGCGACCGCCGAGAGGATCGCCCCCACGCCGCGGGTCACGGGCGACGCCGTCTCGAGCGCGGCCACGGGGCCCGAGAGCACCAGTCCGGCAAGACGATCCTCGTGGCGTAGCGCATAGGAGATCGCCAGGCATCCGCCCATGCTGTGGCCCAGGAGGAACACGGGGGCGCCGGGGTGCCGGCCGGACGCGGTCTCGCGCATCGTGTCGATGTCCTCCACCGCGCGGTCGACGCGGTCGATCAGCGCGCGCGGCCCGTCGGATCGGCCGTGACCGCGGTGGTCGAGGGCGTAGAGCGCGTAGCCCGCGATCGTGAGCCGCTCCGCAACCCACCCGTAGCGCGCGCCGTGCTCGGAGGCCCCGTGAGCCAGCACGATCACGGCTCGCGGCCGGTCCGGCGGCACCCAGCCCTGCCAGTAAATGCCGACGCCACCGGCGCCCTCGAAGCGTCCTTCCTCGTGAGAAGCCGTCACCGGGCGAGCGCGACGCGGTGCGCCGTCAGGTCGCTCGGCACGCCCTTCACCTTGAAGCGGCGCTTGCGGCGGACGTCCAGCTTCCCGGCGTCGAGGAGCTCCAGGGCGCGATCGGAGACGAGGACCTCGTTCCCATCCGCCTCCTCGGCCACGCGCGCCGCGACGTTCACGTCGACGCCGAGGTAGTCGCCGCCGATGCGCCTCGGCCGCCCCACGTGCATGCCTGCCCGAAAGCACGGGCTATAGCCGTTCACGTCGATCTCCGAGACCCGCGCGCACGCCTCCCGCAGGGCGTCCAGCGCGGCCGGGGCGTCGTCGAAGACCGCCATCATCCCGTCACCCAGCCGCTTTACGACCTCGCCGCCGTGAGCGCTCACAGGGGGCTCCATGGCGAGCCCGACGTCGCGCAGGAGCTGCAGCGCGTGCTCGTCCCCCGCCTGGAGCGCCCAATCCGAGAACCCGACCAGGTCGGTGAAGACGATCACGAGGTCGCGTTCGCCACGGCCGCGGCCCTGAGCCTCCGCCATCGCCTGCCAGACCTGGAGGGCGGTGAGGCCGGCCTCGCGGAGGACTCCGGGCTTCTCGGCGGTGAGCTCCGCCAGTCGGCGCCCCACGAGTTGCGGCTGCTCGCGACCACCTGTCGACAGAGGGTCGCCGAACTTGCTGTCGCCGGGCAGCAGCTCGCGCACGAGCTTCGCGGCCGTCAGGAGCCTCGGGTGCTCGTTCGTCCGCTTCGCCGACGCCGCGATCGCCGCGCCGACGCGACGGGCAAGCCTGCCGCCGCCGTTCCCCTCGGACGCCGATCGCGGGGCCGGTGCCACGCCGACAACATAGACCGGCGAGCCGTTCGGCCGTCCGCGCGCCGACGCCGCACCCCGGCCAGCCGCGGACCGCGTTCGGGTACGTTGCCGGGAGGCAGGGCCAACTCGGGCGGAAGGAGGAGCGTGTGGCGGCGGTCGAGACGGTGCAGGGGCCGGTCGAGGGCGACGAGCTCGGGGTCACGCTGATCCACGAGCACGTCCGGTTTCGCGACGAGAGCGTCGCCCACCAGTGGCCCCGGGCGTACTCCCAGCAGGACGAGCACACCGCCGCGATCGAAGCCGTTAACGCCGCCGCCGGGCATGGCGTCGAGACGATCTGCGATCCCACGGTCATGTTCGGCGGACGCAACGTCCGCTTCATGCAGCGCGTGGCGGAGGAGACCGGGGTTCGCATCGTGGCCTCCACCGGGATCTACACCTACGACTACCTCCCCCACTACTTCGCCAACCGCGATGCCGACGCCATGGCGGACCTTTTCGTAGCCGACATCGAGGAGGGGATC
>JAFAQQ010000041.1 GCA_019246335.1 Actinomycetota bacterium | reverse complement strand
CCGGCGATCTCGCTCGGGCTGGCCACGCGATCGTCGAGCATCCCGAGGATGTGGATGCGCAACGGGTGCGCGTACGCCTTGGCGATGCGCGGATCGGTGATGTCGACGGGAACGGTCAGCGCAGCCCCTGCAAAGCGGTCAAGGCGGCCCCTCCACTCTGGGGACTTTATCTCGGATTTCGGATGGGCGGCCATGACCCGGACGGGTGCACGAAATCGCGCTGCATTCCGCGGGAAAGCCGGTGCAGAGCCCTGCGCGCGCCTAGGCCGCCAGCTCCCTGGCGCTGCCGCGCAGCCTTGCGCGGGCGCGGTGAAGCCGTACCTTCACGGTCCCCTCGGGAACGCCCAGCTCACGCGCCATCTGCCCCTGGGTCAGGTCGTCCACGTAGCGGAGGCGGATGAGCCTGCGTTCCTCCGGGCCGAGGGCGCTGAGGGCCTGCTTGGTGGCGATTGTCGTGAGTGCGCGCTCGAGCGCAGTGTCGGTCGAGGGCTCGCCGCGCGCGGGCTCGTCGGGGACCTGATGAACCTCCGCGAGCTCCCGCCGCCGACGCCGCCCGGCGAGCCGGATGGCCTCATTCCTAGTTATCTTCATCAGCCAGGGCAGCGGGGCGGCGGGGGTCCGGCAAGCGGCGCGCCCGCGCCAGGCCCGCGCCATCGCCTCCTGCACCGCCTCTTCGGCGTCGTCGCGGTCCCTCAGGATCCGGCGCGCCTCCCTGAGGCAGCGCTGCCGTGCGAGCTCCCAGGGCCAGGAGGGGTGCTCGACCGGTTGCGCCGAGGGAGCGCGCCCGGCGGTCCGGGGCCGGCGAACCTCCTGGCCCGCCGGCGTCGGCGGAGCGGCCTCCGCCGCCCGGCGCGACCCGGTGTCGAGACGCGACATTGAAGGAAGATAACTCTCGCTGAAACGATCCTGATCGCTCAAGGGTCTTTAAGTATGTGGGAGCACTGGTGCGAGGGGGCGCCGGTACGGCTTCGGTCCACGCGCACGCGGGGGACGTGGCGGAGGCGTACGACGCGTTTGCGCCGTTCTACGACGCATTCACCGCGGACTACAACCACGAGTCCTGGATGGCGGACGTCGAGGGCTGGGCGCGGGAAGCCGGACTGCGCGGCCGCCGCCTGCTCGACGTCGCGTGCGGGACCGGCGCCAGCTTCGTGCCGATGCTGCGGCGCGGGTACGAGGTGTGCGCCTGTGACATCTCGCCCGCGATGGTCGCGCGCGCGCGCGAGAAGATCGGGCCCGGCGGCGCGGTCGTCATCGCCGACATGCGAAACCTGCCGTGGCGGGACCGGTTCGACCTCGCCACGTGCGTCGACGACTCGATGAACTACATGCTGTCGGAGGTCGATCTGGTCGCGGCCCTTTCGAGCATCCGGGACGCGCTCGCCCCCGGCGGGATCCTCGTGTTCGACACCAATTCGCTGGCCACTTACCGGTCAGTGTTCGCGAGTCATTTCACGGTTGAAGCCGGTCGAAACCGCTTCCTGTGGGAGGGCGAGGGCAGTGAGTTCATGCCGCCGGGCGAGACCGCGTCGGTTTCGATCTCGCGGGTGACGCCGCGCGGCAACGTCCCGGTCGGCCGCCACGTCCAGCGCCACCACCCGATTGAGGAGCTTCGGGAGGCCTGCGACCTCGCGGGCCTCGAGTGCAAGGGCTTCCGCGGGGAGCTCCCCGGCGGCGGGATGACCGCCGACCCCGATGAGGAGAGCAGCACGAAGATCGTTTGCATGGCGGCGCGGCCGCCGGACTAGAGAGGGGGTGCGAAGGTGCTCGTCAAGCTCCGCTAGCTGATCTGGAGAACGAATGGGGGCGCGGGGGCGAAGACCGCTCCCGCGCGCCCTTAACGCGGTATGGACGCGCGACCCCCGTCGGTGCTCGTGATCGAGGACGATGAAGCCACGGTCGCATTCCTCAGCGACAACCTGGCGGCCGACGGCTTCAGGGTGGCCACCGCCGGCGGGCCCGCCGAGGCGCTCCGCGCGCTCGACGTCCGCCAGCCGGACGTGCTCGTGCTCGACGTCGTGCTGGAGGGCGGCAGCGGGCTCGAGGTGCTCGATCGGGTCCGCGGGTCGGGAGCCGCCGGAATCGATCCCGACCTTCCCGTCCTCGTTCTGAGCGGGCGGTCGTCGGAGGTGGATCGCCTGCGGGCTTTTGCGCGCGGCGCAGACGACTATCTGACCAAGCCCTTCAGCTATCCCGAGCTTGTCGCGCGGGTGCGGTCGCTGCTGCGCCGGTCCACGGCCAGGCCGCTCCGCGGTGCCCGCCGGATCGGGGATCTCTCGGTCGATCCGGTCACGCGGTCCGTGCGGGTTCGGGGGCAGGCGGTCCATCTCTCGGCAAAGGAGTTCGCGCTCCTGAGCGCGCTCGCGGCCGAGCCCGCGCGCGTCTTCACCAAGGGCGAGCTCCTGCGCGACGTCTGGGGATACGCCGCCTCGGCGGCGACTCGGACCGTCGACGCCCACGCGTGCCGTCTCCGGCGCAAGCTCGGGCCGCTGGGCGGTCCATTTGTGCTCAACGTCAGGGGCGTGGGCTACCGGCTCACGGAGGCCGCTTGACGGGGGCGCCCGCAATCTGCGCCGGTGCGCTGGCCGTCGGCGGCTGGGCGCTGGCCATCGCCCTCGCGGCGCGCGTCCGCACGCTCGCCGCTCGGATACGCGCGGTGGGCGACTGCGAGCACGAGCTCCGCGGGGCGCTCACGGCGTTCGCGCTGGTCGCGGGCGGGGCCCGTCGGACGCCGGCCGGGCGCCGGATCGCCGAATCGCTGGAGAGCGAGATGGCACGGGCGCGCCGTGCCCTGGCGCAGCTGACGGCGGCGCGGACCGGAGCCGTTCGGTCGAGTCCTACCGAGCCCGTCGCCCTCGAGCGGCTCGTCCGGTCCGCGGTCCTGGCCTGGAGCCGCCGCCGTCCGATGCTGCTCGACTGGCGCGCCGGCGACGCACGGGTGCCCGAGGACCGCGGCGCCGTCGCTCAGGCGCTCGGCAACCTCCTCTCGAACGCGGTCGAGCACGGGAGCGGGGCAGTTGGGGTCCGCGCCGAGCGTGACGGGAAGGCGGTCCGCCTGGAGGTGGTCAACGCGTGCGACCCGGAGCACGGTCGCGGCCTGCGCATCGCACGCCAGTCGGCCGCCGGCGCCGGGGGCACGGTCGACTTCGCGGTCACCGGCGCGGTCGCCCGCGCCGAGCTCGTGCTGCCGGTGGAGGCGTGAAGCTCCCGCGCCGGCGCCGCCGGGCGATCGTGATGCTCGCCCTCGCCACGGGGTGCGGGGTCGTAGCGGCGTCGGACGTCGATCGCCGTGCGCGCAGGGCCGAGGCACAGGTCGGTCCCACCGTCCCGGTCGCGGTCAGCCGGGCGCCCCTGCGTGCCGGAACCCACCTCACCGGCTCGGTTCTCGCCAGCTCGTTCACGATTCGACAGGCGCCGTCGCGCTTCGTGCCGCCCGACTCGCTTCCAACGGCGGCGGAGGCGGCGGGCGCCACGCTGGCGGTTCCGCTCGCGGCCGGGAGCTACCTGACCGGGGCCGTGCTGGCACGGAGAGCGATCACTGGACCCGGTGGATCCGCCGCTCGAGGCGGCGAGCGGCTGGTCGAGCTGAACGTGGCCGCGGGGCCGGACGTCCTCGCCGCCGGTCCCGGAGTCCGCGTCGACGTGCTCCTCACGACGGGCGGCGACGGTGGGCACGGCAAGACCTACCTCGCGCTCGAGGACGTGCAGGTCGGCGCGATCCGCAGTGGTGGGGGGGACGGGGGCGGCCACGGTGGCTCGGACGGCGCCGCGGCGCGCGCCAACGCGGTGGCGAGCCTGCAAGTGAACCTGCGTCAGGCGGTGTTTCTGACGGCGGCCGAGAGCTTTGCCCGAGAGGTGCGGCTACTCTTGCGACCGCCAGGTGACGAACAACGCGCCGGGCAGGCGGTGGCGGTCACGGATTCCGCGCTCTAGAGCGGGGTTGGGGAGGCTTCAGGAGACCAGTTAAGCGCCGGCCCCCCATTGCCGACAAAGAGCCGAGTGGCACAGCCCATCCGACCTGACTTCAACGCCATCGACGTCGCCAGGTTCGACCTCGTCCCGGGCGGCCGGGAGCTCGCCCTGCTGCGCCTCGAGGGCCGCTACCGCTCCCGGCTCGCGCGCCCGCTGTTCGAGGCCGCGCTGCTGGTCGACGACGGCCTGGCGATCCACCGCCACGAGCCGCTTCCCGAGTCGTATGCGCTGACGCCGTCCGAGGGCGACGACTGGGCCTGGCGCGTCGCGTTCGCGGTCTCCCTGGCCGCGACCGAGGATCCCGAGACCGCGTTCGCGCTCGAGGCCGGGCCGGGCCTCACCGTCGACCTCGGCCGCCCCACCCTCTGGGAGCCCCAGCGCGCACCGAAGCGCAACCGCGGCCGGATCGAGGTCGGCCGCCGCGCGGCGGCGATGGCGATGCTTGTCGCGCTGCTTGCGACCCCGGTTGTCGCGAGCGCCGACGACTTCACGATCGCGGCCGTCGTGAATGCGAGCAGCGGCCACCCCCTCTACTCGGAGACGTGCCACCCGATCGCGCCTGAGCAGCCGATCGATCCCCGGCTCCACTGCGCGTCGTCGGGCTCGACCTCCTCCACGACCGCGGGCGGGTCGCGCGGCGCGTCGAACGCGCCCGCCAAGGGAGGGTCGCAGCAGGGCAAGAACGCGGGCGGCCAGCAGACCTCCTCGTCGACATCGGGCAAGGGCAACAAGGGAAGGAGCCCGAGCCCGCAGCCGAGCCCGCCGCCGCCGCCACCCCCGCGCCCCGCGCCGTCAGCGCCCCCATCGGCGCCGCGCGACTTCGCGCCGCGGCCCGCCGCGCCCCGGGGCCCGCTGTACAACCGCGACGGCTCGCCCGCCCCGTCCAACCCGACGTTCTTCAGCGCTCCCGCGCCGACGAACGGGAGCATCCCGAACTTCATCATCGAGCACTTCCGGGTCCCGATCTTCCTGCTGCCGATCTACCAGTCGGCGGGCACGCAGTACGGCATCCCCTGGCAGGTGCTCGCCGCGATCAACGAGATCGAGACCGACTACGGCCGTAACCTCAGCGTGTCCAGCGCGGGGGCCGTCGGCTGGATGCAGTTCATGCCCTCGACCTGGGCCCGCTGGGGCGTCGACGCCAACGGCGACGGCAAGAAGGACCCCTACAACCCGGTCGACGCCATCTTCGCGGCGGCCCGCTACCTGAAGGCAAGCGGCGGCGACAAGGACATCCGCAAGGCGATCTTCGCCTACAACCACGCCGGCTGGTACGTGGACTCGGTGATGATGCGGGCCAAGCTGCTCGGGATGATGTCCGACGGCGTGATCGACTCGCTGACCGGGCTGACCGAGGGGCGCTTCCCGGTCGAGGCGCCGGCCCGCTACGCGGACGACCCCGCGACCAACGGCGCCCCCCCGAAGGGCTCGGCGTCGCACGTCGTGCAGAGCGACCCGACGCGCCAGTCGGTCGGGATCTACGCCGACCAGGGAGCGCCGGTGATCGCCTCCGCGGACGGCCAGATCAAGCGGATCGGCCACAGCAAGAAGCTCGGCAACTTCGTCGTCCTCGAGGACGTGTACGGGAACCGCTACACCTATGCCGGCCTCGGCTCGATCTCGAGCGTCTACCCGGTGCCGAAGAAGTCGGATGGCCCCACGGGCGACGAGGCGCACGCGGTAATGGGCCACGGCGGCCCGCTCTCGCCGCATCCGCAGATCGTCACCCGCCAGCGTGTATTCGCGCATCCATCGCGGTCCGAGAACCGCGACAACGGCGGGCTCGAGCAGATGTTCGACGAGGAGTCGACGCAGGGCGGGTTCTCGACGTACTCGAACCTCTTCACCCCGGGCCTCGGGCTCAACGCGCGGAACTCCACGATGAGGCCGCTGATCAAGGGCGCGCGCGTGATCGCCGGGACGGTCCTCGGTCGCGTTGGCCGCCCGGATCCCACCAAGGCCGCGCACGTTAACTTCATGATCCGCCCGGCGGGCAAGGGGGCGCCCTACATCGACCCGAAGCCGCTGCTCGACGGCTGGAAGCTGCTCGAGTCGACCGCCGTCTACCGGGCGAAGGGCAAGAACATCCTCGACAACCCGAACGTCTCGATCGGGCAGATGCTGCTGATGCCGAAGGCCCAGCTGCAGAAGAAGGTCCTGCGCGACAAGCGCGTGAAGATCTACCCCGGCGGCCGCAACGACATCCGCACGGGGCAGATCAACCGCCGCGTCCTGGCGGTCCTCGAGTACCTGGCCATGTCGGGGTTCGAGCCGACGGTGAGCGCGCTGAAGTCCGGCCACGGCGAGTTCACCACGTCGGGGAACGTGTCCGAGCACGCCTCGGGCAACGCCGTCGACATCTCGGAGATCAACGGGATAACGGTGACCGGGCACCAGCAGCGGGGCGGCATCGTCGAGCGCGCGATCCGGAAGCTCATGACCCTCCAGGGGGAGATGAAGCCGCATCAGATCATCTCGCTGCTCAGCCTCGGAGCGAACACGCTCGCCCTGCCCGACCACTACAACCACATCCACATCGGCTTCCGCCCGACGGCGGGCGACTCGAAGAAGCTCGGCCAGGAGCAGACCCAGATCCTCAAGCCCGGCCAGTGGGCGGACCTGATCGCGCGGCTCCGCCAGATCCAGAACCCGACCGTCCAGACCAGCCCGTCGCCGTACGCGCTTCCCGCTCAGTAGGGGAGACCGCAGATGGAGGTCAGCGTCAAGCAGAAGCGCCGCTGGCTGATCGAGTTCGCGCTCGTAAGCCTCGTGCCCGTGCTGCTGGTGGGAGTGTTCGTGGCGCAGGCGATTCGCTCGAACGTCGGAAGCGCGCGAATCGCATCCGCGCGAGACCGTGCGCAGGTCCTGGCCGCCGACGCGCTCCACCGCGGGCTCGGGTCGAACCCCGACGTGTCCCGCGGCACGACCCAGGACGAGCAGAACAGGCTGGACAGCGCGTTCGGCGGGCTCGAGCGCAGGGGAGAGCTATCGCGCGTCGTCGTGAGGAGCGCCGAGGGCGCGATCGCCTACTCGGACAACCACGCGCTGATCGGCGATGGGAGCACGCCGCCGAACGGCGCGAAGCGCGCGCTTGGCGGGGCGATCACCTCGGACGTCGTGGACTCGAGCGCCGAGACCGGCGGTCCGGCGCTGGAGGTGTTCGCGCCGCTGCGCGGCGCGGGTTCTGACGCCGCGGGCGGGTCGGTCGAGCTGTGGATCCCGTACGGGCCGATCGGCGCCGCGATCACTGCGCAGGCGCACGAGCTCTACTGGTTCCTCGGAATGGGGCTGTTCGCGCTCTGGCTGGTCACGATCGGCGTCGTGGCCGGCGCGTCGCAGCGACTGCGCCGGCAGGCGGCTGAGAAGGAGGAGCAGGCGCTGTCGGACGGTCTCACCGGCCTCCCGAACCGGACGATGTTCCAGAGCCTGATCGAGCAGGCCATGTCGGCGGCCGGTCGCCGCAAGCAGATGGGCGTGGTGATGCTGATGGACCTCGATCGCTTCAAGGACGTCAACGACACGCTCGGGCACCACAACGGCGACCTGCTGCTCCAGCGCATCGGCTCGCGGCTCCACAGCGTCCTGCGGGACACCGAGACCGTTGCACGGCTCGGGGGCGACGAGTTCGCGATCCTGCTGCCCGAGGTCCCGGACCGGCAGTCGGTCGTGCCCGTCGTTCGCCGCGTGCTGAAGGTGCTCGAGGAGCCGGTCGTGGTCGGCGGCCTCGCGCTCCAGTGCGAAGGATCGATCGGAATCGCGATCTTCCCGGAGCACGGCTCGACGGTGGAGTCGGTCGTGCGCGCCGCCGACGTCGCCATGTACATGGCCAAGGAGAACCGGTCCGGCTACGAGTTCTATGACGCCCGCCGTCACGAGCACCGCCACGACGCCGGGCGGCTCGCGCTGATCGGCGAGCTTCGCCGGGCGATGGACGAGACGGAGCTCGTCCTCTACTACCAGCCGAAGGTCGACCTCGAGACCGGGCAGGCGCGCGGGGTGGAGGCGCTCGCACGCTGGCACCATCCGGAGCGAGGGCTGCTCTCCCCAGACGAGTTCATCCCGCTCGCCGAGCGCTCGAACCTGCTGCGGCCCATGACCCTCTACCTGCTCGACACGGCGCTGCGGCAGTGCAACTCTTGGCGCACGCGGGGGCTCGAGGTGAGCGTCGCCGTGAACCTGTCGATGCAGAACCTGATCGACCTGCGGCTGCCCAACGACCTGGCGCGGCTCTTGACCAGCTGGCGCCTCCCGCCCGGCTCGCTCGAGCTCGAGATCACCGAGTCCACCATCATGGCCGACCACCGGCGGGCGATGACGATCCTCACGCGCCTAAACAAGATGGGCGTGACCCTCACAGTGGACGACTTCGGGACCGGCTACTCGTCGCTCGCGTACCTGCAGAGCCTGCCTGTGTCGGCGATCAAGATCGACAAGTCGTTCGTGCTCAGCATGGCCGAGGACCCGGCGAACGCGACGATCGTCCAGTCGACGATCGACCTCGGGCACAACCTCGGGCTCCAGGTGATCGCCGAGGGCGTGGAGAACCAGGAGAGCTACGCGAAGCTGGCCGCGCTCGGCTGCGACTACGCGCAGGGCTACTTCCTCTCGAGGCCGTTGTCGCCGGAGAAGGCGACGGCCTGGCTCGAGGCGTTCTCGGGCCGGGACGATCCCCTCGAGGCGTCCGCCGAGCCCGTGAGCGAGCACGCCGGCGCGGGGGAGCTGGCCGAGTGGGCGCTCGAGGCGCCCTCCTCGGGCGCAGCCGCCCCACCTAGAGAAAAGATTTAGATT
Organism: Actinomycetota bacterium; assembly: GCA_019246335.1. Classification (GTDB taxonomy): domain Bacteria; phylum Actinomycetota; class Thermoleophilia; order Solirubrobacterales; family Thermoleophilaceae; genus AC-37. Next base: position 12,307 of record JAFAQQ010000041.1, on the reverse strand, counting down.
CCCCGCTAGCCTGGCGCGCGCGAGTATGCGCGAGGTAGCCTCCACGGCGGATACGCCGGTCGTCGCGCCTCCGCGGCCGCTCATCGCGGTCCGCCCGTGGCGACTGGCCATACCCAGGATCGCGGTCGACCGCGAAGCCCTGCTTCGCGGCTTGGCGCTGCTGGCGCTCGCCACCCAGGTCGGCCTGACGATCGGGCTCGCGCTGGTCGTGTCCCACCGGCGCACGTCGCTCGCGCCGATGATGAACCGCGGCGGCGAGCACCTCTGGCTGACCGGACCGCTCCATTACATCGCCCCCGTGGTGCCCGAGCACGGTTGGGGGATCTCGGTGCTGTTCAGCAGCGTCCTCGCGGGGACGATCGTCTGCTACCTCGCGGTCATCCGGCTGGCGCACCTGATCCCGAGGCGCACCGGGTTGGGTGCGATCGGACTGCTGCACGCGATCATGCTGATCGCGCCGGTCTTCATCCTGTCGGACATCTTCAACTACATCGACTTCGCCCGCCTGGGTCTCCTGCACGGCATCAACCCGTACACGCACGGCGCGGCGGCGGCCCGGCACGACCCGACCTTCCCGCTCACGACCTGGCACCACATGCCCACTCCGTACGGGCCGCTGTTCACGGTGGGCACCTATGCGTTGGTGCCGCTCGGCAAGGTCGGCGCGTATGTCGCGCTGAAGGTCCTCGCCGTCGCCGCGAGCCTGGGCTGCGTCTGGCTGCTCTGGCGCTGCGCGGAGGCTCGCCGGGTGGACCCGCTCCGGGCGGCGATGTTCATGGGGCTCAACCCATTGCTCCTCGTGTACGGGGTGGGGGGCGCTCACAACGACTTCTTCATGCTGCTGCCCGTCCTCGCCGCGACGCTGTACGTGCTTCGCGGGCGCGATACGAGGGCGGGAGTGGCCGCCGCGGTCGCTCCGTTCCTGAAGGTGACCGCGGCTGCATACGCCCCCTTCCTGGCGCTCGGCGCGCACCGGCGCCGGCCGGCGATCCTCGCCGGCGCCGTGGTCGGAGCGATCCTCCTGATCGGGGGAGTCGCGCTTTTCGGGACCGACTGGCAGGGCCTCCACAACCAGGAGTCCGTCGTGCTGGGCCCCTACTCGATCCCGACCGAGGTCGGTGGGCTGCTCGGACTGTCCCCCGGGCCCACGCTCCGGACGCTCACCAACGCGGCGCTCGCCGGCGTCCTCGGGTGGCTGTTCGTGCGCACATGGCGCGGCGGCGACTGGGTCGTGGCGGCCGGGTGGGCCGGTATCGCGCTGGCCGTCTCGCTGTTCCAGCCGATGCCGTGGTACGTGATGTGGGCGCTGCCGTTCGCGGCGCTCGCCCGCAGCCGCGCGCTCGTGGTGGGGACCGTCGCCCTCACGCTCGCCATGTTCATCAACTGCACGCCGCAGCAGAGCCTGATCCTGTCGCACGGACTCCACCTCCATGGCACCGGGCCGAAGGCGGGCAGGGCGACGCGCGCGCTCCTGCGCTGACCGGGACGCCGGGGCGCTCGGCCTGAAGTAGGCTCCGCCGCCGCATGGCGGGCCGCATCGTCCTCTTCGGCGCCACCGGCTATACGGGGCGCCTCACCGCCGAGGCGATGGCGGCGCGCGGGCTGCGCCCGGTCCTGGCCGCGCGGAACGTCGAGCGCCTGCGCCAGATGGGCGACGAGCTCGGCGGCCTCGAGATCGCCGTCGCCGACGTGGCCCGGCCGGATTCGGTCCGGGCGCTCGTGGAGCGGGGCGACGTGCTCGTGACGACCGTCGGACCCTTTGCCCGCCATGGCGACCCGGCGGCGGAGGCCGCGGTCGCGGCGGGCGCGCACTACCTCGACTCGACGGGAGAGCCCGCCTTCATCCGGCGGGTCTTCGAGGAGTACGGGCCGCGCGCGGAGTCTGCGGGCTGCGGGATGGTCACCGCCTTCGGGTACGACTGGGTGCCGGGCAACCTCGCGGGGGCGCTGGCGCTCGAGGAGGCCGGCGACGAGGCCACGCGCGTGGCGGTCGGGTACTTCATCACGGGGGAGGCATCCGGCGGGACGAGCGGCGGCACGGCAGCCTCCGCGGCGGGGGCGCTGGTCGAGCCGGTCTTCGCATGGCGCGACGGCGCGATCCGCACCGAGCGCGGCGCCAAGCGCATCGCGAGCTTCGACGTCGATGGGCGCCGCCGGCAGGGCATCTCGACCGGCGCTTCCGAGCACTTCGCGCTCCCCCGGCTGCATCCGTCGCTGCGGGAGGTCGACGTGTACCTGGGCTGGTTCGGCCCGCTCTCGCGCGCCATGCAGGCGATGTCGGCCGGCACCTCGGTGGCCACCCTCGTGCCCGGCGTGAAAAGCGGGATCGACGCCGTGACCTCGCGGGTGGTCCGCGGGTCGACCGGCGGCCCGGACGCGGCTGCCAGGGCCAGGCGCGGGTCGTACGTCGTCGCGGTGGCGTGCGGGGCGGATGGCCACCGCCTCGCCGAGGTCCGCGTGGCCGGGGTCGACGGCTACGACTTCACGGGACGGATCCTCGCCTGGGGCGCCGAGCGCTCCGCCGCGGCCGGAATGCGCGGGAGCGGCGCGCTCGGACCGGTCGAGGCGTTCGGGCTGGAGGAGCTCGAGGGCGGTTGCCGCGAGGCGGGGATCGAGCGCGTCTAGGGCGGGTTAAGCGCCCCCGCGCCGCACGACGTCGACCCCTCCGTCTGGGCGACCCAGCAGCGCCTCATCGGCGAGGCCGATGAAGAGGCCGTGCTCGACCACACCGACCGTGGCCTTGATCGCGTCGGCGAGCCCGGTGAGGTCGCCCTCGCCGGGCAGCGCGCAGTCGAGCAGGTGGTGGCCCTCGTCGGTCACGAGCGGCGAGCCGTCGGCGGTGCGCAGCTCCGCGCTCGGAAGCAGGTCGAGCAGCCGCCTGCGCGTGTCGCGCCACGCGAAGCGCACGACCTCGACCGGAAGCCGGAAGCGCTCGCCGAGGCGGTCCACCCGCTTCTCCGCCTCCGCGACGACGAGGAAGCGGTCCGCGGCGGACACGACGAGCTTCTCGCGCAGCAGCGCGGCGCCCCCGCCCTTGATCAGGGCGAGGTAGGGATCGACCTCGTCGGCGCCGTCGATCGCGAGGTCGAGCCGGGTGTCGCCGTCGAGCTCGACGGGCTCGACCCCGGCGTCGCGTCCCAGCGAAGCCGTGCGCTCCGACGCGAAGGCCGCGCGCAGGAGCCCGTCCCCCGCCCGCTCGCGGCCGAGCAGCTCGACGACGCGCCAGACCGCGCGACCCGAGCCAAGGCCGATCGTCATCCCGTCCTCGATCCGCTCCACAGCCGCCCGCGCGGCGGCCTCCCGCGCGCGATCCGCGTCCCCGTGCATCGCCCGCAGGATGTCAGGCTTCGTGCGTAAGACTGCGCCGACCCCGACCCAAGGAGCAAGATGGCACGCCTTCCCTACGCGGATCGAGACCGGGCGCCGGAGCCCGTGCGCGAGGCGCTCGACGCGCTGCCGCCGCTGAACATCTTCCGGATGGTCGCCAACGCCGAGACGGCCTTCCGGCCGTGGCTACGGCTGGGCGGGGCGCTGCTCTCCGCGCTGGAGCTCGACCCGCGGCTGCGCGAGCTCGCCATCCTGCACGTCGGGCGGCTCGAGCGGGCGGAGTACGAGTGGGTCCAGCACGTCCCGATCGCGCGCGGCGTCGGCGCCACCGTCGAGGAGATCGCGGCGATCGACCGCGGCGAGCTCGAGGACGACGCGCTCGACTCCCAGACGCGCGCCGTGCTGCGCTTCACGACCGAGGCGGTGCGCGAGGTGCGGGTCTCGGAGGAGGCGCTCGCCGGCGTGCGCGAGCAGGGGCTCTCGCCCCGGGAGGTCGTCGAGCTGCTGCTCGTGATCTCGTACTACATGGGTGTCGCCCGCCTGACGGAGAGCGCGGGCGTCGAGGTCGACGGGCCGCTGGGTGACCAGGTGGCGGCCTCGGCCGCGCGCCCACCGCAGCGCTGAGTCCGGCAGGGCTCCGCGCCGCGCGCTCCATGTGAGCCGCGTCGAGGCGCTGCGCCTGACCTGGCGACCGGTTTCGGGGCCCCCGCTCAGGGGAACGAATTCCGCACCGGAGGGGCTCGAGTGCTCGCACGCAAACGGATGGGCCGCATGGCGGCGCTCGCAGCGGCGGGCGCCGTCGCTGCGCTGCTGGTCGCGGCCTTCCCCGCGGCTGGCGCGGCGCTGCCGTATGGCGTGAGCCAGCCCGTCCAGCACGCGGTCCGGATGTCGGACGGGGTCCGCCTGGCGGTCGACGTCTACGTGCCGACCGACCCGCGGACCGGGCGCCCGGCAACCGGCCGCTTCCCGGTGGTCATGTCGATGACGCCGTACGGCAAGCGGTCGAGCGTGACGACCCAGGCCACCGGTGGGTCGCAATACGGCGGCGATGGGTTCTACCCCTGGCTCGTCCAGCACGGATACATCGACGTCGTGGCCGACGTGCGCGGGACCGGGTCCTCGGACGGCGACTTCCAGCTCTTCGGGCCGCGCGAGATGCGCGATGGGGTCGAGCTCGTCCGGTGGGCCGCGGGGCTGCCGGGCTCCACCGGGCGCGTCGGGATGGCCGGCTCGTCCTACGTGGGGCTCAACCAGATCTTCACGGCGGCTCTCGCGGGTCGCCATTCGCCGCTTCGCGCGATCGTGCCGGAGGCGGCCGGGATCGACCTCTACCGCGACCTCGCGTTCGGCGGCGGCATCCCGAACGTCGAGTTCGCCGGCGTCTGGGACGCCCTGCGCGCGTCGATGACCGTCGCGACGCCGGACGAGCCGGGCGGCAACCCCACCTCGCTCGTCACGCATCCGGTCGAGCGGGCGCAGCGCCTCGCCGCGCTGGACGCGGCGATGGACACCGACATCGACACCGGCGGCCCGCGCGCTTTCGACGGCCCGTTCTGGCAGCAGCGTGCGCCGCGCAACTACCTGGCGCGGATCGTCCACAACCGGGTCGCGACGCTGCTCGTAAGCGGGTGGAACGACGTCTACCAGCGCGGCGTCGCCCTCGACTACTCGGCGATGCAGAACTTCGCGGCCGGGCGGGGCCGGCCGTTCGGCCCGATGCCGGCGAACGCGCGCACGTCCCCTCGCTACCAGGCGGTGATCGGCGCGGCGTACCACAACGCGGTGGTGGTTGGGCCGCCGCTGCAGGCGCTGCTGTTGCGATGGTTCGACACCTGGCTGAAGGGCAGGCGCCCGGGGCTCGCGCGCGAGCGCAGGACGTTCCACGCCTACGAGCTCGACGGCAACCGCTGGACCGACTCCGCGGCCTACCCGTTCCGCCGCACGCGGGTCCGCCGGTTCTGGCTCGCCGGAGGCCGCAGCGGGAGCGCCGTCTCGCTCAACGACGGCGTGCTCGCGCCCGGCCGCCCCGCCGCCGGCTCCGACCGCATCGCATGGACGGACGCGGCGAGCCCGTGCAGCAACCAGCTCGACCAGTGGGACACCGGCTTCATCGGCTACGGCAGCTCGCTCACCGGGCTGCCCAACGACCCCTGCGCCAAGGACGACCGGACGGCGCAGACGAACGCGCTCACCTACAGCACCGCGCCGATGCCGCGTGACGTGACGGTCGGCGGGCCGATCGACGCGCGCGTCGTGCTCACCTCGACCACCCGCGACGCGGAGGTCGTGGCGACGGTCGATGACGTCTCGCCGGACGGGGCGTCGCGGCCGCTCACGACCGGCGCGCTGCTCGCGTCGAACCGCGACCTCGACGGGCGCCTGAGCTGGCGCCTTCGCGGCGCGACCGTGCTCCCGTATCACCCCTACACCCGGGCGGCCTCGCGGCCGCTGACGCCCGCCCGCGCCACCGCGCTGGAAGTCGAGCTCTATCCGACCCTCGCTCGGATCGCGAGCGGCCACCGGCTGCGGCTGACCGTAGCGACCGCGGCCACGCATCTCCACGCCTCGCCGGTCCAGCTCGGCGGCCTGGCGGGCGGTGTGTACGAGGTCCAGCGAGGCACGCGGGGCGGATCGTGGGTCGACATACCGCTGCTCGCGCCGACCGCGCTTCGGACGAGCCCCGTGACCTGGACGAGCTGCGGAGGAGGCTGTTGAGGCGGCGTGCCGGGATCGGCGCCACAGCCGCCGCCGCTGCGGTCCTTGTCGCCGTCCTACCGGCGGCGGCGCCCGCGGCCGGTAAGGGTGCGCGCGACCCGGCGCTGACCGTCCCCACCGCCACCCTCGCCCGGGCGTTCCAGTGCCCGCACCCGCTTGGCCGGCACGGGCGCCGCAACGCGGTCCTGCTCGTCCACGGAACGGGCACGAACCCCGAGGACACGTGGGGCTGGAGCTACCTTCAGAGCCTTCCGCGAGCCGGCTTCCGCGCCTGCACGGTCAGGCTCCCGGATCAGGCGCTCGGCGACATCCAGACGGCGAGCGAGTACGTCGTCTACGCGATCCGCCGCATGGCGCGTCTCACGGGGCGCAAGGTCGACGTGATCGGCCACAGCCAGGGCACGCTCGAGCCGCGCTGGGCGATCCGCTGGTGGCCGCGCACCGTGCGGCCGGTGGTCGACGACTACATCTCGTTGGCCGGGCCGCATCACGGCATCGTCGGCGCGGACGCGTGCGTCCAGAGCGGGAACTGCTGGCCGGCCGTATGGCAGATGGCGACGCACTCGCGCTTCCTCGCGGCCCTCAACGCCGGCGACGAGACGCCCGGGCGGATCTCGTACACCAGCGTCTTCAGCGACACGGACGAGCTCGTCCAGCCGTCGGAGCCGATCCCGACCGCCGCGCTCAGCGGCGCATCCAACGTGCGCATCCAGGATGTCTGCCCGGGGCGGCCGGTCCACCACGTCGGCGAGCTCGACGACGCGGTCGTCTGGGCCGTCGTGCTCGACGCGCTCACGCATCCCGGGCCCGCGAAGGTCTCTCGGCTCCCCGCGGACGTGTGCACGCGGCAGCTAGTGCCCGGCGAGACCTACCAGAGCGCGGCCCAGGGCAACTGGGACCTCTACTCGCACGCGGCGCAGGCGTTCGCGCAGCATCCCGGGGTGCGGTCCGAGCCGCAGCTCCGGCCGTACGCGCAGCGGCGCTAGCGACCGGCGCTAGCCACCGGCGCATCTAACCTCGTCGGGTGCACGTCGTCGTCGGCCTCCTCGGCGCAGCGCTTGTCGCGGTCAACCTCGCGGAGTTCTTCGTGATGATCGTGCTGCCACGGCGGGTGAAGCGCAGCGTGCGCCTCGCCCGGCGGGTGTTCACCGTCACGTGGATCCCGGCGCGCGCCCTCGCGCGCCGGCTGTCCTCGAGGACGGCGGACACCTTCCTCGGCGTATTCGGTCCGCTCGGGCTCTTCGCGATCCTCGCGCTGTGGACGGTCGGGGTGATCCTCGGGTTCGCAGCCCTCCAGTGGGCCGGGGGCTCGCACGTGGTGCCGCACCGCTCCGGGACATTCTTCGACGACCTCTACTTCAGCGGCGGGGCGTTCCTGAGCGCGTCAGGCGGGACCTCGCCCCAGAACGCCTTCTCGAAGGTCGTGCTGCTCCTCGAGGCCGGCACCGGGCTGATGATCCTCTTCATCGTGATCGGCTACCTCCCCGCGCTGTACGAGGCCTTCTCCCGACGCGAGGTCGTCGTCTCGCAGCTCGACCCGCGCGCGGGCTCTCCGCCAAGCGCGGGCGCGCTCCTCATGCGCTCCGCCGACCGCGGGGGATGGGAGGAGATCGCCACCTACCTGGACGAGTGGGACACCTGGACGGCGGAGCTGATGGAGACGCACCTCTCGTACCCCGTGCTCGCGTACTACCGGTCCCAGCACGTGAACCAGAACTGGCTCACGGCGCTCACCGCCGCCGTGGACACATCCGCCTTCGCGATGGCGGCCGCCCCGGCTCCGGCGGCGCACGCGGGGGAGCTCACGTTCGCGATCGGCCGCCACGCCCTGGCCGACCTCGCCTACACCTTCAGGGCGGAGCCCCGTGGCCCGGGCGAGGAACGCCTCCCACGGGAGACCCTCTCGGACCTCTACGACGACCTGGCCGAGCGCGACCTCGACCTGGTCGACCTCGACCTCGTCCGAGAGCGGCTCACTCAGCTGCGGTCGACCTACGAGCCGTACGCCAACGCGCTGTCCCAGCACCTGGCCGTGCCGCTCCCGTCCTGGATGCCGCGGGACGACGCCCAGCGCAACTGGGAGGAGGCTCTCTGGCAGTCGCGTCGCGGGGTCAGCTCGCTGCCGTGAGGGCGGCGGCCGCGCGGGCGGTTCAGCCCGCTGCCGTGACCGCCTCGGGCTCGGCGGCCAACGCGTCCGGCTGAAGCGGGCCCCGCCCCAGGATCAGGTCCGCACCGCGCTCGGCGATCATGATCGTCGGCGCGTTCGTGTTGCCGCTGGTCACGCGCGGCATGGACGACGCGTCGCTCACGCGGAGGCCCTCCACCCCGCGCACCCGCAGCTCCGGGTCGAGCGCGCCGCCATCCTCGTCGCCCATCCGGCACGTGCACGCCGCGTGGTAGGTGTGCTGGAGCTCGGCTCGCAGCCAGGCCTCGACCTGCTCGTCGGTGCGCACGCCCGGGCCGGGGTCGAGGTTGCGGATCGCGGCCGATCCCAGCGGGCCCGTCTCCGCGATCTCGCGCGACAGCCGCACGGCGTCGATCATCGCGCGCATCTCGGCCGGGTCCTGGAACCATCCGAGGCGGACGGCCGGCGGGTCGCGCGGGTCGGCCGAGCGGAGACGCACCTCGCCCTCGCTCGCCGGTCGCACGAAGGACGGGCCGCAGGTGAAGGCGTGGCCCGGGTAGGCGCGGAAGCCGTTGTCGAAGTAGTACGCCGCGCCGAACAGGATCTGGAAGTCCGGCCACGGCGCGCCGGCGCCGACTCGCGTGTGCGCCCCCGCCTCGGCCACGTTCGAGCTGAGCTTCCCCTTCCCGCGACTGACCACGTACTGGACGAGGTACTTGGGGTTGGTGGCGTCGAAGAGGCTCACCGGGTCGCGGCACTCGTAGGTGATCGTCGCAAGCGGATGGTCCATGAGATGGGCGCCGACGTGCGGGTTGTCCACCACGGGCTCGATGCCGACCTCGCGCAGGTGGTCGGCGGGCCCGATGCCGGACAGCATCAGGAGCTGCGGCGAGTTGTACGCGCCCGCCGACGCGATCACCTCACGCTCGGCGCGGGCCGTGGCGCGCGCGCCGTCGACCTCGTACTCCACCCCCACCGCGCGACCGGACTCGAGCAGGACCCTGCGCGCCCGCGCGCCTGTTCGGACCTCGAGGTTCTGCCGGCCCGCGACCGGGTGGAGGAAGGCGTCCGCGGCGCTCCAGCGGCGGCCGCGCTTCTGCGTCAGCTGCATCATGCCGGCGCCGTCCTGCACGGCGCCGTTGAAGTCCTCGGTCCGCCGGATGCCCACGCCGGCGGCGGACTCCACGAACAGCGGCGCGAGCGTGCTCGTCCAGACCGGGTCGGCCACGTTCAGCTCCCCGCCCTGGCCGTGGTACTCGTCGCGGATGCGCTCGTTGTGCTCGGAGCGCTTGAAGTAGGGGAGCACGTCGCGGTAGCTCCAGCCGGGCGCGCCGTTCTCGGCCCAGCCGTCGAAGTCGCCGCGGTTGCCGCGCATGTAGATCATCGCGTTCATGGAGCTCGAGCCGCCGAGAGAGCGGCCGCGCGGGAGGTACATCGAGCGGCCGATCAGGCTCGGCTCGGGCTCCGCCGTGTAGCCCCAGTCGAGATCCGTGCGGAACTGCTTGGCGAAGCCGACGGGGATGCGGATGTTCAGCTTGCGGTCGGAGCCGCCGGCCTCGATCAGCAGGACCCTGACGCCCGGGTCCGCGCTGAGCCGGTTCGCGAGGACGCACCCGGCGGAGCCTGCTCCGACGATGACGTAGTCGTGGGTCGACACGGCCTCGGCGGACGGTACACGAGCGGGCGCGGCGCGGGGCTACGCGGACGCGGCGATCGTGAGGCGGGCCGGCGGGGACGAATTCGGGTGGCGGCCGGCCTTCCGGTTGTGTGGAACCCCTCGAGCAACTCGCGGAGGCCCTGCGCCGGCGCCTGATCGCCCGTGCCCGCGAGGGAGAGGGTGTCGGGCTTGGTGGGTCGACCCTGGTCGAGGAGGTCCGCGAGCTCGTCGACGCGGAGGTGCCGGCGCTGCCCGAAGGCGAGCGCGTGTCGCTGTGCGCGCGAGTCGTGCGCCTGGCCACGGGGCTCGGGCCGCTCGAGCCGCTGCTGGCCGACCCGGGTGTCGACGAGGTGATGGTCAACGGACCGGGCGACGTCTACGTGGAACGCGCGGGGCGGCTCGAGCGCACGGCGTTGTCGTTTGGCTCGGAGGCCGACCTGATGCACTCGATCGAGCGTGTCCTGGCCCCGCTTGGACGGCGGGTGGACGAGGCCTCGCCGCTCTGCGACGCGCGGCTGCCCGACGGGTCGCGGGTGAACGTCGTCATCCCCCCGCTCGCTCTGGACGGCGCTTGCCTCACCATCCGAAAGTTCCGGACCAGCGGGTTCTCGCTGGACGAGCTCGTGGCCAACGGAACGCTTCCGGACGCGCTCGCCGACTTCCTCGCGGGGTGCGTCGCCGCGCGCGCCGCCGTTCTCGTGAGCGGCGGGACGGGCTCGGGGAAGACGACGACGCTCGGAGCGCTGTCCGGCGCGATCCCCGACGGCGAACGAATCGTGACGATCGAGGACGCGGCCGAGCTGCAGCTGCGCCAGCACCACGTCATCCGGCTCGAGTCACGCCCGGCGAACGTCGAGGGCAGGGGGGAGGTGACGATCAGGCAGCTCGTGCGCAACGCCCTCCGGATGCGGCCCGATCGGATCGTGGTCGGCGAGGTGCGCGGTGGCGAGGCGCTGGACATGCTGATGGCCCTGAACACCGGGCACGAGGGTTCCCTGACGACCGTTCACGCGAACTCTCCGGAGGACGCCCTGCGGCGGATCGAGACGCTCGCGCTGATGGCGGGGCTCGGGCTGCCCCACGCGGCTGTGCGCGAGCAGGTCGCCTCGGCGCTCGACCTCGTGGTGCACCAGGCGAGGCTGCCGGACGGATCGCGGCGGATCGAGCGCGTGGCCGAGGTCGTCCGCGCGCCGGGCGGCGCCGCGACACGAGAGCTCTACCGGCTTCGGCGCGGCAAGCCCTTCTGGAGGCCGCCGGGCGGTGGGGAGCTCGCGGCCCGGCTCGGGCCGGTGGGCGCTGCGGCGTGACGGGACCCGGGGTCGTCGCATTCGTCGCGGGCGCTCTTGGATTCGCGAGCACGGCCGCCCTCGGCGCCGAGCTGCTCCTCTCTGCGGCGCGCCGGACGCCACGACTGACCGCCGCGGCCCGGACGCTCGTCGAGGTCGTCCTTCGAGCGGGGCGCGAGGGCCGCGATCCCCGTGCCCTCGAGCGGAGGCGCCTCCTCACGGCGGGCGCGCTTGCGGCCTTCGCCGGAGGGTGGCTCCTGCTCGGCCTCGTACCCGCGTTTGCGGCCGGGGCGGCCGGCCCGGTCGTGGTCTCGCGCGTGCTGCGCTCCGGGCGCGAGCGCTACCGGCGGGCGGTCGACCAGGGTGCTGCGGGGATGGCTCGGGCGCTTGCCGACGCTCTGAGCGGCGGTCACTCCCTCCGCGGGGCTGTTGCCGCGGCCCAGGGCGTCGACGGCGCGGCGGGCGTCGAGTTGCGCCGGGTCGCCCGCGAGCTTGCGCTCGGCGCGAGGACGGAGGACGCGCTCGAGGAGATGCGGCGTCGCGTCAGCTCGCACGGGGTCGACACCATCGTGGCGGCGAGCCTGCTTCAACGGGGAGCCGGCGGCGACCTCGCCGGCCTGCTGCGGGAATGCGCTCGTGCGCTCGAGGACCACGCTCGGCTCGAGCACGACGCCCGCGCCGCGACGGCGCAGGCGCGGTTCACAGGCGTCATCGTCGTCCTGCTCCCGGCGGGCGGCGCCCTGCTCGCCGAGCTCGCGAGCCCGGGTTACCTGGCGCACGTCGCCGGATCGTTCCTGACGGCGTGGCTGGGCGGGCTCGCGCTCGTGATGCAGGTCGTGGCGGCGGTGCTGATACGGCGGCTCGGGCGGGTGCGGGTGTGACGGTCGCGGGCTACCCGGGCCTCATCGGCCTGCGGCACGGTGGCCTGACATGACCACCGCGGCTGTACTGGGCGGGGCGGCGGCCGCCCTGGCCGTCAGCGGTCTGGTGACGCTGGTGGGCCCGCGACGGCCGCGCGGCGAGCGTGGGCCGGCGGCGATCCGTCTGGCCGTCGCGCTCGGCGACCGCCTGCGACGCCGGCTTGGCGCCCGCGCTCCGGCCGGGCTCGAGGATCGGATCGCCGCCGCCGCTGCGCCCGCGCGTCTCGGCGTGCGCGAGGTCATGGCGGCGAAGGTGGGAGGGGCGGTTCTCGGCTCG
>JAFAQQ010000028.1 GCA_019246335.1 Actinomycetota bacterium | reverse complement strand
GGAGCCGCTCACCGCCCCTTGAACTCCGGCTCCTGCTTCTGGAAGAAGGCCACGATGCCGGTCACCGCGTCCTCGCTCAGCACCGCCCGGGCGAAGTTGCGCGCCTCGATCCGCAGGCCCTCCTCCAGCGGCCGGTCCTGCCCCCGGTTCACCGCGTCCTTCATCATCGCGATCGCGAACGTGGCCGCCTTCGCCAGCCGCCCGGTCAGCTCGTCGACCGCGGCGTCGAGCTCCTTGCGGTTCGCCGGCTCCCCGCCCGCCGGGGTCATGCCCTTGCCGTCCGCTCGCGCTGCACCGCGCCGAGGATCCCGTTGACGAAGCTCGGCGCCTCGCGCGCACACAGCTCCTTTGCGGCCTCGATCGCCTCGTCGATAGCCACCTCGTCCGGGACGTCGTGCCGGCTCCGCAGCTCGTGCAGCGCGACACGCAGGATGTTGCGCTCGAGCGGCGCGATGCGCTCCACGCTCCACCCCTCGGCGAAGCGCTCGATCACGGCGTCGAGCTGCTCCATGTCCGCGTCGACTCCCTCGATCAGCTCGCGCGTGAAGGGCGTGGCATGCGGGTCGACGAGCTCCGCGAGCGGCCGACCGGTCACATCACGCTGGTAGAGGGCGACGACCGCGGCGCGTCGCTGGTCGGTACGCCGCACCCCGCCGCCTCCTACGCCCGCGAGACGTACTCGCCCGAGCGCGTGTCGACCCGGACGCGGTCGCCCTCGTTCACGAAGAGCGGCACGCGCACGGTCACGCCGGATTCGAGCTTCGCGGGCTTGTCGCCTCCGCCGGACGCCGTGTCGCCCTTGACGCCTGGCTCGGTCTCCTCGACCGCGAGCTCGACGGCGCTCGGCACCTGCACGTCGGCCGGCTGCTCGTCGACGTACAGCACGTCCACCTCCTGGCTCGGCAGGACCCACTTGAGCGGCTCGCTCACCTGGTCCTCCGGGACGGTGATCTGCTCGTAGCTCTGCATGTCCATGAAGTGCGCGTCGGCCCCGTCGGCGTAGAGGAACTGCATCTTGCGGTTCTCGGTGCGCACCGGCCGGAACTTCTCCCCCGCCCGGAAGGTCTTGTCGATCACGGCTCCGTCATTTGCCCGCTTGAGCTTCGTGCGCACGAACGCGCCGCCCTTGCCCGGCTTGACGTGCTGGAACTCCACGATCTTGAAGACCGTGCCGTCGACCTCGATGTGGGTGCCGTTCCGAAATTGGTTGGTGCTGATCACCGCTCGCGAAAGGCTAGCCGGAGGCGGTCTGAGCTCTAGGGTTCGCTCGGTGAAGCGGCCGCTGTTCCTGTACGACATCGCCTCCGTCTACGCCTGGCTCGCGGCGGAGCGGATCGAGGCCCTTCTCCCCGAGGCGGAGTGGCGGCCGATTCTCCTCGGCGGGCTGTTCGCCATGAACGGCCGCCACTCCTGGCTTCTCGACCCCGGCGCGGGTGAGCGCTTCGCCGAGGTGGGGCGCCGGGCCGAGGCTTACGGGCTGCCTCAACCGGCGGCGCCGGCGGCGGCGGCCCGGTCGCCCTCGGAGTGGCCGCCGGTCGCCCGCCCGAGAGACTGGCTGCGCGTGATGCGGGCGGCGACAGTGGCTCGGCGGGAGGGAAACGCTGTGGACTTCGCGCTCGCGGCGTTCCGGGCGACGCACGTCGAGGGCCGGGACCTGACTGGTCGCGACGAGCTCGCCTCGGTCCTCTCGGGAACCGGGCTAGACGCCGACCACGTCCTGGCCGCGACGGACCGCCAGGATGTGAAGGACGAGCTCCGCGCGATCACCGAGACGGCCCACGCCCGCGGCGTTCCCGGCGTGCCGACGGTGATCGTGGGGGAGCAGGTCTTCTGGGGCGATGACCGCCTCGAGGACGCGGTCGCAGCAGCAGCTTCAAACGTCTGAGAGCCGTCCCTCTTCCCGCAACTTTGCGAGGTGCGCCCGTAGCGTCTGCCGCGCCGCCTCGCGGAGCATCGGGTGAGCCGAGAGGTCCGTGTCGGACCACGCGCGCTCGAGCAGCTCGTCCTCTCCGCGCGCGCCTCCGTTCACCGCGTCGACAATCCGCCGCTCCCGCCCGAGCCGGTGCTCGACGTACTCGTCGATCTTCGCGCGGGGATTCCAGACGAACGGGCCGTGCCCGGGACACAGGACCTCGAGGTCGAGCTCGCGCAGCCGCCGCAGCGAATCGAGATAGGCGGACATCGATCCCTCGTCGCCGCCTACGAAGACGCTCCCCTCGCCGAGCACGGTGTCCCCGGTGAAGCACGCGGGCCCGAGGACGAGCGCCACATGGTCGGGGGAATGGCCAGGTGTCGCGATGGCGCAGAACGGCCCGGCCTCCTCGCCGCCCGCCGCGCGCACCACCGGGACGCCGCCGGCGCGCTTCGCCAGCGCCGCAGCGCCCTCCGAGTGGTCGTGGTGGCCGTGCGTCAGCGCGATCCCC
>JAFAQQ010000208.1 GCA_019246335.1 Actinomycetota bacterium | reverse complement strand
GGTGAGCCCCTGCGAGGGCCCGTCCTCAGGCGCCGGTGCCGTGTCGGGGGCGCAGCGACGCTGCTGCCGGGCGTGGAGATCGGCGAGGAGGCATTCGTCGGGGCGGGGGCAGTGGTGACCCGCGACGTCCCTCCGCGCACGCTGGTCGTCGGCGTCCCCGCGCAGCGGCTCCGCGAGCTCCGCCCGGACGAGCTGACCTCGGGCTGAGGGGCCGGAGTGGCGCTCATCGTCCGTCGCAGCCCGCGCGCCGCCGCCCGCGACCTGCGCTCGCCGCGCAGGGCGAGCGCGCGGGTGCGCCGCCGGTTGGCGGGCGCTGCGCTGCGGTCCGAGGGATGGGTGTGGGCGCCGGACCGCCGGACCGTCGCCCTCGGGGTGCTCGCCGGCGCGACGACTCTGGCCGTGACGGCGGGCGAGATCGGCCGGATCTGGCGCCGCGGCCGCGCGCCGTTGCCGACCGAGACCGAGGAGCTCCTGCCCGCAGCGCAGGAGGCGGTGTCCGAGACGGTCGAGGTGGCGGTCGCGGGCTACCAGGACGTGTCGCCACGGGAGACGGCGACCTTCAACCTGCTGTCGTCGTTCGTCGTCACGTTCGTCACCGTGCGCACCGTGACCTGGCAGCTCCGAAGCCACGAGAGCATCGGCCCCTTCCGCAACTTCGTCATCGGTCGCCGGCACATCCACCACTTCGTGCCCGGGATCGTGCTGGCGTTCGGGTCGGGAGCGCTGGCGATCCTGACCCGCAATGCGGAGATCGAATCAAAGCTGGCCATACCGTTCGGCGCCGGCGTGGGGCTGACGCTCGACGAGTCGGCGCTCCTCCTCGAGCTCGAGGACGTGTACTGGAGTCGCGAGGGCCTGCTGGGAGTGCAGATCTCGCTGGCGGCGACCGCGCTGATGGGGGCGCTCGCGCTCGGCGTCCGCTTCATCCGCCGCGGAGAGCGGGTGCTGTCGATCGGGGATGGCGACGGTCGTGACGGGGGCGAGCACGGGACGCCGCCGGCCGCGGCGGCGGCGTAACCAGCCCTGACTAGCGCTGCGGCACCGGGGCCGGCGCCACCTCCGGCACGAGGTGGTCGCCCGCGCCGGTGCGGATGACCTCGTCGCGTCCGGGCCCCACCCCGACGAGAACCACGGGGACGCCGAGACGATCGCCGATGAGCTCGAGGTAGTCGCGCGCCTGTGGGGGCAGATCCTCGAGGCTGCGGGCGTCGGAGAGCGACTCATGCCAGCCCGGCAGCTCGACGATCTCGGCCGTGGCCTTGTGCACGATCGACTGGTGGTAGGGGAAGTCGTCGAAGCTCACCTGGTCGGGGCCGAGGTAGCGGACGGCCACGCCGAGTGGATCGATCCCGGTCAGGGCATCGAGCTTCGTGATCACGAGTCCGGTGAGGCCGTTGAGCCGGATCGCATAGCGCAGTGCGACGAGGTCGAGCCAGCCGATCCGGCGGGGCCGGCCGGTGGTCGTGCCGAACTCCCCGCCCGCCTCACGGATCCGGTCCGCAAGCTCGCTCTCGAGCTCGGACGGGAACGGGCCCGATCCGACGCGGGTGGTGTACGCCTTCGCCACGCCCCAGACCTCGTCGATCGAGCGCGGCCCCACGCCGGCGCCCACGCACGCCGCTCCGGCCACCGGGTTCGACGAGGTGACGAACGGATAGGTGCCGTGGTCGATGTCGAGCAGCGTGCCCTGCGCGCCCTCGAAGATCACGAGCCGGCCGGCGTCGAGCGAGTCCCACACGATGCGGGCGGTGTCCGCGATATACGGCTCGAGCCGGTGGCCGAGCGTCCGGTACTCCTCGGTCATCGCGTGCAGGTCGAGCTCCGGGTCCTTGGCGTACGGCCTGAGCACCAGGCGCTTCGGCTCCAGCGCCGCGTAGATCTTCTGCTTGAGGATCTTCTCGTCGAGGAGGTCCTGCATGCGGATGCCGAGGCGCGCCGCCTTGTCCGCGTAGCAGGGCCCGATCCCGCGGCGGGTGGTGCCGATCTGCTGCTCGCCGAGCCGCAGCTCGCCCGCGTGATCGAGCAGGCGGTGGTACGGCATGATCAGATGCGCGTTTGCGGAGATCTTCAGGCCGCTCGTGTCGATCCCCCGCGTGTGCAGGCCGGCGATCTCGTCGGTGATCACCTTCGGGTCGACGACCACCCCGTTCCCGATCAGGCAAAGCTTGCCGGGGTACAGGATCCCCGACGGGATCAGGTGGAACTTGAAGACCTCGCCGTCGCGGACGATCGTGTGCCCGGCGTTGTTGCCGCCCTGGTAGCGGATGACGACGTCCGCGCGTTCGGCAAGGAGATCGGTGACCTTTCCCTTCCCCTCGTCGCCCCACTGGGCGCCAACCACAACCAGGCCAGGCATCGCGTTCCTCGTGCTCCGTATCCGGCGTGAGCTCTAATCGCCGCTGACCGCGCGCAGGCCGACACGATCGTCGGGGCGCTCCGACCAGTCTACGAACGGGGTCCGCAGATCCGGGCCCATGATCGGGATCGTCGCGCACATCTCGCTGAGACGGGACACGGTGCGCTCGCCGAGCTGCTGCCGGAGCTGGTCGCGGTCCTTGAGGTTCGTCGTGACCACTATCGACCGCTGGTCCTGCCAGCGCTCGTTGACGATCGCGTACAGCTGCTCGAGGACCCATTCGGTGCGCTTCTCGGCGCCGAGGTCGTCGAGGTGGAGGAGGTCGACGCGGGAGAGGCGGCGGAACAGCTCGAGGTAGGAGCTGCCGGCGCCGTCCTCGTACGTCGCCTTGATGTCGGCGAGCAGCTGCGGGACCGAGTAGATCGCGACGGAGCGGCCCGCGTCGATGGCCGCGCTCGAGATGAGCATCGCGAGCGAGGTCTTACCGGTGCCGACGTCGCCGTAGAACCAGAAGCCGCGACCCCGGTCCAGGTTGCGGTCGAGGTCCGTGATGAAGTCCCTGACCTGGCGCAGGACCATCGGATCGAGGTCGCAGATTGGCTTGCGGTCGAACGACACGCCCCGGAACCGGCGCGGGATGCCGGACCCGATGCGCCGGCTCGCGCGGCGGTTGATGCGGCTCGCGCGGCACTCGCACGGCCGCGCGGTGTTGGTGTCGTCGTCGAGGATCCACCCGCTGCCGTCGCAGACGCCGAGCGGGCAGGACTCGGTCGCGAACGGGCTCAAAGCTCCGGCCCTCCCCCGTTGCCCGCGCGCACCGGAGGCTCCACGCCGCGGTCGGAGATGTGGTTCGCGAACTTCGGATAGCGCTCGAGGAAGGTGAGCTTGATCGTGTCGATCGGGCCGTTCCGGTGCTTGGCGATCTTCACCTCGGCGACGCCCGGCTCCTCGCTCTGGTCGTTGTAGTAGTCGTCCCTGAAGATGAACATGACGACGTCGGAGTCGGCCTCGATCTGACCGGACTCGCGAAGGTCGGAGAGCAGCGGGTGCTTGTCGGGTCGCTGCTCGACGGCCCGCGATAGCTGCGACACCGCGATCACCGGGACGTTCAGCTCCTTGGCCAGCAGCTTGAGCCCCCGGCTCAGCTGGCTCACCTGCTCGACCCGGCTGTCAACGCCGGGCTCCGGCCTCATCAGCTGCAGGTAGTCGACGATCACGAGGCCGAGGCTCTCACGCGAGTCCAGCCGCCGCGCCTTGGCCCGCATCTCCATCACCCCGAGGTCGCTCGAGTCGTCGATGAACAGGGGGGCGGATGCGAGCTTCTCAGTGGCCTGCAGCACCTTCGGCCAGCGGTCGGGGCGAACGCGCCCCTTGCGGAGGTCGTCGCCGTTCAACTTGGCCTCGGCGGCGATGAAGCGCTGCGCCAGCTCGGTCTCAGACATCTCGAGCGAGAACAGGACGACGGGGCGGCCGTGGTTGACCGCCGCGTTCTGCGCGATGTTCGTCGCGAGCGAGGACTTGCCCATCCCCGGGCGAGCGGCCAGGACGATCAGGTTGCCGGGCTGAAAGCCTCCCGTGAGGTTGTCGAGGTCCTTGAACCCAGACGGGGTGCCGGTGACCGCCACACCCTCCCTGGAGACCTTCTCGAGCTTCTCCAGCTCGTCGTGGAGGACGGCCTCGATCGACCGGATCTCGCCGCTGCGCTCGTCGTGGCTGATCCGGTAGAGCGAGGCCTCGGCCTTCTCGATGAGCTCGCGCGGCTCGCCGGCGAAGCTGAAGACGTCCTCCTGTATTCCGCGGGTCGTGTCGAGCAGCCGCCGGAGCATCGCGTGTTCCTTGACGATCCGGCCGTAGCGGCGCGCGTTCGCGGCCGCGGGCACCTGCGTCGGCAGCGAATGTATGTACGCGGTCCCGCCCGCCTCCTCCAGCTCACCCGAGCGGTTGAGCTCGTCGCAGACCGTCAGCGCATCGACCGGCTCCGGCTCGGCCTTCTCCTTGAGCCGGATCATGGCCCGGAAGACGAGCCGGTTTCGCTCGCGGTAGAAATCGTCCGGGCGGAGCTTGACGTCGATCAGGAGGCCGTCGAGCGCCTGCTCCGACAGGAGGATCGCGCCGAGGACCGAGACCTCGGCCTCCAGGTTCTGGGGAGGGAGGCTGCCTGAGGCGTCAGGCCGACTTTCGACCGCCACCGCTCGTCAAACGGTCGGGGGGTCGATGGCATACCGGCGCCGCCCGCAGCCGGGGGCGCCGCCCGCCCGAGGGGTCGAGGTCAACGGCCTGGTGGGCGAAGCCGAGGCCCGACGGCGCAGCGACATGACAGCTCGCACCGTCATCCGGCAGCCGTGACGATGGTCTTGACGTTGGCGGTGACGCCGTCGCTCACCTCGATCGTGACCATGTGGGTCCCGGTCGTCCGGATCGGCTGGTCGAGGTGGACCTTGCGCCGGTCGAGCTTCAGGTCGCGCGCTTGGCGGATGGCCTCGACGATGTCCTGGGCCGTCACCGAGCCGAACAGCCGGCCGTCCTCGCCAGCCTCCTGGGAGATCGTGAGGACGGTGCGCGAGAGGAGCGCGGCGTTCTCCTGCGCCCGATCGGCCGCCTCGCGCCTCGCCTCCTCCGCCGCCTCCATCCGGCGCTTCGCCTCGGCGATCGACGCCGGAGTGGCCGCGTGCGCGAGCTTCCGCGGAAGCAGGTAGTTGCGCAGATAGCCGGGCGCGACGTCGACGACGTCCCCGCGCTCGCCCAGCGATTCGACGTCACTGAGCAAAATGGCCTGAGTCACCGCATCCCTCCTGAGGGCGAGGACCGAATCCAGCGCTTTTCACGGACTGATGGCGAAAACCGAGGAGTCCGAGAACGCAGGGAGCGGACAATGCTCGGCATGTCCGCGACCGAGGACGCGGGAACCTGAAGGTTTGCAGCCATCAGCCCTGATTGCGAAAACCGAGGAGTCCGAGAACGCAGGGAGCGGACGATGCTCGGCATGTCCGCGACCGAGGACGAAGGAATCCGAAGGTTTGCAGCCATCAGCGGCATGTCCGCGACCGAGGACGAAGGAATCCGAAGGTTTGCAGCAATCAGCGTCGTGTCCGCGACCGAGGACGAAGGAATCCGACGGTTTGCAGCAATCAGCCCTGATGGCGAAAACCGAGCAGGGCAAGGACGCAGGGAGCGGACAATGCTCGGCATGTCCGCGACCGAGGACGCGGCCATGCGACGGTTTGCAGCAATCAGCGCTCGGCGACGTATGGGAGGAGTCCGAGCTCCCGAGCGCGCTTGACGGCCCGCGCGAGCTGGCGCTGGTGGCGCCGGCAGGCGCCGGTGATCCGGGCCGAGCGAATCTTGCCCTTCTCGCTCATCGCGCGGCGCAGCGTGCCGAAGTCCTTGTAGTCGACGACGTCGACCTTGTCCCGGCAGAACTGGCATGGCTTGCGCCGGCCGCCGCCGGCCGCGCCCTTGCCTCTGTCTCTGCGCCGCGTCTGCTGCCGGCCTCGCTGCTTCGCCACCGCCTACGGACCTTCCTTCGTCGGTCGTCTTGATGCGCCCGCGATCCAGAACCGGGTCCGCGAGCAGGGCGAGTGTAGCGGCGGGCCTGCCGCCGGCAGCGCCCGGCGCCGCCGCCGGCTCGTGTCGCCCGCCGCACATCCCTAACCCCTTGTCTAGGCCTAGAAGGGGATGTCGTCGTCCGCCGAGCCGCCGCTCTCGGAGCTGGCGCCCGCGGGCGCCGTCTCGAAGTCGGCGGTGTCGGCGGGAACGTCGCTCTCGGGCGTGAATCGCGAGGTTCCGCCGTTCTCGGGGTTGTCGCGCGACCCGAGGAACTGGACGGAGTCCGCGACGATCTCGATGGACTGCCGCTTGTTGCCTTGGTTGTCCTGCCACTCGCGCCACTCGAGCCTGCCGTCGATGGCGACCGGGCGGCCCTTTTTGAGGTAGGTCGCGCAGTTCTCGCCCTGCGCGCCCCACACGGTGACGTCGAAGTAGTTCGGCTTGTCGACCCAGTTGCCGGACGAGTCCTTCCGGCGGGTGTTGGTCGCGATTCGCAGGCTGCAGACCGGCGTGCCGCCGCCCGTGTTGCGCAGCTCCGGGTCACGCGTGAGGTTGCCGGTCAGGACTACTCGGTTGATGTTCGTTGCTGCCACTTCGGGCTCCTTATCTCGGGCGCGGGCGGTTCGGGGACTAGGTCAGGCGAGGGTACATGCGCAACCCGCCGGAACGGGCGCGGCCTGGCAGGTTGTCACGCGAAGTTCGCGGACTTTTCGCGAAGTCGTTCCGAACGGTCCTGGTGACCGCTCAGGCTTCCGCGGGCTGCTCGGCGGCCTCCGCGGCCTCCGCGCCCTCCGCGGGCTCGGCCGGTGCCTCGCCGGCGACGTCGTCCGGCGCGTCCGCCGCGGCGCGCGCCGCCACGCGCGTCTCGTCGCTCCGCTCCTCCCTGTCGCGCGAGCGCGAGTCGGCGCGGGGGGTCGCAGGCGGTGGCGATCCCGGCTTGAGCCGGATGATCCTGAAGCGCAGCACGCCGTCCGCGATCTTCAGGGAGTGATCGATGCGCTCGAGGAGGCCGGCGTCGTCGGTCTCGAGCTGGAAGAGGTGGTACGCGGCCTCCGGTCGGTGGTCGATCTCGAAGGCGATTCGGCGAACGCCCCAGTCGTGGTGGCCGACGATCGTGCCGCTCGACTCGATCATCGACTCCACGCTCCGGAGCACCTCCTTCTGGCTCTGCTCGGGCGCGTTCGGATCGAGCAGCAGCATGAGGTCGTACAGGACCGGCACGGCGGCGCAAGAATAGCAACGGGGCGTGGCCACAGAGCACGGTGAGGCGGGGGCGAGACCGCGCGCGCCGGCGCCTTACCCACGCATGGCACGGCGGCGAGGAGACGGCCCACCTGGTCTGATCGACCGGGTGCGCTGGGGCAATGTCGGGCGGTTGGCCGCGGTCCTCGCCGCCGTCCTGCTTGTCGCGGTCGAACAGGGCGCTTGCGGGAAGGATCAGCAAGCGCCCCTCGCCCGGCAGCGCGGCCTGCTTCCTGACCAGGGCGCCGCGGCCGCCGAGTACGGGGGTGGCTCGGCGGACCCGCAGCCTTCGGCACCGGTGCCCGACTCGCCGTTGCTGATCCCGCCTGACCACAAGAAGGGCCACCGGCGCGCGAACCGCCGCAAGCCGGCGAAGGCGGCTGCCGCCACAGGACCCGAGCCTGCCGCGCATCGAGCTCCACGGGGCTATCTGCAAGCGCCGGCGACGCGACCGGCCCGCCCGCACCACCTCGCCGCGCCACGACGCCGCTACTCGCCGCCGCCGGCGGCTCGCTACAGGCCGCCACCCGAGCCGCCGCGCGGGGCGCCGGAGTTCCTCTGACGTCGCACCTCCTACCGGCGCCGGGCGGCCCCTCGTGCGGCGCCTACCGGATCGCCCTGACGCCTCCCGGGCCGAGCCGCGCGCCGGACCGCTTCGCCTCGATGTCGCGCAGCTGGTCGTCGACCCAGTCGCCGGGATTACGCGCGCTGATGATCTTTTTGAGGCCCTCCGCGCGCCACGAGCGCTCCTCCGCGGACATCGTCAGCGCCCGGTGCATCGCGTCCGCCTGGTCCTGCACGTCGAACGGGTTGACCGAGAGGGCGAAGTCCCCGAGCTCCTCGTGGGCGCCGGTGTTCTCGGACAGGAGGCTCACCCCGTGCCGCTCGTTGACGAGCGGGCCCTCCTTGGCGACGAGGTTCATCCCGTCGAACATCGCGTTCACAATCAGAAGGTCGTAGTGCTTGTAGTTCGCGATCGCGCGGTCGAGGTTCTCCTCGAGCTTCAGGTCGATCGGCATCCAGTCGGTGGTGCCGTGCCGGTGGTTGACGACCGCCACGAGCGCCTCGATCCGCTCGAGGTACTCGGCGTACTCGGGCACGTCCTGCCGCGACGGCATCAGCTGCGCGACGAACGTGACACGCTCGGTGAACTCCGGGTGCTGCTCGAGGAAGAGGTCGAAGGCCGTGAACCCGCGCAGCACGTTCTTCGAGAGGTCGGCGCGGTCGACCCGCAGGATCAGGTGCTCCCGGCGACGGCGGAGGATGTCGCGCTCGTACTCGTGCACCTGTGGCCTCTGCGCCGTCCGCCCGAATGCCTCGGCGGAGATCGGAAGCGGGTAGTGCCGAACCCAGACGTCGCGTCCCTCGAAGTGGACGATCCCGGAGCGCTCGTCGACATCGAGGCCGAACAGCTCGCGGCAGCAGAGCAGGAAGTTCCGGCGGTAGGCGCGGGTGTGGAACCCGATGATGTCGTTCGACAGGAGCCCCTCGTAGAGCTCGTCGCGGATGTCCGACGGCAGGACGCGCCACGCGTCCGGCTGCGTCCACGGGATGTGGATGAAGTGGTGAAGGAAGAGATCCGGGCGCGCCCGGCGCAGCACCTTCGGAGCCGTGTAGAGGTGGTAGTCGTGGAGCATGACCACCGTCTCGTCGGAGTCGATCTCGTCGAGAACCGCGTTTGCGAGGTCCTCGTTCACCGCGCGGTATCCCTGCTCGTACGCTGCGACCTCCTCGCGCCGGATGTCCGGCGCGTTGGAGAGATCCCAGAGGTAGTGCTGGATGAACCAGAGCATCGGGTTCGCCACCACGTTGTAGAACTGGTCGTAGGCGTCGGGGTCGCTCTCGACGAACCGCAGGCGGTAATGGACGTCGTCGACTTCGCACTCGAAGCTGCGGCCGCCGTGCTCCCGAGCCACCTCGACGTCGCCATCGGTCATCGCCGATGCGATCCAGAGTGCGTCGCGGTGGTGGACCAGCCCGGTGAGCGCCGTCACGAGCCCGCCCGTGCTGCGCCGCGCCACGAGCCCCCCGGCGTCGTCCGGCTCGAAGGTCGCGGGCCCCCGGTTCGAGACGAGAACGAGCGGGAGCTCTGGAGTCATTGCAGGCTCGAGAAGACGCGCAGCCAGTCGCGAAGGAGCCGCGGCGTCAGGAAGTGCCTGCGCACGTGCTCCTTGCCCGCGCGGCCGAGCTGCTTCCCGAGCTCGGGCTCGCGGAGGAACCGCACGGCGCGGTCGGCGCAATCCTCCGGCGAGTCCACCAGGAACCCGGTCCTGCCGTCCTGGACCTGCAGCGGGATCCCGCCGACGTCTCCCCCGATGAACGGCCGCGCCTTCCATAGCGCCTCGGACACGGTCAGCCCGAACCCTTCGCGAGTGGACTTCTGAACCACCACCTCGGCCTGGGACTGGAAGGCGTTCACCTCGATCGAGCCTACGTTGTTGAGGTTGTTCAGGATCTTGATGTCCGGATCTCCACCGGCGTACTCGAGCGTGGAGTTGAAGAACTCCCACCCCTCCGGGTCGTCGGTCGCCATCGACCCTACGAGCGCGAGCTGCACGTTCGGGAGCTCCTCGGTGACCAGACGGTAGGCATCGATCACCCCGAGCGGATCCTTCCAGGGGTCGAAACGCGAAACCTGGCACATCAACGGCCGGTCGACGTCGATCCCGAACTGATCGCACACGAACGCGGCGTCCTCCGGCGAGAGCGCCATGTTCTTCGGTGAGAGAGGATCGATCGCGGGCGGCAGGATGTGGGTTGGAATCCGGCCGTCGAGGTTGGCCGGCACGTACTGCTCGAGGTGATAGACCGAGCCGTCGTACTCCTCGATCAGCGGGGTGATGCGGTCAAGCG
>JAFAQQ010000169.1 GCA_019246335.1 Actinomycetota bacterium | reverse complement strand
CGCGGGGTGGGCGGGGCGTCCGGGGCAGCCGCCTTGGCGGGCGCGGGGCGCTGGGCGGGGGTCGCGGCCTTGGCCCGTCCCGCGTCGTCCGCGGGCGGGGCGCCGTCAGCCGCCCCGCCGCCGGTGGCGACATCGGTGTTCTCGGCGCCGTCGACGAAGGCGCGCGCGATGTCTCGTTCGTCCACGCTGGAGGCCGCGGCCTTCACGTCGAACCCGGCCTGCTGGAGCGCGGCGAGGACCTCCTTGCTGGAGATCCCGCGCTCCTTGGCTATCTCATGGACTCGCTTCTTCGCCACCGGCGCACAGATTCTAAGAAGGGGCGTGGCCCTCGGCGGCGGCCGCCGAGCTCTGCGGATCCGGGGTCGACGCCGCCGCTTCGACGCCGGCGCGCGGCTGCTCCTCGTCGGCCTCGCCCTCGCCTGACGCGACGGGCTCGATGACCTCCTCCGCACCCCGCTCGGGGGGCTCGCCGTCGGCTGCAGCCTCTGCGACCGCGGGCGCATCGCCTGCGTCCGGCGCCCGCGCGGGCTGCTCCACGGCCGGCGCCTCCTCGCTCGGCGCCTCGGCGGGCGCCTCAGCCGCGTCGGCCTCGCCGCTCTCGCCGGAGTCGCCGCCGGTGACCGCATCCACGCGGTCGGTGTCCATCCCCTCGAGCGCCTGGTGGGCGGGCAGCCCGCAGTAGCGGGAGCCCGCCAGGGCGGCGTTCGGGCAGCGCTTGCCGTTGGAGAGGATCGCGTGACAGCGCCCGGAGACCTCCTCCTCGTCGTAGCCCATCTCCGCCTCCTCCTGGGCGAACTCGGTCTCCGATCGAATGTCGACGCGCCAGCCCGTGAGCCGCGCCGCCAGCCGGGCGTTCTGGCCCTCCTTGCCGATGGCGAGCGACAGCTGGTCGTCCGGCACGACGACGGTCGCCTGCTTGCTCTCGTCGTCGACCAGCACCTCGCGCACGCGCGCGGGCGAGAGGGCCTTGGCCACGAATCGGGCCGGCTCCTCGTTGAACGGGATGATGTCGATCTTCTCCCCGCGCAGCTCGGACACGACCATCCGAACGCGCGACCCGCGGGGGCCGACGCAGGCGCCAACGGGATCGACGCCGCTCGCGTGGGACACGACCGCGATCTTCGACCGGTATCCGGGCTCGCGCGCCACGTTCTGGACCTCGACGAGGCTGTCGGCGATCTCGGGCACCTCGAGCTCGAAGAGCTTGCGGATCAGCTCCGGCGAGCGCCGGGAGACGATGATGCTCGGCCCCTTGGCCTCCTCCGAGACGTCGGTGATGACGGCCTTTATCCGCTGACCGTGGTCGTAGCGCTCGTTGTCGACCTGCTCCGACTTCGGCAGCAGCGCCTCGACGCGCTCGCGCAGCTGGACGAGGGTGTAGCGCGAGTCCGACTGCTGCACGATGCCGGTGATCAGCTCGCCGACGCGGTCCTGGTACTCCTCGAACATCATGTGCCGCTCGGCCTCGCGGATCCGCTGGAGGATCACCTGCTTCGCGGTCTGCGCGGCGATGCGGCCGAAGTCGTCGGGCGTCACGTCGCGCTCCCCGATCTGATCCTTGTACTGCTCGACCTTCTCGGGGTCGAGCTCGGGCTCCTCGGGTTCGGGCAGCTCGCCGGTCTCCGGATCGACGGTCGGCTCCTGCTCCTCCACCTCCGCCAGCAGCTTCTCCTCGAGCTCCTCGGGAATGAGCAGCTCGAAGACCTTGAAGTCGGCCGTGTTGCGGTCCATGTCCACGCGCGCGTACTTGGCTGCGCCCGGCGTCTTCTTGTAGGCCGACAGCAGCGCGTCCTCGAGTGCCTCCATCAGGCGCTCGGCCGAGATCCCTTTCTCGCGCTCGAGGACGTGGACGGCCTCGACTATCTCCTTGGACATCTGGTCACTCCTCCAAAAGGTTGCTGCGCTTGACGTCGGCGTACGGGATCGTCACGACCCCCGCGTCGGCGGCCACCGTCACCTCGCTCTCGCTAGCTCCGACGAGCTCGCCCGTGAAGCTCCTCCGGCCCGCGCGGTCGGCGCGGGTGCGCACGCGAGCGCGGCGACCGAGGTAGCGCCGGAAGTGCTCGGGCTTGCTGAGCGGGCGCTCGGGTCCGGGTGAGGAAACCTCGAGCGAGTAGCTCGCGAGGAGGTCACGCAGGTGGTTCGTGACCCGTTCGCACAGGGCGAGATCGACGCCGCCGGGACGATCCACGAAGACGCGGAGCCGCTCGGCGGCGACCTGCTCGACGAGCAGCACCTCGACGTCCGGCTCGGCGCCCCGAAGGCGCTCTTCGATCTCGCTCTGAATCTGGTTCATCACTCCCTATGGGCGAAAAAAAGGTGGGCTGCGAAGCCCACCTTCAGGTGCGGCCGGGCGGCCGCAGATGAAAGCTCTAGCGGGGCCGAGTATAGCCGCGAACCGGGCCTCCGCGAGGCCCGGTGGCGGGCTTCCGCCCAGCCCTTCAGGCCTCGATCAGGAGGGTCACCGGGCCGTCGGCCACGAGCTCGATCGCCATCCGCGCGGCGAACCGTCCCCCCTGCGCGCCGAGTCCGTCCCGCACGTATTCGTAGAGCGGATCGGCTCGGTCGGGCGGCGCTGCATCGACGAAGCTGGGACGGTTTCCCCTGCTCGCGTTCCCGTACAGCGTGAAGTTCGAGACGCAGAGGAACTCGGCTCCGGCGGTCGAGGCGTCGAGGTTCATCCTTCCGTCGGCGTCGTCGAAGACGCGCAGCGCCCTGAGCTTGCGAACGATGCGGTCCGCCGCCTCCCGGCCATCGTCTACGTGCACTCCGAGGAGCACAAGCAGACCGCGCCCGATCCTCGCGATCTCCTCGCCGTCGACGCGGACCGACGCGCGCGCGACCCGCTGGACGAGCGCCCTCATCCGGACGCGCCGGCCCGCTCCCTCTCCGGGGCCGCGTCACGCACCGCCTCCGCCACCCGCTCGTGCACCGCTCGATCGAGCACCTCGGGGAGCATGCGGTCCCCCTCCGCGAGGTCCGCCAGGGCACGGGCGGCGGCCAGCTTCATCTCCGGGTCGATGCGCCGCGCGCCGGCGAGCAGCGCGCCGCGGAAGATGCCGGGGTAGCCGAGGACGTTGTTGACCATCGAGCCATCGGCGGCGAACGCGGCGCCCGCCTCGAGGGCGCGGTCGGGGTCGATCTCGGGCTCGGGGTTGGTCAGGGCGAGCACGACCTGGCCGTCGCGGATGCGGTCCGGCTCGATCGACTCGGGCTGGCCGGTCGTCGCGATCAGGATGTCGGCGTCGTCGAGGACCTCGTCCTCGCCGACCGTCTCGACGCCCCGCTCGCGCGCGCGCTCGGCGTTTGCGTCGTCCGGGTCGAAGCCGACCACCCGCTGCGCGCCGGCTTCCACCATCAGCGACGCGATGCCGTAGCCCGCGGCGCCGAGTCCGAGCTGGCCGACCGTCGCGCGCCCGAGCTCGGTGTCCGTGCGGTGGCAGGCGGTGAGCGCAGCCGCCAGCGCCACCACCGCGGTGCCATGGACGTCGTCGTGCATCACGGGCTGGTCGAGCTCGTCGATGAGCCGCGCCTCAATCTCGAAGCATTCGGGGGCGGAGATGTCCTCCAGGTGGATTCCGCCGAACGTCGGTGCGATGCGCGCGACCGTCTCCACAAACGCGTCCGGTTCGGCTGCGTCCACCAGGATCGGGATGGCGGAGATGCCGGCGAGCTGGCGGTAGAAGACCGCCTTGCCCTCCATCACCGGCATCGCCGCGAGCGGCCCGATGTCCCCGAGCCCGAGGACCCGCGTTCCGTTCGTGCAGATCGCGACGCTGCGCCCGATCATCGTGTACTTGCGCGCGGTCTGCGGGTCCTCGGCGATGGCCTCGCACGCACGCGCGACGCCGGGGGTGTAGACGTCCCGCATGTCCTGCGCGGTCTCCACCGCCCGGCACGGCTCCACCGTGAGCTTCCCGCCCTCGTGCAGCATGAGAGCGCGGTCGCGGCACCACTCGACCTCCACGCCGTCGATCGCCGCGATCCTCTCGCGAAGCTCGTCGGCCGCGTCCGGGCTGCCGACCTCGACCGTCAGCTCGCGGACGGAGTAGCTGCGGGTCAGCTCGCAGGTGCGGACCTCCCCGATCAGGCCCTCCGCGGCCGCGATCGCCTCCATCACCTTCGCGAGCTGCCCGGGACGGTGCTCGATGCGTGCGCGGTAGGTGAAGTCGACGGTCATTGATTCTTCGCGGGCTAAGCGCTCCGGGTCCGCGGCATCTTGGTGGATCGGGCTCGCGGGCGCTTCATGCGCCGCGTTCGCGGCGCCCCTTCGGCGGGCGCGCCGGCCGTTTTTACCGCACCATCCTGCTTAGCCCCCGCGTAGAGGGGGTTATCCAGGACGGTGCAAGATTGCGCACGCCACGCACGTCGACGCGGCCGCCGGCGTCAGTGGTGGTGCTTGCGGAGCTTGAAGACCAGCCGGTTGCGCTTGGTGGTCTTCTTCTCGACGTTGCCGCTCTGGTCGACGGCGCGACTCGTGACGATGTAGCGGCCGTACTTCAGCTTCAGCTTTCGTTTGAGCACCCAGCGAAGCCGGCGGTACTTGAGCGAGTAGGCGCCAGTCGCACGGAGATACACGGGCTTGGAGCAGCTCCGCGCCCGGGTGAAGGTCCCATTCGGCTGGAGGAACCGGCACCGGTGGTGGCTCACGGCTCGGGCGATCGAGACCGAGACGGCGATGGCGTTTAGGCGCTTGGCGATCGGCAGCTTGTCGCAGCCGTGGTCGTTCGCCTGTCCCCTGAACTTGAGCGACTTCGTGGTGAGCTTCGACAGGGAGCGGATCACCTTCGAGGTCGGCCGGATGAGGTCGCGGCAGGGCCCTCCGTTGGGCGGACCCGGGGACGTCTGGACCCTTACGGCGGGGCCGACGTTGCCCTGGTCGTCGACGGCCCGGACGAGCACGTAGCGGAGCACGTGACCGGCCAGCGTGATCTTCTGCTGGCCGCCCGGCGCGGCGATGTTCTTGTTGAGCTGGTCCGCCGGGACGGCGAAGCCCTGGTCGAAGGTGCTCCCGTCGAGCGGCTGGCTCGACTCGACGAGGTCGTAGTGGTTGACCTTCCCGCACATGAGGTCGTTGCCAGGTGCGCGGAAGCTGAGGACGCCCTTGGAGTAGCTCATGTCGAACGGCGTGCCCGGATCCACGGCGTCACGGGTGTAGTCGCCGGAGTTGGCGTTGTCGTGATGGAACCGCGGCGATGAGCTGGGCGAGCAGGCGGACGCGGGCGTGCCGTACACCGACAGCGTGCCGAAGCGGGTGATCGACACGACGTCCTTCTTCGCGCTCGAATCGCTGTCGAGCGTGCCGAAGGAGCCGAGCGTGGGAGTGGCAACGGTCCAGTCGCCGGTGAGCTTCGGCCAGGCGGAGCTGGCGGCGGTGCCAGAGGAGTTGAAAGCGGCGAGGTCCTGCGAGGCGGTGCCCCCGATCACCTCCTGGCCGGACCCGCCGGTGATGTCGCCGACGACCGGACCGGTGAGGAACTGCAGGTCGTTCACCTCGGCCGGGTAGTTGGGCAGGTACTGCTTGCTCGGCAGCGTGGGATTCCAACCCCCGATGAAGTCCTGGCCGCCCTGGTACTCCGACGCCACGACGTCGAGGGCCCGGATCAGGCCGGTGACGGGGGCGAAGAAGCTCGTGTTCTGACCGTCGAGGGTCCCGAACGCCGGATAGCCCACGGCGGCGAACGTCGGCGAGTCGTACTTCCCGGCGCTCACGGCGAAGTCTGTTTCAAGGGTGTTGTCGGCGCCGTTCGTCTGCCCGTAGCAGGAGGTGCCGTCGGCGTTGAAGACGTACGCGGGGCCGGCGTCCGGCGTCACCCCGATCTTCGGGCCGCCGCCCCCAGAGGGACACGAGAACGGGGCCACGACGGGCGAGCCGTTGACGCCCTCGCCGACGTCCGGAAGAAGGCCGGCGTCGATGATCCCAACCTTCTTCGGCCAGCCCGCCTCGAACGGATGGCCGCCCCGGTTGCCGTCGCTCTTGATGGCATATACCCGGCCGTTCGCGAACGACAGGAGCCCCGTCTGGCCGACCGCGGAGGTCGTCACCGAGTTCGTCGAGCTCGCGTTGATGGCCCCCTCGTCGCCCGAGCCCGTCAGGTACTCCTCGTTCGTGCCGACCACGATCGAGGGATGTGGGCCGCCGAGCCTCGCCACCGCCGGCGTGTCGATGATCTTGCCCTGGTCCTCCGAGATGTCCGTGTTGCCGTTGGGCACGTTCTTGAACGTGATGTGGTTCGTCGTCGGGTCGACCGCGGCGACCTTGTCGGGGTCCTCGACGAGCACCGGGAAACCGGAGACGGCGGAGCCGTCCGCGTGCCAGGCGTACACGTGCCGGTCGTCGCCGGCGGCGACGATGTCGAGCCCGTGCCCGTCGAGGTCGGCGAGGACCGGCGAGGACAGGAAGCCGCGCTCAGTCCGGTCCCTGACGCTGTTGCGCACCGTCTTGAACGGCTGGATCGGAGCCCCCGAGTAGTTCGGGTTCGAGCTCTCGTGGAACACGCGCTTGCCCTGCGCGTCCCAGGCGTAGACGTTGCCCTGGTTGTCGTCGGCGACGACCTCGAGGCGCCCGTCGTGGAAGAGGTCGCCGACCGCGAGCGCGCCGAGGACCGCCGCGTAGTGCCCCGTACCGACGCCTCCGCTCGTGTACGCGCGCTCGAACGTGTGCAACGGCAGGGGATCGGTGTGAACCGGCCAGCCCGGGAGCTCCGAGCCGTCCGGGCGGAACGCGTGAACCGTCCCGTCGGATGTCGCGACCATGAGCTCGTTCCGGTTGTCGCCGTCGAGATCGGCTAGGACCGGCGAGGAGTCGCCGTCCGTGTGCAGCTCGATCGGGAAGTGCGGCAGCATGTCCTGGTCGCGGTGCAGGAAGAACTGCCGGCGGTCCTCGCCCGTCATCGGCGTGCCCGACGTCGTGGTGACGACGATCCGCACGGTGAACGCGTGCGGAGAGGTGTTCGGACGGCCGTTCGAGTCCTGCGGCAGGCCGCCATTCGCGTTGCCGTTGAACGAGCCGGGGTTACCGGGCGGGAACAGCGCCTCGAGCGAGCTGATGCTGACGCTTCCCAGCGCTCCGCTGACCGGCCCGGTATGGCTCGTGGTGCCGTCGCACTGGCTCGAGGGGATCTGGTGGAAGTCGCCGGCGGGCAGCGCGGTGGAGGATGCGTTGTTCGGCTGGACGCCGGGCGCGACCTCGACGATGCACTTGTATGCGGCCCGGGCGTTCACGTAGCCGTCGACCGTGAACGTCGACTGTCCCGGGTTCACCTGGGTGAACCACTGCGGACCGGTG
Organism: Actinomycetota bacterium; assembly: GCA_019246335.1. Lineage (GTDB taxonomy): Bacteria > Actinomycetota > Thermoleophilia > Solirubrobacterales > Thermoleophilaceae > AC-37. The sequence continues at coordinate 3,432 of JAFAQQ010000169.1, read as the reverse complement.
ATGTCGGCCTCCGGCGGAATGGTCCCGCTCGCGGCCGCGTTTACAGCGCGGTAGGCGTTCAGGCGCCCGTACCCGTAGAACTCGTCGAAGCCCTTACGCGCCGGGTACCGCGTCGTGTGAGGTATCGGGCCGACCACCCCTCCGTTCTGGTCGGCGGCGAAAGCCGTCTGCTTGTTCGGGTCGGTGCAGGTCGGCGCCGGCGTGGTTGAGCACGATGGCTCCGGTTGCTGCGCGAAGTTCACGTCGTCCGCCTGGCCCGTGCCGGAGTCGCCCGGCAGCGCGCTGCCCACGTCCCCGGAGGCCATGAGCTGCCGCACCTCGTTCGGCGTGATCACGCACGGCTTGCCGTCGGTCCGCGTGCAGTCGGTGCTGGGCTGCAGCTTGGCCGCCGCGACGGCGTTCTCAGCGGCGCTGTATATGAGCCCGGCGACGCCGGAGCTCTTCCCGGTGGCCTCCGACGAGCAGGAGCTGCTGGGGACGGCGAGCGTGACGCGCGAAGAGAAGTTCGTGCAGCCGTTGAACTGCAGGTAGGAGGGCTGCGACTGCGTGTACTGGTCGTACTTCGTGACGGAGTTCACCACGATCGTGTCGGCGAGCGAGCCGGGTTGGTTGTGGTGCTCCGCCGCCTCGTCGGCCGCGGATGCGATCACGGTCACCCCGTGGTTGTAGGCGTACTCGATCGCCTGCTGGGTGAACGCGGACTCATTCAGCGTGCCGAGGGCCTCCTGCACGATGTCAGCGCCGTTGTCGGTCGCGTACAGGACCGCCTGCGCGAAGCGGTTGGAGTCGGCGATGAACGACTCGCCGACGCGCAGCGGCTCCACCATGCAATTCGGGCACGTGCCGACGCTCCCGCCGTTGTTCGCCTCGGCGTTCGAGTCCTGCGCCTCGCCGGTCCCGTGGCCGTAGTGGACGTCGTCGTAGGGGTTGTTGTTGTCGTCGACGAAGTTCCAGCCCGCGATGTCGTTGGCGAACCCATTGTGGTCGTGGTCCGTCCCGTCGGAGAACGCGAGGATGAGGTCCTCCGGGGTGAGAAAGTGGGCGGGGCCGTGACGAAGGGAGCCGCGGGGGCTCGTCCCGTTGACGATCGCCGCGACCCGCGAGTCGCACGCGTAGTCGAGGACGTTGAAGACGCCGTCGTTGTTGACGTCGTAGTTGCCGCCCTTGTTGTAGTCGCCGCCGGTGGCGTTGCCGAAGCTGCTGCACGGAGTCGAGCCCGCGAGCGGCGTGGCCAGGTCGTGCCGAGGCGCCGGAAGCTCGCCCTGGTTCAGGTGAACCTTGTCCCGCAGCTCGGTCATCGCACCCTGGTCGTCCCACTTGATGCCCGAGTCGAGCACGGTGATCAGCACGTCCGGGCGACCCGTCGAGACCTCCCAGGCCGTCTTCACCGGCTGGCCCGAGACGCACGACCCCGCGGGCTGCGTCGTCTGCGTGTCGACGAGGCTCATCCCCCGGATGCCGCACAGCTCGTCCTGCTGGTTCTGGACCTTCGTGACCAGCGGGTTTGGCGGCGTCGAGGGCGCCTCCGGCGTGCCCGCGTACTTCCAGTCCCCGGCCTCGCTGAAGTCGTTCGGCGTGGTGCCGGGCGCGAGCTTGAACGTCGTCGGGTCGTGCGGGTTCCCGCCCGGCGCGTAGGGAAAATCCGCCTGCGCGGCCGCGGCGAGCAGCGCGGCGCCGATCGCCAGCGCGAGCCCGACCGAGATTAGAAGCTTGCGCACCCCTGCTGACTCCCGCGCGGCAGCTTAGCCGTGGCCACCGGCCGCGTGCGCCACCGGTCCGCGGCGTTACCTTCCGGCGTTGCCTTGCCCCGCCCGCGCTACGGCGCGGCCACCTGGTCCGGCGCGCCGCGGCCGAGGCACGGGCTCGACGAGGAGAGCCGGTAGTCGCCGGCTCCGGGGTTCGCGTAGCCGGGGTTGGCGACCTGGTTCGCGGCGATCAGCACCTTGTCGCGCTCCTCCACCTGCACGCCGCCGTCGCGGTTGTAGTACGGGCGGCGGTTCGTCGCGTAGAGGCAATTGCCGGTGATCGCGTTGGCCATGCCGCTCAGGCTGTTCCATTCGACGTTCCATGCGACCGTCGAGTTGCTGATGATGTTCGCGGTGAACTGGTTCACGCTGCTCGTGTTGCTCACGATCACGCCCTCGCCGTTGCCGTCGATCGTGTTGCCGTAGATCCGGGCTCCGACAACCGACGGGAATAGCTGGATTCCGCGGTCGGCGTTGCGGTACACGAGATTGTCCGCGACGACCGCCCCCACGCCGCTCACGAGGTAGATGCCGTGCTGGTGGTTCGTCGGCGGCAGCCGGCCGCAGTCGTGGATGCGGTTGCCCTGGACGATGAGGAGGTCCGGCGACACGCCCCGGTACGTGGTCGCGGACACGCAGATGCCCGTGTGGCGATTCGTGATGTCGTCGTCGAGCAACAGGACGCTGCGGGCGTTGACGAGCGGGCTGGGCACCGAGCTCGGCACGGCACAGCGGTTCCGGATCGGGCAGCTGCCGTCAAGGTTCAGTTCCCGCACGGTCGTCCCGTCGCCGAGTATCCACAGGTTCCCGCGCAGCGTCGCGCGCTCGCCCGGGTAGCTGCGCAGCGTGACCTCGCTCGTCCGGATCGTGAACCGCCCCCGCGTGCCGTACAGGCCGCGCCGGAGGCATCCGGTCTGGCCGGGGCTGAGCGACCCGATCAGCCTCTGAGGGGTCCGGTACGGACGGCTGAGGGTTCCGTCGCCGCGCGCGTCCGATCCCGTCTTGGACGCGACGCGATCGCACGGCCCGCCGACGGGACCGCTCGCTCCGGGCGTGGCCGAGGGGCCGATGCCGGCGAGCACGATCGCCGCCGACGCGGCGCCCGCCGCACAGGTTGAGATCCCCACGAGCTTCACGATGCGCGCTCGACGCGCGAGCCATCCGTGGCCATCTACTGGAGATGTTCCCTGCTGCGCGGCGGGAAAACCGGCGTTCGACGAACGTCGGGCGAGCGGACTGCGTCGGCGGCCGAGCCGCAACGCGGCTACGCCGCCCGGAGCCGGTCGGAATACGCGCGGTAGTCCGCGCGGTCCGGCCGCATGTTGGCCGCGAGCGCGAGGTGACGGCGAGCCTCGGCGCGGCGTCCGGTCTTCTCGAGCGCCCTCCCGAGGCAGAAGTGGGCGAAGTCGTTGACCGGCGAGCGCTCGACCACCGCCGCGAACTCCTCGCGCGCCTGCGCGTAGCGCCCCGCCCGGAAGTAGGCGCGGCCGAGCGCCTCGCGGATCGACGTCTTGTCCGGCTCGAGGCGCCGCGCGCGCTCGAGCGGGATCGTGGCCGCTGAGAAGTCGCCGGCCTCGAGCAGCTGGCTGCCGCGGCGGAACAGGTCGTAGACCTGCTCGCCGCGCTCTTCCGGGGTGGGGGCGCGCTCGCTCACGGCCGCGCCGCCCCGCTCGCCGGCGCGCGGTCC
>JAFAQQ010000122.1 GCA_019246335.1 Actinomycetota bacterium | reverse complement strand
TGATCGTGCGGGTGAGCGCCGAGCGGAAGCCCGAGAGATGGGAACCGCCCTCGTGCGTGTTGATGTTGTTGGCGAACGAGAGCAGCGACTCCTGGTAGCTCGAGCTCCACTGCATCGCGACCTCGACCTCCCCGACGTCGCCGCGGTCCTCGAGGTACACGACCTTCTTGTGCAGCGGGTCGCGCGTGCCCTGCGAGTGCAGGTACTTGACGAAGTCGACGATCCCGCCGTCGTACTTGAAGGTGGTCTCGAACGTCTCGCCGCGGCCGTCGACGAACCTGATCTCCAGCCCCTTCGTGAGAAACGCCATCTCCCGAAACCGCTGCTCGAGGATCGTGCGGTCGTAGTCGATCGTCTCGAAGATCTCGAGGTCGGGCAGGAAGGTGATGCTGGTTCCGCCCCGGTCCGTCTTGCCCACCTTCGCGAGCGGAGCGCGCGGGACCCCGCGTTCGTAGGTCTGGGCCCACTCGTGCCCGTCGCGCCACACCGTCAGGTCGAGGCGCTCGGAGAGCGCGTTGACGACCGACACGCCGACTCCGTGCAGGCCGCCCGAGACCTTGTAGCCGCCGCCGTCTCCGAACTTCCCGCCGGCGTGCAGCACCGTGAGGACGACCTCGGCGGCCGGCCTGCCCTCCTTCTTCATCACGTCGACGGGGATCCCCCGGCCGTTGTCGGTGACGGTCACGCTCGAGTCGGGGTGGATCGTGATCTCCACGCGGTCGGCCTCGCCGGCAAGCGCCTCGTCGACCGAGTTGTCCATGACCTCGTAGATGAGGTGGTGGAGCCCGCGCGTGCCCGTCGAGCCGATGTACATCCCAGGTCGCTTCCGGACGGCCTCGAGGCCCTCCAGCACCGTGATGTCCTTGGCCCCGTAGGAGGACCCGCTCCGCTTCCCGGCCTTCGACTGCTCACGCTGGGATGGCTGGTCCTTCTTCGGCGGCAAGGGGTCCTTTCGACGGTTCTCTACACGTGACAAACCCCGACTCCGCGAGCGTCTCGACGCGGGTCGGGGCGGTGCCTTCTCGCTCGACCAAGGATAGCAGCGAGACCGGCGGCAAATGGGGTCCCGACAGTCACAAAAGACCCGCAAATGCGACAAATTCGTGACATTATGGAAACAACTTCGTGCAGGCCGTCATTGGTGCCTGCGGGCGGGTCGAATTCCGCCCGCGACGGTACGAAGCTCGCGCACCGGCTCCTCGCCCTCCCGCGCGCCCAGACGCACGTTGAGACGCGCCACGAGCTCGGGGCTCATGAGCTCGAGCTCGTGGGCCCAGACCGCCGACCGGCAGGCGACCGTCACGGTGCCGTCGTGCTCGGCGACGGGGGCGGCCTCGGCGGCCACGAGCGCGCCGACCGCGTCACGCCAGCAGCCCTGGACACGCGCCAGCGTGGTCGCTGGCGCAAGGTCCGCGGCGAGGCCATCGAGCGCGAGGGCCGCACGGCGAGGTGCGAGCCGTCTCACGCCGCAGCCGCGGCCGGCGCCGGCGTCACCGAGCCGGCCGAGACCGAGAGGACCATCGCCGCGTCCGCTGCGCCCGGGATGTGGTCGGGCTCCGTCGCCGTGATCAGGGTCTGGCCCTCGACGGTCACGAGCTCCGCGAGTCGCTCGCGGCGAGCGAGGTCGAGCTCCGACATCACGTCGTCGAGCAGCATCAGCGGCGCGGCCCCGCGCGTGGTGAGCACTTCGCGCTCGGCGAACAGCAGGGCCAGCAGGGCCACGCGTTGCTGGCCCTGGGACCCAAGCGTCCGCAGCGGACGACCTGCGTGGAGAAGGGAGAGGTCATCGCGGTGCGGCCCGTGGGTAGTGAAGCCGCGTTCGAGGTCGGCGGGCCGCCGCTCCGCCAGCTCCCGCGCGACCGCGGTCGCATCCGCCGCTCCGCAGCGCGGCACGTAGCGCAACTCCGCGGGTTCCGGCAGCCCGAGGTCCGCCGCGCGCGCCGCAAACGCCGGCGCGATGAGCTCCGCGGCCGAGGCGCGGTCCCGCATCAGCTCCGACGCGTGCCGCGCGAGCTCGCGATCCCAGGCGTCGAGCTGAGCTGCGGCGGCGTGCCCCGAGCGCACCCGGCCGATCAGCGCGTTTCGCTGGGCGAGCGCACGCGAGTATCCGGATCGATTCGCGGCGCGGGCGGGCCACAGCGCGGTGACGACACGATCCAGATGGGCGCGCCGCCCGGCGGGCGGGCCCTTCACGAGGTCGAGACGGTCGGGCAGGAACACGCTCACGAGCGGGCGGGGCGGATCGGCACCGGGCGCAAGCGGGGACCCGTCCACTCGGATCCGCTTCTCCTGACCGGGCTCGAGCCCAACCTCGAGGGCGTGCGCCCCGTCCTCTGCTTCGACGTGCACCTCCACCCGGGCCAGCCGAGCGCCAAGCGCGACCACCTCGCGGTCGGTCGAGGTCCGGAACGAACGCCCCGTGAGACCGAAATAGACCGCCTCGAGGAGATTCGTCTTCCCCGCGCCGTTCGGACCGACGACGACGTTGAG
>JAFAQQ010000135.1 GCA_019246335.1 Actinomycetota bacterium | reverse complement strand
GTCGCCGTCCGCCGAGGTCCCGGACGTCCCCTCGACCTGGAGCGGTACCGATCGGGTGACCGCCGACTCCGCGGCCGCGCCGTTGCCGGAGCCGTTCCGGTCGAGGCCGCCCCAGGTCCCCGCCCGGCTCGCCTGGATCTGCCGCTGCCGGCGCTCACGGGCGAGCTCGGACTCGTCGCGGCCCTGCGAGCGCTCGATCCATCGGCCGAGCAGCGTGACCGGGTAGATCTCCCCGTCGATGTCGGTCAGCTGCTCGCGCATTCCCTGCGCGGGCGTGATCTGGCCTCCGATGAGCCGCTTGTAGGTGTCGAAGTCGAGCCGCACGGTCGCGTCGACGCCGCCCTCTGGCCGCTCCGCCGCGACTCGAACGGGCTGCCCGTCATCCACGGTCACGTACCACGCGCCGCCGCCTGCGCCGTCGGCTCCCGCCGCGATCTCGTATCCCACCGTGAAGCTGTGCCCGCGCGTCCACTCCGGGTCGATGAGATACGTGAGCGCACGGTAGATCGCGTCGGGGTCGATCTCGACGCCGGCGGCGGCGGCGTCGGCGATCGAGACGTCTTCGCCGTTCGCCATCGCCCGCAGCTTGAGGGCGCGGCGGCGCTTGCCGCGGAGGCGCACCCGCCCGGCAACCATCAGCCGCAGCGGGCTCGTCCCGGCAGCCATCTCGGCGAGGCCGGCCGCGTCGGTCTCGAGGCGGAAGTCGAGGCCGTCGCGGCCGCCGTCCTGCTCGCGCGTCGCCGGCTCGACCCGGGCGCCGCCATCGTGGACGGCGATCCGCCAGGCGCCCACGCCGGTAACGGTGAGCTCGTAGTCCAGGGGCGGCGGGATGCGCGCCGCGGCCGCCGGAAGCGCCTGGAGCACGAGCCGAGCGGCGAGCTCCGGCTCCTCGCGAGCCATCTGGCGAAGCGCCGTATTCGTGCGATCCATCTCTGTGCTGCTCATGCGGCCTTCTCGAGAATCCTAACCTCGACTGGCTCGCCAGCCAGGCGCGCGGCGAACGCCTCGGCGTCGGAACGGCTGCCGATGTGCTCGCCCCAATGCATCGGAATGGCCACCCGCGGCTGGATTCGACGCGCCGCCTCGGCCGCCTCCCCCGCCGTCATCACGTAGGTCCCGCTCACGGCGAGCAGCGCGACGTCCACCCCGGCGACCTGGTCCATCTCGGGTATCACGTCGGTGTCGCCGGAGTGGTAGAGGCGCTCGCCGCCGACGCGCAGCTCGTACCCCACGCCGCCGGCCTGCTTGGGATGGAAGACCTCGCCGGAGGCGTCGCGCTTCGAGGTGTTGTAGGCGGCGATCGCCCGGACCTCCACGCCGCGCTGCCCGTCCGGCTCGATCGACTGGCCGGGGGCGATCGCGTGGACCCGTCCGGTGATGCGCTCCGCCACGGCGGGCGGCGCAATCAGCGCGGTGGTCCTCTTCGTGAGGCGCTCGACGTCCCGCAGCGAGAAGTGGTCGTAGTGGCCGTGGGTGACGAGGATGAGGTCGGCCGGGTCGCCGCCGTCCACCCGGTAGGGGTCGATGTAGAGGACCGACCGCCCCGCGCGGATCCGAAACCCCGAGTGACCGAGCCACTCGACCGCATCCGCGAGCATCGGTCAATGTAAGCACCGCGCGGTCGCCGGTGAGCAGGGTGTGATCGAGACGACGAAGGGAGAGCCGTGAGCGAGAACAAGGTGCTGTGGGAGGTCTCGGACGGGGTCGGCCGGATCACGCTGAATCGTCCGGAGACGCTCAACGCCTGGATCGCGGAGCTCGGCGCGGAGCTGCGCGACGTCGTCGCCGGGCCGGCCTCCGAGCCGGACGTTCGAGCCGTCCTGGTGACCGGCGCCGGTCGCGCGTTCTCGTCCGGGGCGGACCTGAAGGCGGGCTTCGAGGCGCATCCGGACGACGGCCGCCCCGACGTGGGGAAGGAGCTTCACGAGGTCTACCACCCGGCGATCGCGGGGATCCGCCGGCTGGAGAAGCCGGTCGTGGCCGCCGTGAACGGCCCGGCCGTGGGGATCGGCTGCTCGCTCGCCCTGGCGTGCGACCTCGTGCTCGCCGCCGAGTCCTCGTTCTTCGGGCTGGCGTTCGTGAACATCGGGCTGATGCCCGACGGGGGCTCGACGCTCTTCGTCCCGGCGGCGGTGGGAAAGGCTCGCGCGTTCCAGATGGCGCTCTTGGGCGAGCGGGTGTCCGCCGAGCAGGCGCTCGAGTGGGGGCTCGTCAACTGGGTCCACCCGGACGACCGGCTGATGCCGGCGGCGGAGGAGCTGGCCCGGCGGCTGGCGGGAGGGCCGACGCGCTCCTACGCGGGGTCGAAGCGCGCGCTGAACAACATGCTCTACCCGGCG
>JAFAQQ010000040.1 GCA_019246335.1 Actinomycetota bacterium | reverse complement strand
TCGAGCGCAAGCACCCACGGGGTGAACCTGAAGACCTTCATCTATCCCGGGATCCTCTGCATCGCGGTCATGTTCACCGCGATGTTCTCGGCCGCGTCGATCGTCTGGGACCGGGAGTTCGGCTTCCTCCGCGAGATGATGGTGGCGCCGATCCGCCGCAGCTCGATCGTGATCGGGAAGTGCCTCGGGGGCGCAACGGTGGCCGGCCTCGAGGGCATCATCCTGATCTGCCTCGCGGGAGCCGTCCACGTCCCGTACGACCCGCTGCTGATCCTCGGCGTCTTCGGGCTCCAGCTGCTGCTCGCGTTCAGCATCACCGCGTTTGGCGTGATGATGGCGGCGCGGCTCAAGCAGATCCAGTCGTTCATGGGCCTGATGCAGATGTCGGTCATGCCGATGTTCTTCCTGTCGGGTGCGCTGTTCCCCGTCTCGCACCTGCCGCGATGGCTCGGCGTGCTGAACCGCATCGACCCGATGACGTACGCGGTCGATCCGATGCGCCGGCTGGTCTTCCGCCACCTGCACATCTCTCCCGCCGCGCGGCGCGCGCTCGATCCCGGCGTGACCTGGTGGGGATGGCACGTCCCGCCGCTGCTCCAGGCGGGCGTGGTCCTGACACTGGGCCTGGCGATGATGGGGATCGCGATCTGGGAGTTCACGATCAGCGAGTGACGCTCGACGAAGTGCGCCGCCTGACGACCTCGCCTGCCGGCGCACGAGCAACCCTCTGGTAGCCTCCGCCGCGTTCGCCTGATGTGCGACGACGAACCTCCTCGAAGTAGCCGGCCTGCGGGGGCGGCGGCGCGGTGATCGCCCTGCTGCTCATCGGCGTGCCGCTCCTGATCGCGCTCAACGCGCTCTTCGTGGCCGCCGAGTACGCGCTCGTCCGGTCGCGTCGCGATCGACTCGAGGCTCTGGTCCAGGAGGGGGCCCACGGGGCGCGGCTCGCGCTGCGCCAGATCGAGAGCATCGACGAGTACATCGCGGCGTGTCAGGTCGGGATAACGCTGGCGTCGATCGGGATCGGCGCCCTCGGCGAGCCGCTCATCGCGCACTATCTGCGCAACTGGTTCGGCGGGTTCATCGGGCACGCGGTGGCCGTGACGATCGCGGGCGCGCTCGCATACGTCGTCCTCACCGCCTCGCACATCACGTTCGGGGAGCTCGTGCCGAAGATCTTCACGGTCGCCCACGCCGAGACCGTCGCGCGCCGTCTCGCTCGCCCGCTGCAGCTCCTGACCACGCTCTTTCGCCCGGTCAGCGCGGCGCTCTCGGCGCTGGCGGGCCTCGTGCTCCGGCCGCTGGGCGTCCAGGCCGAGGGCCTCGGCGAGGAGGAGACGACCTCCGAGGACCTGAAGTTCCTCATCGCCCGCAGCGCGAGCGGTGGGACGCTCGACCCGGGCGAGGCGGTGATGCTGTCCGGCGTCTTCCACCTGCACGAGCAGGAAGCGCGGCAGGTGATGACGCCGATACCCGCGGTCGTGACGGTCGACGTCTCGGAGGACGTGCAGACGGCGATGCGGCGCTGCGTGGACTCGGGGCACACGCGACTGGTGGTGACCGAGGAGGACAACACCGACCGCGTGCGCGGCATCGTCCACAACAACTCGCTCGCCCGGCTCTTGATGAGTCGCGGGGCGGAGGCGTCGATCGAGCCGGCGGTGCGCGACGCGCTGATCGTGCCGGAGACGAAGCCTCTCGACGACCTGCTGGCCGACCTTCAGCGACAGCGCACCGCGATCGCGGTCGTGGTCGACGAGTACGGCCGCACCGTCGGGATCGTGACGGTGGAGGACATCATCGAGGAGGTCGTGGGCGAGATCGCTGACGAGACCGACCCCGCCGGCGGCGCCGTGCGGCGCCTGCAGAACGGCGACTGGTACGTGCGCGGGCACGTGCCGATCACCGACCTCGAGGACTACGGGCTCGAGCTGCCGAGCGAGTCGGACGCGTACAACTCGGTGGGCGGGTTCGTCTTCAGCGAGCTCGGGCGCCTGCCCAAGCGCGGCGACTCCGTGCGAGCGAACGGCTACGTCCTGCGGGTCGAGTCGGTCCGCGAGAACCGGATCGAGGCGGTTCGGATCCGCCGGCTCGAACCCGAGTCGGGGGACGGCGAGGCCGGTGCGTCGGAGCGGGATTCGGTCGAGCCGGGCGCGAGCGCGGCCCAAGGGGTCGATTGACGCCGTTCTGAGCCGGGGATACGTCCGGGCGTGCATCTAAGTTCGGCGAGCGAGACCTTGTCCTCCCAGGGGGTCCTTGCATGTGGTCCATCCGGCTCACCGATTCGCAGCGCGACGCCCTCCGGCTCCTGCTCGACGCTCAGGGTGAGCTTGGCCCGTCCCTCACCGGCGCGAGGGAGGCCCTCGACCTCGCGCGCTGGGATGACCTGCCGGACGCCCAGCTCCCGTGGGACCGAGTCACCGAGCTCGCGGCGATGCAGGAGATCGGGGAGGCCGACGTCGTTTGGGACCTCGCCAACGGGCTGCCCCCGCTGACCGGCGCGCGGCGCCGGGCGTCGGCGCGCTGACCGGCACGCGCCGCGCTCAGCGCGCGTAGCTGTAGAACCCGCGCCCGCTCTTGCGCCCCAGGGCCCCCGAGTCGATGAGCTGACGGACGCGCTCCGGGACGGCCACGCCGAGCTCCTCGCCGATCGCCGCGGCCACGTCGAGGCCCACGAAGTCGAGGAGGGCGAGCGGGCCCATCGGGTGGCCGGCGCCGAGCCGCATGCAATCGTCGACCGTCGAAGGCTCGAGGTTGTGTCGCTCGGCGAGCTCCACCGCCGAGAACAGGTAGGGGAAGAGCAGCCGGTTCACCACGAACCCCGGCTCGTCCGGCACCTCCACAGGCGTCTTCCCGATGTCCTCCACCCACGCCCGCACGCGTTCGCGTGTGTCGCCCGTCGCCCCGTCGGGAAACGCGAGCTCGACGAGCTGCATTCGCTCCACCGGGTTGAACACGTGGACCGCGGCGAACCGCTCCGGCCGCCCGCTCGCCTGCGCGAGCTCGGCCACCGAGAGCGACGACGTCGTGGACCCGAGGATCGCGTCGTGGTCCACGACCGCGGCGAGGCGCGCGAGCAGCTCCGACTTCACGTCGCGGTCCTCGACCACGGCCTCCACGACGAGCGTGCACCCCGCGAGCGCGTCCAGGTCGGTCGTCACGGCGGGCTCCTCGCCAACCGCCTCGACCGCGCGCGAATGCGACTCGGGGCTGCGCGCCCAGACCACCACCTCGCCGTGCTCGGCGGCGACGCGCGCCAGGCCCGCGGCGATCGCGCCGGTGCCGACGATTCCAAGCCTTTCCTTCATTCGGGCCTTGGTTGACTCACCAGTCAATCGAGTACAGTAGTCGGCGAGAGCGCCGCCGGGACCGCCGTCCGAGCGGCCTGGACGGGGCTTCGAGTGCGACCGCCGCTTCAACGAACGAGCTTCGGAGGGTCTGACCATGGAGAACGGACACGGCCGTGAGGTTGTAATCGTCGAGGCTGTCCGCACCCCGATTGGACGCGGCCATCCCGAGAAGGGCTACTACAAGGAGACCCATCCCAACGAGCTCCTCGGCACCTGTTACACGGAGGTGATCGAGCGCGCCGGCATCCCGGCCGAGGAGGTCGAGGACGTCGTGACCGGCTGCGTCCAGCAGTACGGGGAGCAGATGTTCAACGTCGGCCGCAACGCGTGGCTGCAGGCCGGCCTTCCGATCGAGACCCCCGCGACGACCGTGGACCGCCAGTGCGGGTCGGCGCAGCAGGCGGTGAACTTCGGCGCGGCGCTCGTGGCGGCCGGCGTCCACGACGCCGTGATCGGCTCGGGCGTCGAGCACATGGGCCACATCCCGATGGGGGTCGGCTTCAAGTGGGTGGACGAGGTCGGGAGCCCCTGGCCCGAGGAGCTGATGTCGAGGTACAACCTCGTCCCGCAGGGGATCTCCGCCGAGATGATCGCCGACAAGTGGGAGATCCCGCGGTCGGAGCTCGACGAGATCGGGGTGCGCTCCCACCAGCGCGCGCACCAGGCCACGGAGGAGGGCCGTTTCGAGCGGGAGATCGTCCCGTTCGCGGTGAACGGCGACACCTACGTGAGCGACCAGGGCATCCGGCCCGACACGAACCTCGAGACCCTCTCGCAGCTGAAGCCCGCGTTCAAGGAGGACGGGAAGGTGACCGCCGGGAACTCCTCGCAGATCTCGGACGGCGCGGCCGCCGTGCTCCTGATGGCGCGGGATAAGGCCGAGTCCCTTGGCCTGAAGCCGCGCGCGCGGATCGTCGACCAGACCACCGTCGGGGTGGACCCGGTCATCATGCTCACCGGCCCGATCCCCGCGACCAAGCGCCTGCTCGAGCGCAACGGGATGGGGATGGACGACATCGACCTCGTTGAGATCAACGAGGCGTTCGCGTCGGTCCTCGCGGCGTGGCGCCGGGAGCTCGAGCCGGACATGGACCGCGTCAACGTGAACGGGGGCGCCATCGCGCTCGGACACCCGCTCGGGTCCACCGGCGCCCGCCTGATCACGACGCTCCTGCACGAGCTCGAGCGCTCCGACAAGGAGGTCGGGCTCGTGACGATGTGCTGCGGCGGCGGGCTCGGCACGGGCACGCTCATCCAGCGGGTCTAGCCCGGGCGCGCATCCCTGGCCGCCGCGCCGCGCCGGCATTCAGCCGTCCGCGGTCCCGACGAAGCTCTTTCGCCATGGCCGAGCGCGGCGTAGAATGGAGCTACGCAGGGGGGGTCAAGGACGAGTTCACCACCTGAGAAGCCGCAGAGGGCGCGCAGCGGCGAGGCGGCCGGCGCTTCCGCGCGGCTCCTCGCTGGTGCCGCGATCGCGGATCGCCCGGGGGCGCTCGCGGCCGCGCTGGTCCGGGAGGCGCGGGCGCTGTTCGACGTCCGCGCCGCCCTGGTGTTCGTCGTGGAGCAGCGCACGCGCCGCGCCGCGGTCGTTGCCGGCGATCCGGCGCCGAGCCGCGGGGAGTGGTTCGCGCTGGACGAGGCCTCCCCGCTCGCGGAGGCGCTCGAGACGGGCAGGCCGGCGCGCCTGAGCACCGCGCAGGCGCGCGAGCTCGCCCTCGCCAGCGGGCTCCAGCCGCGCCCGCAGGCCGCCCTCGTGGCCCCGATGCCGCACCCCGGGGGCGCGCTGGCGCACCTCCTGCTGGTCGCCGACGACGAGCCGCGCCGCTTCGACGAGCAGGACCTCGACTCGATCGCGACCATGGCGGAGACCGCCCGAGCCAGCCTCGCGCAGCTGCAGCTCGCCGCGGAGCACGGCGCGCAGGTGGCCCGGCAGTCGGCGATCGCACGCGCGGCGAAGGCCCTGAACGACAGCCTCGACCTGGGACGCGTGCTACCGCGGATCTGCGAGGAGGCCGCCGGCATCCTGGGCGCCGATCGGGTCCTCGTGTTCCGGGGCAGTCCGGGCAAGCAGCTCGCGCCGGAGGCGTCGAGCGCGGGAGAGAACATCGGAGTGCCCGTCGAGCACGGGGGCGGCATCGGCTCGCGCGCCCTCGAGCTCGGCCGTCCGATCATCTCCAACGACTACGTGCGGGACGCCACCCCCACCGCACGATCCGCCTTCGCCGACGTCACGAGCGCCCTTGCCGTTCCCATGCGCTGGGACGGCGAGCTGCGCGGCGTCCTCTGGGCCGGGTTCACCAACAGCCGCGTCGTGCTCGACGAGGACGCGCAGCTCCTCAGCAGCTTCGCCGAGCTGGCCGCGGTCGCCTGCCGCAACGCCAGCGTCCACGCGGACCTCGCGGAGGCGGCGCGCACGGACGCGCTGACGGGCTGCATGAACCACGCCGCCCTCCACGAGACCCTCCGCCGGGAGATGCAGCGCAGCCGTCGCAGCGGCCGGCCGCTCACCGTGGTCCTCGTGGACCTCGACCACTTCAAGCAGGTCAACGAGCGTCAGGGGCACCTCGCGGGCGACGAGGTGCTGCGTCGCGTCGGCCTGGCGCTACGCCAGGCCGTCCGCCCCTACGACTTCGTGGCCCGCTACGGGGGCGACGAGTTCGCAATCGTCTCGGTCGACTCCGAGGAGGAGCGCGGGCAGGAGATCGCGCGGCGCGCGATCCAGCGGCTCAGCGAGGCGATCGCAGAGCTCGGCCACGACAAGGCGGTGACCTATGCGACAGCCGGCGTCGCCGAGTGGAGCCCGGGGCTCTCGCCTAGCGAGCTCGTGCGGGAGGCCGACCGCGCGCTGCTCTACGGGAAGCAGCGCGGCATCCGCGGTGCGGCCGTACCGGCGTCGTCGGTGCCGGAAGGCTTCACGCTCGGCGAGGGCATTCCCCGCGAGGAGATTCCCCCGCCCGTCCAGCCGCCGGCCGGTCGGCATGCGCTCGACGGCGAGCCGCTGCGCAAGCGCAACCGCCAGCTCACGCTCGCCAACGCGCTCGGCGCCCGGCTCGCCGAGATGACGGCGTCCGGCGAGATCGTCGAGGCGGTCGTCGACGAGCTGCACCGCG
>JAFAQQ010000221.1 GCA_019246335.1 Actinomycetota bacterium | reverse complement strand
TGAAGACGTCGACGCTCGCGGGGACGGCGATCGGCTGCTTTCCGATGCGGCTCACTTCGTCTACCTACCAGACGTAGGCCACGACCTCGCCGCCGACGCCCGTCCGGCGCGCGTCGTGACCCGTCATGACGCCGCGCGACGTGGAGACGATCGCCGTCCCCATGCCGCCCAGCACCTTCGGGACCTCGCGGGAGTTCACGTACGTCCGGCGTCCCGGGCGCGACACGCGCTCGAGGCCGGTGATGACCGAGCGCCGGTCCTCGGTGTACTTGAGGCGCACCCGGATGACGTCGCCCACACGCGAGGGCCCGACCTCGTAGTCCTCGATGTAGCCCTGCTCGCGCAGTATCCGAGCGAGCTCGATCTTCAGGCGCGAGGCTGGGATCTCGACGTCGTCGAAGTCCGCGGTCAAGCCATTGCGGATACGCGTGAGGAAATCGGCTACAGGGTCCGTCATCGACATCGTGCCACCTACCAGCTCGACTTCGTCAGGCCCGGCACGTAGCCCTCGTGGGCCATCTCGCGCAGGCAGATCCGGCACAGGCCGAACTTCCGGAAGTACGCCCGCGGGCGTCCGCAGCGCCGGCAGCGGTTGTACTCGCGTGTCTTGAACTTCTGCGGTCGGCGCTGTCGAACCACCTGTGAGGTCTTTGCCATCTAGCTCTGCTCCTCCTGTGAAGCCGTCTCCTCGGCGCCGCCCTCCCCGCGCTCCCCCTCCGCCGCGCCCTCCTCGGCGCGCTCGGGGCGTTCGTACGCCTCCGGATTCTCGGACTTGAGCTGCTCGAGCGCGGCCTGCTCCGCCTCGGCGCGCTGCCGAGCCTCCTCTTTGCGGCGCTCCTCCTCGGCCTCCTCGGCTTCCGCCGCCCCGGCCTGGCCGGGCCTGCCGTCGCGCGCGAACGGCATGCCGAAGGCCTCGAGGAGGGCGAATGCCTCCTCGTCCGTCGACGCCGTCGTCGTGATCGTCACGTCGAGGCCGCGCACCTGGTCGATCGAGTCGTAGTCGATCTCGGGGAAGATGATCTGCTCGCGGATGCCCATCGCGTAGTTGCCCCGGCCGTCGAACGAGCGCGGGTTGAGTCCGCGGAAGTCGCGGATCCGGGGGATCGCGACCGACAGCAGCCGGTCGAGGAACTCGTACATGCGCGCGTCGCGGAGGGTGACCGCCACCCCGACGGGCATCTGCTCTCTCAGCTTGAACGCCGCGATCGACTTGCGGGCGCGGCGGACGCTCGGCCGCTGGCCCGCGATCACGGCCAGCTGGTCGGTGGCCGCCTCCAGCATGTTGGTGTCCTGCTTGGCGTCGCCCACACCCATGTTCAGGGTGATCTTCACGAGCCGCGGCGCCTGCATCGCGCTCGAGTAGCCGAACCGCTCGACGAGCCGAGCACGGATCTCGTCCTCGTACATCCGCTTGAAGCGCGGGGTGATCTTCGCCTCCGCGACGGCCATCACTCGAATGCCTCTCCCGACCGGCGGCCGAGCCGCACGCGGCGGCCGCCGTCGTCCGTCGTCGTGCCGACACGCGTCGGATCCCCGGTCTTCGGGTCGAGCGGCATGACGTTCGAGATGTGGATCGGCCCCTCCTTCTCGATCACGCCCCCGACCTCGGCGCCGCGCTGGGTGTCGCGGATCGTGCGCGGCTTCTGATGCCGCTTTTGGATGTTGAGCCCCTCGACGAACACGCGGTGCTTCCTCGGCTCGACGCGCAGCACCCGGCCGGTCTTCCCCTTGTCCTTGCCGGAGATCACCTTCACCTGGTCGTCCTTTCGCACTCGCGCAGGCACGGCTACAGGACCTCCGGGGCAAGCGAGACGATCTTCATGAAGTTGCGCTCGCGCAGCTCGCGTGCCACCGGACCGAAGATACGAGTGCCGCGCGGGTTGTTCTGCGGATCGATGAGGACCGCCGCGTTCTCGTCGAACGCGATATAGGTCCCGTCGTCGCGGCCGAACTGCTTGCGGGTGCGCACGACCACGGCGCTCACGACCTCCCCCTTGCGCACAGAGCCATGGGGGATCGCCTGCTTGACGGTCGCGACGATCACGTCGCCGACCCCGGCGTAGCGGCGCTGCGAGCCCCCGCGGATCCGGATGCAGAGGATCTCGCGGGCGCCGGTGTTGTCGGCCACGCGAAGCCGCGTCTCGGTCTGGATCACCGGACCACCCCCGTGCCGCCGGAGCGGGTCATCTGGCCCGCTCCAGCACCTCGGTGAGCCGCCAGCGCTTGGTGCGGCTGAGCGGGCGGCTCTCGACCACCCGCACCGTGTCGCCCTCGTGCGCCTCGTTGCGCTCGTCGTGCGCGTGCAGCGTCGTCGACTCGCGCACGATCTTCTTGTACTCCCGGTGACGCCGGGTCACGTCGATGCGCACCGTGATCGTCTTGTCGGGCTTCGCCGAGACGACGACTCCCTGCCGGGTCTTTGGCCGGCCGGGACCGTGCTGCTTGCCGCGCAGCGGCTCGCGTGCCGGCGCCTCGGCGCGGGCCGCCCGCTCCTTCTCACGTCGGCGCAGGCGCCAGCGGCGGCGGCTCTCCGCGTTACGGCGTCGCCGTTCCGCACGATCCGCGGGGTCCCGGCCGGTCTCGTGCTCGTCAGGCATGCTCGCGCTGCCTTCGCAGCTCGGCTTCGATGTCGATCCCGCGCTCGCGCGCGATCGTGAGCGCGCGCGCGAGGTCGCGCTTCGCATGGCCGAGCCGAGCCGTGTTCTCGAGCTGTCCCGTCGCGTGCTGGAAGCGGAGGTTGAAGACCTCCTCACGGGCGGTTCCGACGAAATCCACGAGCTGGTCGTCGGCCATGTCGTGCGCCTCTCGCGCCTTCACGTCCCCGCTCCGGCTCCCTCGCGCATCACGA
>JAFAQQ010000150.1 GCA_019246335.1 Actinomycetota bacterium | reverse complement strand
CTCGAGAGCGTGCGCGATCAGACGCTCCCTCCGTGTGAGGTCATCGTGGTGGACGACGGCTCCACGGACCGCACCATCGAGATCGGACATGCTTTCCAGGCGCGTGTCATCGCAAACGATGGGCGCGGGGTTTCTGCAGCGCGCAACACGGGGATCGCCGCCTCGCGTGGCGATGTGATCGCCTTCCTCGACCACGACGACCTGTGGGAGCCGCGCAAGCTCGAGCGCCAGGTTGCGTGCCTGGAGGAACACCCGGAGGTGTCGATCGTCTTCTGTAGCGTCGGTGCCTTCGTCGAACCGGGCGCGCAGCCCGTGAGCTGGCTGAAGGCGGAATCCCTCTCAGGGAGCGATAACCCGATGGCGATGCCGAGCACGCTCGCCGTCCGGCGCGCCACGTTTGAGGCGATTGGCGGGTTCGCGGACGTCCTCGACATTGCTGAGGATCTGGACTGGACCCTGCGGGTCCGGGACGCGGGCCTGGTCAGCCGCAGGATCGAAGAGCAGCTGGTCCGGTACCGCATCCACGGTGAGAACACGACCGCGATCGTCTCGCCGAGCCCTTTCCCATACCTCCGCGTGCTTCGAGCGTCGATTGAACGCCGGCGTTCAGCCGCCGGCCGAGGGATTCGTGCCGGCTGATCCGCTCGTGAGCGTGGTGATGCCGGTCAGAGACGCCGAGCCGTTCCTGGCTGAGGCGATCGACAGCGTGCTGGCCCAGGGCTACCCGGTCGAGGTGATCGCGGTCGAGGACAGGTCGCGCGACGCGAGTGCCGCCATTGCGCGCGCCTACGGACCGCCGGTGACGTGCATCTCCACGGAGCCGAGTGGGCTCGGACACGCCCGCAACATGGGCATCGAGGCCGCGAGCGGCGAATACCTGACGTTCATCGACGCCGACGACCTCTGGCCGCCCGGTCGCCTCGAAATCCAGCTGAAGGTGATGGAGGCGAGGCCGTCGCCGGACGTGCTGTTCGGGCGCGAGGTGCGGTTTCCCGGAGCTGAGGATCGGCCGATACCAGCCCAGAACAGCACCACGGTGTTCCTACGCCGAGCGACGTTCGAGCGGGTCGGGCCCTTCCCCACGGAGTGGCGTCTCGGTGAGTTTCTGGACTGGCTCCTTCGGGCCGAGGATCTGGGTCTGTCGATTGCGATGCTTCCCGACGTCGTCTCCTACCGGCGCGTCCACGGAGGGAACTTCACGACTCGGTTCCGCGACCACTACGGGGACTATGCGAAGGTCCTGGGTCGCGCGCTTGCGCGGCGGCGCGCCGGCACCGCCGACCCGGAATGACGACCGTCCGCTCGCTTCGCCGGCTCTTCGACGGATCGCGGCGAAAGCTCGCGTTCAGCATCGTCACCTCGGTCGTCCAGTCGGTGCTCCTGCTGCCCGTCGCGCTCGCCGCCCGTTACGCCTTCAACACGCTGATTCCGCACGACCGGGTCGGCCGGCTCGCGCTGGTCACGGGCGCGGTGCTCGTCCTCTACGTGCTGAGCTCCGGGGTGGCGCTCTGGAACCGCTGGGTGACGCTCGAGGTGACCAAGCGCGCGATGACCCGCGTGCGCGCCGCGATGCTCGACAAGCTGCACGCGCTGCCACGGTCGTGGTTCGACCGCCACGACATGGCCACGATCCATTCGACGGTGGTCCAGGACAGCGAGCGGCTCGACCTGATGCTCACCGTGCTGCTCGCCCAGGTCGTGCCGGCGGCGATCATCGGCGCCGTCCTCACCGCGATGCTGATCGCCATCTCGCCGCTGCTCTTCGCCGTGATGCTTCCGGTCGCGCTGCTCCTGGTTGTCGTCAACGCGTGGCTCGGGCGGTCGATCAAGCGCCGCGCGCGCGCCCTGCAGCGGGCGGTCGATGCCTGCAGCGGCGGCACGATGCTGACGCTCAGGTCGATGACCCTTGCGAGAGCGCAGGCGCTCGAACCCGGCGTCCTGCGCCGGAGCCGGCTCGACCTGGACGTGCTCGAGGACGCTGCGCGCGCCGTCGGCTGGCGGTCGGCGCTCTACGCGCTCATGCAAGGGGCGATCGCCGCGACGGGCGGGGCCGCGCTGCTTGTCGTCGGGGGCGCCGCGGTCGTGAGCCACGACCTCCGCCTGGGAGACCTCGTCGCATTCTTCGCCGTCGCGATCCTCTTGCGCGGACAGCTCGCGGTGGCCGCGCTCAACCTCCCGAGCGTGTTCACCGGCAGCCAGTCGCTCGCCCGGATCCAGGACCTCCTCGACGAGCACGAGCCGGAGCCCTACGCCGGGTCGCGCGCGATCGAGTTCCAGGGCGGGATCGAGCTCGACGACGTCGAGTTCGGCTACACGAACGAGCCCGTGCTGCGCTGCGCGAACGTGGCCGTCGAGCCCGGCGAGTGGGTTGCCCTGCTTGGCCCGAACGGCGCCGGGAAGACGACGGTGATCAACCTGCTGCTCGGCCTCTACCGGCCGGCGTCCGGTTGCGTGCGCGCCGACGGCTTGCCGTTCGACGAGCTGGACCTCCGCCCCGTCCGCGAGCGGGTGGGGGCCCTCCTGCACGAGCCGCTGATCTTCCCGGGGTCGATCGCCGACAACATCGCCTACGGGCGCCCGGATGCCGATCACGAGCGGATCGAGTGGGCGGCGAGCGTCGCGGCAGTGACCGAGTTTGCCGCGCGCCTTCCCGACGGGCTGGACACCCTGGCCGGGGACGAGGGCCTGCGGCTCTCGGCGGGCCAGCGCCAGCGGGTTGCGCTTGCGCGCGCTCTGGTGCGCGAGCCCGCGTTGCTGCTGCTCGACGAGCCGACCGACCACCTCGACGAGGCCAGCTCACGGCTCGTGCTCGAGAACCTGCGCAGGCTGCCCGGGGAGCCGGCGATGCTCCTCGTAACGCACGACCCGGCGGTCGCCCGGCGGGCGGATCGCGCGTACAGGCTCGTCGAGGGCAGGCTGGTGGCCGCCGGCGAGCTGGCCTCGCATCCGGCGTGACGAAGGACGAGCAGCTCCTCACGGCGGCCTTCGCCGTCGGCGATCGCGCGCGCGAAGCCTGGGTTGCGTGGCGCGACTCGGTCGACGTCGAGGTCCTCGAGCCGGCGGAGGAGAAGGTCCTGCCTCAGCTCTACCGCAACCTCAGCGGCATGGGTGTGACGGACCCGGTCGTGGAGCGGCTCCGCAGCACGTACCGGCACACGTGGGTGGCCAACCAGCTGCTCCTCCAGGGCGTGGCTGAAGCGATGGCCGTGCTTGCGCGGGAAGGAGTCGATGCCCGCCTGATCGGCGACGCGGCGCTCGTCCTGGCGCTGGCGCTCGTCGCGCAGGCGAGCGGACGCGGGCGGGTGGCGGAGGTGCTCGCCGCCGTTCCGACCCTCCCGTCGCCGCTCGTCGCCGCTGTCGCGCTGCTGCTCGCGGTCGCCGCCG
>JAFAQQ010000005.1 GCA_019246335.1 Actinomycetota bacterium | reverse complement strand
CGCCACTTCGAAGGGTTCGTGGTGCCGAAGCGCGCGGCGAGCTGGTCGAACGTCCGCTTGGCGGCGCGCCGGACGCTCGCGGGGCCAAGCCGCCGGAACGCATAGGCCTGGCCGATCGAGACGTCGAAGACGTGCTCGTCGTTCGGTAGATCGCCGCCGATGATCCGCCCCGCGGCCCCCAGCGGCGCGATCGCGATGAGCTGCATGTTCCGCTTCAGCGCCTGCCACGCGGCCACGCCGGGGGCCACGGTGCCGTGCGAGTCCGGCTGGTTGTAGGAGCCGTTCCAGGCGAGGATCGCGTGGAGCACGGCCTGGGACTTCGAACCGGCACGACGCAGGGCGCGCCTCAGCCAGTGCGTGGAGAACGGCCGCTGCTCGGCCGTCGTCCCGGCGAGCTGCACCGCGCGCTTCAGGCCCGCGTAGCTCGGGTGCCCGGCCATCGGGGCGACGTGCCGGCTGAGCCACCGGACCCGGAACCAGCGACCGGCCACCCGCTCCGTCGCCGGCGCGTTCTGGGTGGTCCATCCCTGGGACGGGACGTTGTTCCAGTTGGTCAGCCAGCCCTGCTTGGGATTGATCACGTGCGGCCGCGCCGAGACCTTCAGGAACCCCTTCCACTCGGCGCGCCCGTCTCCCGGGTAGGGAAGCCGCTCGTCCCAGCCCTTCGGTCGCACCGGCATGAGCCCTGGGTGCCAGTATCCGATGTTGCCGCGGTCGTCAGCCGCCATCAGGTTCTCGTTCCAGGTGACGCGGCTCATCGCGCTGTTGACGTCGTGGATGTCCCGCGCCTGGTCGACTTGGGCGAGCCCGACGATCGTGTCCACCTCGCGCATCCACGTGGCATAGCGGCGGGCGTAGGCGTAGCCCCCCGCGCGCTCCTGAACGGGGCCGTGGACGGTGCGGCACAGCGTGTAGACCTCCGAGCCCACCTCGGGCGGGGGCGGCGGGATCGTCAGGAAGCTCGTTGGCGAGCTGCGGTACTGGAACGTCTCCTGCCGGCAGCTCATCGGGCGCGGCTTACCGTGGAAGTAGTAGGTGTTCGGGTGCCCGGGCACCAGCTTCTCCGCGTACAGGGCGTTGGTGCCCGAGAGGCCGCTCGTGAGGCCGAACGCGACGTGCTGGTTGTGGCCGATGGCGATGACCGGCGCTCCCGGCGCCGTGATCCCGCGCACGTTCAAGCCCGGGCCGTGGAGCCCGAGCTCGTAGAGCTCCTCCGGCGCCGTGAACCCCAGCTCCGGTCCATTGAAGAAGACGGCGTGGTGGTGCCGCCGGTCGCCGACTGCGGCCATCGACGACCCGCCCAGGCGGATCGGCCGCAGAAGGGAGCGCGCCTGGGCGCTCGACGCCGCGCTCACGGTGGGCTCGGTGCCGAGGTCACTCGCGCTCGGCTGCGGCAGCTTCTTCACGAACTTCGCCGAGCGCGTCAGGGCGGCGCGCTCCTGCCTGCGCGTGCGGCCCGGCGCCGACGGGAAGAGGCCGGACGATCGTGGGATCGTGCTGATCTGGCCTGGGATGCGTAGCGGCAGGATCGTGTCCAGGGCACGCTTGCCGCTGGCCCTGAGCGCACGCATGGCGTCCAGCTCGATGCCGTCGGTGTTCGGCGTCGTGCGAGCGAGGTATATGCCGATTGCGGCGAGCTGCTCAATAGTGAACGGCTGCGGCGGGTCGGCCAGCGCGGCGAACTCCGCGGGCGTATCCGTCGGGTGCGTCTGCAGGTACGAGACCCACGCGTTGATCCCGGCCGCGTAGTCCTTGTACCGCTGCACGAACGCCGGGGGCAGCTTGGGGATGAACGAGTCGATCTCCTGGGTCGTGTAGAAGTCGCGGCGGACCGTGACGTCCATCGGGATGTAGCTCTTCCCGAGGATCTCGGCCAGGTGCCCCGTCGTCGCGCGCCTGAAGAGCTCGAGCTGGAAGAGGCGGTCCTCCGCGGTCGCGTAGCCTGCGCCCCACCACAGGTCGCTCGCGTTGCCGGCGGTGATCGAGGGGACGCCGAAGGCGTCCCGGGTGATCGTCACTCCACTCTTCGGCACCTCGACAGAGCCGGCCTGGCCGAGCTGCGCGCTCTTGTAGCGGAAGTGGATGAAGTCGTCGTTCTGGTCGTACAGGTGCGGCGAACCCGTCCCGTCTTTCACGCCCGTGATCGACACGAACCCGCTCTCGCCAGGGGGAAGGAGGCTCTCGGCCTGAACCATCGCGGCGTCCGCCGGGGCGGCGACGAGCATCGCGAGCGTTGCGACGACGGCGACGGCGGCGACGGCTCGGACCCCCTGCACCGCGCGGATGCTAACCCCGCGACAGTCCGCCGGCGCCACCGGCCGATGTCAACGCCGGGTCGGAACCGACTACCTACGGCGCCTGCGCACCAGCGTGAACCCGAGGACGGCGCCGGCGCCGGTCAGCAGGGCCGCCTTGAGGGCGGGACGGGGCGGATGGGGGGCGCCGCGCGCAACCGACCGTCCGGCCATCGCGGCGGAGCGCAGCTTGTCGGAGAAGGGCGCGTGCGGGGGCGCGACGTAGCGGGCTACCGGCGCGTGCGGGACCGGCACCAGGTGCGCCGGCGACGCAGGGGCCGGCAGGGAGCCGCCCGGGTCCGATTGCATCCAGACGCCCTCCCCGACGCGCGGGAGCGCCGCCCGGACGGCCCCGATCCCGATCGGGTCCTCAGCGCCGAGCTCCGATGCGACGCGCTCGATGGCGCGGGCGCGCAGCCAAGCGACCTGGAAGGCGTCCACGCGCAGCACGACGGCCATGTCGTCGTCGCGCACGCGGTGGCGCAGGGAGAGGTCGAGGAGCGCGCGACTGCCGGGGTCGAGCCCGCGCACCGCCGCCTCGAGCCGGGCCCGATCCACACCAGCCGCCGGGTGATCCGCGCCAGGCGTGAGGGCCGCTGATGCGCCGGTCGTGCCCATCGGTCGCGCGATGCTAAATGCGG